>CAMVRG010000009.1 GCA_947169815.1 uncultured Clostridia bacterium | reverse complement strand
TCAATGGGTATCGCAGGAAGCTACTGTAACGCGGATATGTTCCAGAAATATTTCGGTATACGCGCGGAATGGGTCGATATGACCGAAATACTCCGCCGTATTAAGCTTGAAATCTACGATAAGGGCGAATACGAAAAGGCGCTTGCGTGGGTAAAAGAAAACTGCAGAGAGGGCTACGACTGTAACGCAAGCAAGGACCTCCCCGAAATTATTACAAAATCAAAGGTCATCGCTCCCGACAAGGACTGGGAATTCATAGTAAAGATGACTCTTATAATGCGCGATATTCTTTACGGAAATAAAAAGCTCGACGAAATCGGATGGCACGAGGAGGCGCTCGGAAAAAACGCTATCGCAGGCGGCTTCCAGGGACAGCGCCAATGGACGGACTGGCTTCCCAATGCTGACTTCACCGAGGCTATTATGGCAAGCACGTTCGACTGGAACGGAAAGAAAGCGCCTACCCCGTTCGCTACCGAAAACGATACGCTTAACTGCGTTGCGATGATGCTCGGAACTCTCGTTACCAATACCGCTCCCTGCTTCCACGACGTCAGAACCTACTGGAGCCCGGAGGCGTGCGAGCGAGTTACGGGACGTAAGCCCGACGGAGTGGCGAAAAACGGATTTATCCACCTTATCAATTCGGGGGCTACAGCTCTTGACGGCAGCGGCGCTTCAAAGAACGATAAGGGCGAGGGCTGTATGAAGCCGTTCTGGGACATGACCGAAAGCGATATCAAGGCTTGTATCGACGCTACCGATTGGTGCAGGGCTAACTTAGAGTCTTTCCGCGGAGGCGGATTCTCAAGTCATTTCAGATGTCACGCCGAAATGCCCGTTACAATGCTCAGAGTTAACGTAATCGACGGAATAGGTCCCGTTCTTCAGCTCGCCGAGGGCTATACAGCCGACCTTCCCGACGAAATCCACAACGTTATAGATAAGCGTACCGACCCGACCTGGCCGACTACCTGGTTCGTTCCGAATCTTACGGGCAGGGGCGCGTTCAGGGACGTTTACAGCGTTATGGCTAACTGGGGCGCTAACCACGGCGTAACCGTTTACGGCCACGTAGGAGCCGAGCTTATTACCCTTGCTTCAATGCTCAGAATTCCCGTTAATATGCACAATGTTGACGAAAGCCGAATCTTCCGTCCGCATTCCTGGGCAGCCTTCGGTACCGAGGACGCTCAGTCAGCCGATTACCGCGCATGCGAAACCTACGGTCCGATGTATAAATAAAAACAAAATAAAAAAGCTGACACGCAGTGTCAGCTTTTACTTTTATTATTTCTTCGTTACTTTATCGCCGTAAATTGTTTTCCAGTCATTTTTCATTGAAACAGCCGTCCAGCCGTTTTCCTCACAGCTCTTTTTCATTTTCTCTGCCTTTTCAACATTTCCGTTTTCACGCTCGGTATCGTCGCAGCAGAGCATAAACGCCTTTGCGGGATACTTGTTACCGTTTATCGCGTATTCCGCCATACTCGAATCGCTCCCGCTGTTACCGAAAGCAAGAACGGGCTGCTTTCCGATTTCCTGCTGAATAACGGTTACCTTATTCATATCAAGGTTTTTAACTATGAAGGTTCCGCCGAAAACAAGCTGGTCGTTATCGTCAAACTGATACTCAAGACCGTCGGTATCGCCCTGGTCGGTAGCTACAAGCGTTGTATCTGAGCCGATAAGCTGATTAGTCGGAAGGTCAAGCGGAGAAGCCTTTACAAGACCTCTTACAATATATCTGTCTGTACCGCTTACAACGTAAACCGTAAAGCCGTTATTCTTAAGATAATCGACTACCTCGAGCATAGGCTTATAAAACGCCTCGCCTCTCGTCATATTTTCATAACCCGGAGCAGGAGTTTTTGCAAATTCGGCTACATAGTCTACAAGCTCGTCGGGAGTAAATCCCTTGAACGCCGAGGCAACCGCCTTTCCGTGGCGCTCCATAGAATCGGGTCTCGATTCTCCCGTCTCCATAAAGTGAACAACCTCTTTTCCGACCTCTTTTTCAAAGTCGCTCGCCTTGTCCTTATATGTCGGGTCGTCAAAAACTCTGTACTTATAAATACAGTGGTCAAAATAGCACGGGTCGGTTTCGCACGCAAGCGTTCCGTCTAAATCAAAAACTGCGATTCTGTCCTCAACGGGGATAAAGTTCTCGGAATTCTTATCTGTTACGGCTTTAACATAATCGGTTAATTCCTTTTTCGCAGTCGCTTCGTCATTCCACGATGAAAGCGCGGTCGCGTTTTTTATCGGGGCTTTAACCGAATTGACATTATCCGAATCCATACAGGAAGCAGCGAGCGTTCCGAGAAGCGCAACCGCAAGGATAACGGATAATATTTTCCATCTGAGAGTATTGTCCTTCGTTTTTTCCATTTCTTTTCTCCTTTTTTATACTATTCAATAGCCGCCTTCTTCTCGTTGGAGGCTTTTATTTTTTCATATATTCCGTCGTCGAACTTACACTCTCTGGCGTACGTATAAAGTCCGTTTTGCTCCTGCTCAATATCGTAAAGCTGAGTATAACAGAAGCCGAAAAGCTTTTCATTAGAGCTTATCGCGTCGGTAAGACCGCAGTACCTTTCGGCAAATTCCTCGGGAGTTTTTACGTCCTTGCCGTAGCCCCACGAGCTTATTTTACTGTCGGACGCCCACTTAATGCCGCCGTATTCGCTTATGAATACGGGCTCGCCGCCGTAGGTCTGGCGGTTCGGGTTGTCGTTTAAAACGTGCTGATACAGATAGTTTTCGCTCACAAAGCGGTCATAGCTTTCCTTAAACTCATCAGCCTTATATCTGTAATCGTGAAGGTCGAAAATATCCGTTTTAACGTGGAAATTTCCGCTTGTATCAATACACGGACGGGTTTTATCAACCGCCTTGGTATAATCGTAAACGGTTGAAATAAGCGGGTCGTATTGACGCCTTCCCTTATAATCCCAGGTCTCGTTAAACGGACACCAGCCGATAATCGACGGATGGTTAAAGCCTCTTTCAACCGCCTCGCCCCATTCGGCGAGGAATACGTCAATGCTCTTCGCGTCTGAATAATCAAGTCCCCAGTTAGGATATTCGCCCCATACAAGATATCCCGCCATATCCGCAAAATAGAGGAAACGCGGGTCAAACACCTTCTGATGAAGCCTTGCGCCGTTAAATCCAAGTTCCATTGAAAGTTCAATATCGCGTTTCAGCTCGTCGTCGTTTTCGGCGGTATATATTCCCTTTTTATAGAAGCCCTGGTCAAGAACGAGACGCTGAAATACGCTTTTTTCGTTAATGAGGAATTTCATCCCGTCAAGGCGAAGACTTCTCAGCCCGAAATAGCTTTTAACCTTATCTCTTCCGAAGGTAAGCTCAAGGTCGTACAGTCTTCCGTTATTTACCTCCCAGAGATGCGTTTCGTCAAGCTCAAGCTGTAAAATGGTATTGCCCGCGGCGCCCTTAACCTCGCCTTTTCCGACCTGCTTTCCGTCATAGTATGCCGAGCAGGAAAAATCCGCTTTGCCCTCAAAATCGGCTGAAACGGTTACCCTTCCGTTTATGTCGGGATAAAGCCTGAAGCCCTTTATGTATTCCTCGGGGGTATATTCAAGCCACACGCTCTGCCATATTCCCGTCGTTCTTGTATAGTCGCAGCCGTGGCTTTTAAGCTTCTCGCTCTGCTTTCCGCGTGGCACGAGAGAGCTTTTAACGTCGTCCTCACAGTAAATGAAAAGTTCGTTTTTCCCGTCCTTTACATAATCGGTTATTTCAAAAGCAAAGGAGGTATAGCCGCCTCTGTGACGTCCGACAGGCTTTCCGTTAACAAGAACGCTTGTTATATAATCAGCGGCGCCGATATGAAGAAAGACTCTTCTTCCGTCTTTTTTTATATTGACTCTCTTCCTATACCATACCTGCTCAACAAAGCCCGTATAGCCGATACCCGAAAGCTCGCTTTCTATACAGAACGGAACGTTGATTTTATACGGATACCCGTTCGTCTTATAAACCTCAGCAGCCCTTTCAAAGCCTTTTGAAAACCTGAAGCCCCTGCTTCTCTTTTTAAAGCCGAAATCCCACTCTCCGTTTAAGAGCTCGTAGTCTTTTCTTTTAAACTGCGGATTAGGATAAGCTGATACTTTCATAGTCTGCACCTTCATTTCTGATGTTTTATAACTACTGAAATTTTGCTATTCCGCTTCCGAAATTTCTATTATGAGCTGCTCAAGGTTTGCATAAATTGACTCTACCTCAAAGTCGGCATATTCAGATAAATCCTCGCCCTCAATGTCGTTAGTTTCAATTACAATATCGTCCTCGTCGCTCTCGTCGTTGAATAATCTTACGAGCACATCGCCCTGAACCATAATATCGTCTATAAGAGTCTGTAATGTCATAATATCTCCGCCTTTCTTTTTTACCATTATAGAATAATAAAACGATAAAGTCAATGCGCCGCAGAACAGATAAACTGCCGAAACAACAACGTTTTCAGGAATATAGATACGGCGTTATTCCGAAATTTTAAAAAAAATAAGTAAAAAAATAAAATTTTACTTGATAAATCAATCCGAATGTGTTATATTATCTCTTGCGAAAGCGAACAAAATATATAGAGGTATAGTGTAACGGTAACACTCCGGACTCTGACTCCGTCATTTAAGGTTCGAATCCTTATACCTCTGCCAAAAAATAGGACGACTCGTAAGAGTCGTCCATTTTTGTTGTTAATCGCTGTATTTGGCGGTTAAAAAGTACCGAAATCAAGTTGTATCAACGATTTCAAGTGACATTTGAGAGACGCGGCGGAAAATCAGTTACACAGGGAATTTATATTACAAAAGGCAGGCGATTTGACTCGCCTGCCTTCAGATTTTTTGAGGGATTGTTCAGATACTGTAAATCAACGAACGGCTAAACGCCGCTGTTATTGACAGCTGTCTGTTATCCTGACTATTATTTATACTTTGTTTTATGCCTTCCACAGGCTATGAAGATTGCAGTATGCATATACCGCCTGAACCTCGTCACCGTCTACAAGAGCAAACGCCGCCTCAGGCGCGTCACCCGGCTTTAATGTTTTTCTCTGATTTCCCGATGCTGTCTGAACGGCAATCCACTCTATGTAATGCTCGTCAAGCATAGGATGTTCAGCCTCGCCGACGGTTACATAAAGAACGTTATCCCTGATTTCATAAACGGGAACGTGCTTTTCTACTGCTGCGTCAGTTGTTCCGGGTACAATCTCTGTCATCTTCTGTCCGCAGCACATTACGGGAACTCCGCTGTTTTTCACCATAGCTATAATGTTTCCGCAGTGCTCACATCTGTAACACTTCATATCCATATTATTTCCTCCGATTCATCATCTTTTAATACCGTTGACACAATTATATCACAAATATTCTTGTCTGCCGGGTTATATCTTTAAGCCATAATTTTTCTGTAAAGGGACTTGAGGTCGTCAATATTTGTTTCTCTCGGGTTGCCGGGACAGCAGGCGTCTGCGAATGCGTCGGCAGCAAGGGTGTCGAGGTCTTCCTCTTTAACCTTATCGTTTGTTGCGGGGATTCCTACGTCTTTTGAAAGCTTTTTAACTGCCTCAACAGCGGCTTTTCTGTATTCCTCCTGCGACATATTGTCAACGCCTTCAACTCCCATTGCGCGTGCGATTTCTCTGTACTTTTCGCCCGTGTATTCCTCGTTATATTCCATAACTATCGGAAGCATCATAGCGCATGCAACGCCGTGAGGCGTATCATAGTGAGCGCCGAGAGTATGGGCGATTGAATGAGCAATACCGAGGCCGACGTTCGAGAAGCCCATACCCGCAATATACTGCGCGAGAGCCATTCCCTCTCTGTCCTCGGGCTTGTTTTCAACAGCGCCTCTGAGGTGCTTTGAGATAAGCTTGATTGCTTCAAGGTGGAACATATCCGTCATTTCCCACGCAGCCTTTGTTGTATATCCCTCAATAGCGTGAGTGAGCGCGTCCATACCTGTTGAAGCGGTTAAGCCTTTGGGCATTGAAGACATCAAATCGGGGTCAACGATAGCGTATTCGGGAATATCGTGTTCGTCAACGCAGACAAACTTACGCTCTTTTTCGGTATCGGTAATTACATAGTTAATCGTTACCTCTGCCGCCGTGCCTGCGGTGGTCGGAACAGCAATCGTATCAACTGCGTGGTTCTTTGTCGGCGCAACGCCTTCAAGCGAGCGAACATCGGCAAATTCGGGGTTAGCAATAATAATACCAATAGCCTTTGCGGTATCCATGGAGGAGCCGCCGCCGATGGTAATAATGGAATCAGCGCCGCAAGCCTTGAATGACTCAACGCCGTCCTTAACATTTTCAATAGTCGGATTCGGTTTAATTCCCGAATAAACTGTATATGGGATTTTTGCCTCGTCAAGAAGGTCAGTTACCTTTGCGGCAACACCGAACTTGATAAGGTCGGGGTCGGAGCATACAAAGATGTGTTTCCAGCCCTTAGTCTGAGCAATAGGTACTATTTCGTTTATAGCGCCCTTGCCGTGAAATGATACTGTGTTTAAGATGATTCTGTTAGCCATAATAGTTACCTCCTGATTATATTATGGTTCTATTATACCATAAATTATTAAGTGAATATTAAAGATTAAAAAAATTTTTCAATTTATATTTCAACCAGAATTCAGCGCGATAACAGTTTCAGAAATCTTTTGTCATTCATCTGCTCATTTGTGAGATACTCGCCGTCAAAGAAAAGAGCGTAATTTGTAATCGGAGTCGGTGCGTTTTGAGCTTCTTCTTTATTCGTTATGTGAATTGCCCTGAATTTAACGCCCTGTTCTTCAGCGGTTTTTTCGACAATCGGAACATACTTTGCATTAAACGGACACTGGCTTGTGTAGTAAAGCACATAACCGTTTTCGTCAATGTGAGGATGCTTTGCACAAGCTTTAAACTGCGGCTTCTGAGAATCATTTTCAAACGGTAAATACCAGAGCTGTATACCGTTATCCGCTTCATCGCAAACCTCAAAGCCTTTATATTTTAAATATTTCGGGTCGGCGAGAAACGGCTTTTTCTTTGCGGAAGAGAGAATACATAAGCCTTTCTTTCCCTTGCTTTTACTGTCGTCAATACATTCGCGGAGTAACTCGTTTGAATAGCCGTGCCCTTTAAACGAACCCGAAACCCAAAGGCAGTCAATAAACATATATCCTTCTGCTTCAATAGGATTCCATGCATTTTCAGCAGGGATATATTCAATAAAGCATTTACCCCGCTCGGTGCTTTTCAGAAAAACAAGTCCGTCGTCAAACCGCTCGGAAAGCCACGCTTTTTTAGACGAGACCTGTACGTCGTTGTTATTTGAAATCGCACAGCAAATGTGCTCTTTTTCAATGTTTTCTTTAGTAACTCTTATGTATTCCATATTATGCCCTCTTTAACTACTGATGTATCTGTTTTGTTAAAAAAGTATTGCAGCACGCTGATTCAAAGCAGAGCTGTGTAAATCTCTTCGCCTCCGTTGACAAACACTTCAAGAATGTAATCGTCGCGCAGGCAATGCAGACTGTTTATTTTTCCCGTATATACAACATCCTCGCGTCCCTCGCGTTTAATGCAAAAGCCGTCCTGCGTTCTTATCAGTGCAGGGTCCTGGTCAGTCAGAAGCTGTCTCACCTCCGGGAGGGGGAATGCACGGAGCTTTCCGTTTTCAAAGGTGACTTCACACGGCAGGGACATACAGCCTATATCCCTTTCTCTGTACCCTGCATAATTCCACCCCGGAACCCAGGAAATCAGAATTGCTCTGCCGTTATTATCGCAAAATATCTGACCTGCATATCTGTCGGGACCTTTGTCAACCTCGCTTTCAGCCTGAGAGATAAAGCGCCCGTTTTCAAAAGCTCCGACGGCAAGTGAAAAGCTGTGTGAGTCCTCTCTGCAGACCGACGCTGCGAGAAGGTATTTATCCTGGAGTTTGACGAAAGAGGGACATTCCGCAAATTTTGCATTCTGCCACTCACGCATAACTCCGCAATATCTCCAGCGCAGCAAATCCTCGCTCTCATAAAGCAGCAAAACGGCTGTGTTTTTCTCTCGGTTGCCTGACGCCATAACGCACCAATATTTTCCGTCTGCAAAGCATACGGCAGGGTCTCTGAAATCGGGAGAACCGTCGGGAGGAAATGACTTAATCACGGGGTTGCCGCTGTATTTTTCAAAGTGGATTCCGTCATAGGAATAAGCAACTGCAACTGCCTGCTTTTCTTCTTGTACGCAGGCATAGAAAAGATAAAGAACATCGTCCTTGACAATAGCGGTTCCCGACCAACAGCCGTCCCTGTCATAATCCCTGTCGGGAAAAAGTGCAACAGGCAATTCCTCAAAGTGAATAAAATCCTTCGTTCTTGCGTGCCCCCAATGCATGCTTTCATGCCACGGAGTTTCAAAATGGGGCGAATGCTGATAAAAAATATGATAATATCCCCCGAATTGCACGAGTCCGTTCGGGTCGTTTATCCAACCCTTTTCGGGTTTGTAATGAGATAATGTCATTAATTTCTCCTGTACAAATAAGAGTTTGACTGTTTCTTATTTTCTTATAAATTTCTCGTCGCTGACACTTTTGATTTCAGTGAATTGTTCCACCTTCATATGAAGGTCATATTTTTCTCGCAGAGCGGCAATCTCCTTCATCATCGGGGAGGCGTGGTGAATATCAAGCGCCTCCTGATTTTCCCAGGAATCAATTAATAAAACTGTTTCGCTATCATTAACGGGCAGAAAATAATCATAACGCAAATTGCCTTTCTCCGCTCTGATTCTGTCAACGATACCGCTCTCTTTCATCTCGGTTGCAAATTTTAATGCGTTGCCGTTTTCTCCTGTGTAATAAATGTTAATTGTTATACTCATACAGCCTCCAAAAATCACTATTTGTCTGTTTCATTATACACTTAATCGCAAAAAATAACAACAGTCATAATCTGACGAGTCAAATACGCAACCGCCGATTGAATTATTAATATAAAAATGTTATAATGGAAAAAAACGGGAGGTTTACAATATGGCTAACGAAAAACTTTCTAAACGAAACTGGTTTACTATCTGTCTTTTCAGTTTTATGGGCGGCGTTGCGTGGAACGTTGAAAATATGTATTTCAACACCTTCCTTTACAATTCCGTATACGCAAACACGTCCGCTGCTGCTCAGGCAGGCTCAATGGCGCCTACAACGGCTATAAGCCGTATGGTTGCGCTTTCAGCTATTGCGGCGGTAGTTACAACCTTTATTATGGGTACGCTCAGCGATAAGCTGAAAAACAGAAGGCTGTTTATATCCGTAGGATACATTTTCTGGGGTATTATTACGGGTATGTTCGGACTGATTACAAAAGAAAACGTCGCAGGTATTTTACACCTTTCAGACGACGCAAAAATCCTTACCGCTACCGTATGGGTTGTAATAATTATGGATATTATTATGACCTTTATGGGCTCAACGAGTAACGACGCGGCGTTTAACGCGTGGGTTACTGATATTACGACTCCGAAAATAAGACCGATACTTGAAACCGTTCTTCAGGTTGTCGTATTTGCCTCCGCAGGCGCGGTAATGGGCGTAGGAAGCTTCGCTCAGGCGGGAAAGGTATCATATCAGAATTTCTTTATCGGGCTCGGTATTTTTGTAACCCTTTGCGGAGTCGCAGGTCTCTTTCTTATCAAAGAGCCTGAAAACAGAATTGTTAAAGAGGATAATTCAAGCTACTGGGCTGACCTTTTCTACGGCTTCAGACCTTCAGCTATTAAAGAAAACATAAGGCTTTACCTTACGCTTTTCGCTATAGGCTTCGCAACGGTAGCGTATCAGGTTTTCTTCCCGTATCTTCTCGTATACCTTCAGTATGTTATTATACCCGTAAACGGCGGGGATAAGTTCCTCACAACGGGCGTAATTATAACCGCGGTTATTGTCGTTGCGCTTCTTGTTGCGGGCGTTATTGTTCTTATGAAGCTCGGCGCTAAAAACAAGGCGTACTGTCTTGTGCCCTGTGCCGTATTAATGCCCGTAGGTCTGTTTCTTCTTTCCACCTCAACAAGCATTACCGTTGTTCTTATAGGAATATTACCTGCCGCGCTCGGCTTTATTCTTATGACGATTCAGCTAAACGCCGCTATCAAGGACTTCATTCCCGTAGGAAAAGCAGGTCTTTTCCAGGGTATAAGAATGATATTCGTCGTTCTTATTCCTATGGTTGTAGGTCCCGTTCTCGGCGATATGGCTTGCCGCAATTCCGCGGTTACTTATACAAACGAATACGGCGTTGAAACCTTAGTACCCTCAGGCAATATGTTCCTTTACGCCGCAATCGTTGCTGTATTTGTATTTATTCCTCTCATCTTCCTTATTAAAAAGGGCTTTAACGTTGAGGAAGCTCAGACGGCAGAAAACGAAAATGAATAAATGGAATTTTTACACGTCAAAAGAGATTAAACCGCAGGGCTGGCTTCTTCGTCAGCTTGAAATTCAGGCAAAGGGGCTCAGCGGTAATCTTCATAAGATATGGCCCGACGTAAGAGACAGCGCCTGGGTCGGCGGAGACCGCGACGACTGGGAAAGAGTTCCCTACTGGCTCGACGGTTTTATTCCGCTTGCATATCTTCTTGAAGACGAAGAGATGATTGCAGAGGCAAAAAGATATATTGACGCTGTTATTTCAAAACAGTCACAGGACGGCTGGCTCTGTCCGTGCAGAGAAGAAAAGCGCTCAAGGTACGATACCTGGGCGCTTCAGCTTATAACGAAAACCTTAACAATTTACTATGATTGCTCGGGCGACGAAAGAGTACCCGAGGTCCTTTACTCAGCTCTGAAAAACTATTATGAGCTTCTTAAAAGCGGCGAAATACACCTTTTTAACTGGGGAAAATTCAGATGGTTTGAAACCTTTATTGCGCTTAATTTCTTAAAGAAAAGATACGACGAAAAATGGATAAACGAGCTCGCGGATATACTGAAAAAACAGGGATACGACTATGACGGGGCAACAGAGCTATGGAAAACGCCGCGCAGAATCTGGCGTTATAAAACTCACATTGTCAACCTCGCTATGATGCTTAAAGCTGAAGCGGTATCCTGCGACCTTCTCGGCGAAGAATATACCGACAAGGCGGAAAAATACCGACAAATTCTTGACGAATATAACGGTACCGTTTTTGAAGGCTTTACGGGCGACGAATGTCTTTCGGGTATTAGCCCCGTTCAGGGAACGGAGCTCTGCGGAGTAGTTGAACAGATGTATTCATACGAACAGCTTTTCGCATTTACGGGCGATAATAAGTGGGCGGAACGCCTTGAGGTTCTCTCGTTCAACGCCCTTCCCGCAACAATCAGCGAGGATATGTGGAGCCATCAGTACGACCAGATGGTAAATCAGATTGCCTGCATAAAGCTTTTCCCGTTTTCCCATTTCGGAACAAACGGCCCAAGGGCGCACCTTTTCGGACTTGAACCGAATTTCGGGTGCTGCACGGCTAATTTCAGTCAGGGATT
This sequence comes from uncultured Clostridia bacterium, assembly GCA_947169815.1. Classification (GTDB taxonomy): domain Bacteria; phylum Bacillota; class Clostridia; order Oscillospirales; family Acutalibacteraceae; genus Eubacterium_R. The sequence goes on along the minus strand of CAMVRG010000009.1, from coordinate 14,885 downwards.
CCCGAAGCTTGCCCTTTCTTCGTTTATGCACAGGGGAGATACTATTATCAACGCCCTTATGCTTCCGGGCGTACTTAATACAGACGGAATATCCATAACGCTTAAAACCGATTATCCGTTTGAAAACAAGGCGCATTATTCAATCTCAGCCGACAGAGCTTTTGATTTTATTATCCGTATTCCCTCTTTTGCCGAAAATGTAAAAATCAACGGCAAAGAGGCCGAAACAAAGGACGCTTTAATACACATAGAAAAGGGTGAAACGGAAATTCGCCTTGAATTCGGCGTTTCGGTAAAGCTGAAAGACAGACCGAATAACCTTAAAACCGTTCAGGCAGGCTCGCTTCTTTTTTCCCTTCCCATACCGTTTAAGGAAAAGAGGATTGAATACTCCAAAAGAGGCGTTGAAAGAAAATATCCTTACTGCGACTATGAGCTGATACCTGCGGGAGAGTGGAATTACGCGTTTTGCAGTACGGACTTTTCCGTAAATTATAACGGCGTCGGCGACTTTCCGTTTTCCGTAAGCAATCCGCCCGTAACCGTTACGGCTTATATGAAAAAAATAAACTGGGGTACAAGAACAAAACTGAAAACGGTATGCAGAAAGGTTCCGAAATCCTTAAGGGCGATTTCAGATACTGAAAAAACCGAGCTGTTTCCCTACGGCTGCGCTAAGCTGAGAATGACAGAAATGCCCCTGATAAACGATTAAAAAGGCAACGGAGAAATCCGTTGCCTTTAAATTATTCTTCAAACTTTTCACGGTTAATCCAGAGCCCGAGGGCGGGGTTGGGGATGAAATAAATCTCCTCGCCGTCAACCTCGTTATAACCGTATTTCAGTTTTTTCGGGTCGTATTTTTTCGCAAGAGCGTCGTAGTCCGCCGCATTGAAGCCAACCGAGGCGATTTCCTCTTTAGTGATATTCTTTACGGCATAAGTAATCGTAAATCTTCCGTCAGACGAGCCGTGGATAAGGTGCGCCGCGGCGCCCATATTTTCGCTCAAATCGGCGTTCTCGGGCTTTTTAAACTCCTCAAGCGTATGAAGGCGGCCTCTGTATCCGTATTTTCGGATAAGAAGGTCAACCTTATCGTCCTCGCCGAAGCGCTCAACGCCCGGGGCAAGGATAATAAGCTCTCCTCCGTCCGCCATAGCCATTCTCGTTCGGTAAACAGCCTTATTGCCGAGCCAGGTGCTTTTGAATTCTTCGGGGTCAAGGTAGACAACGCATTTTTTCAGCCCGTGCTCAACGAAGTCTATATTCTTCTTCTGAGCAAGACTTACCGCGTGAGTAAGACATTCCCTGCCTTCTCCGATAAAGAGTCCGTGGGTACGGATGTTTCCGTCGGGAGCAGTCGTAACCGTAAGTACAAACAAAATCGGACGGTCTTTTAAAAAGTGTTCCATACCGTAGTCGAACATTCTTCGTACGGGCGTATTGTCTTTACCCATCATTCGCTCCATACCGTAGACCGCGCCGACCATATGCGATTTATTTATCATCTCGCTTCCGCCGACGCCGACAAAGAGGTTTTTTGAATGGTTTGCCATACCGATAACCTCGTGGGGAACTACCTGACCCGGAGAAATAATAAGGTCATAGCTTTTATCCATAACAAGTCGGTTTACCTCAGCCGAAACGGACTCGTTCCAAAGCCCCCCGGTAATCTCCGAAAGAAAGTCTGCGGGGATTTCGCCGAGCTTAACTACGTCGGTACGCCAGTTATGAACGAGCATTCTTTCAAAAGGAATATCGCCGAACATAGCGTTCCACTGCGTCTCAGTCATCGCAACGTGAGTTCCCAGAGCAGGAAGAATATCAACCTGTACTCCTTTGTCTGTCAGCGTATGATAATACACGTTCGTGATATAACCCGCGTTTGAATGAAAACGGGTAAAATCGGGCGGAAGAATAAGAACCCTGTTAAGCGTTCTGCCTTTCAGAGATTCAAGAAGGGCGTTTTTTATCTCTTCCTTCGTGAGTCCGTTTTCCTTTTCGGCAATAAGATATATATCTTTCATTATTTCTTCTCCAAAAAATGCTTCATCGCATACGCTACGCCGCTCTCGTTACAATCAAGCGTTATATAGTCCGCTGATTTCTTTACCTCTTCATAAGCGTTTTCCATAGCGACGCCGATTCCCGCCTCTTTCAGCATAGTTATATCGTTGAGGTCGTCGCCGAACGCCATTGTTTCTTCAATCGGAATTTCAAGGAACGCCGCCAGCTTTTTAAGCGCAATTCCCTTTGTCGCCTCGCGGCTGTTAATTTCGATATTGTTTACAATAGAGGTTGTAACGACGAGGTCGGGAAACTCTTTCGGAAACTGTTTCAGCATTTTTGCGCGCAGTTCCATATCCCGAAAGAAAATCTGAATTTTCTGTACGCCCTTCGCCTGCTCTTTAAGGTATGACTTAAGCTCGGGTACGGGCGTGCGGAGTTTTTTTATCATTTCAAGATTATGAACGCTCGGGGCATACTCCTCCGCCCTGTCGTAGAGCGCCTGAGTCATCCAGCCCCAGCCGTCCTGGTAGCAGTCATAAATCACGTCAAGACCGTCGAGCCTTTCCATAACGGATACGGCGCGCTCCCACGGGATTTCCGAGGAGCAGACGGTTTTATCTCTTTCAATATCATACACCTGCGCGCCGTTAACGGAAATGACGTAGCGTATATAGGGAAGCTCCCTTATATTCTGCGGCATTCCGCGATAGAAACGGCCTGTTGCAGGGACAATCTCAACGCCCGATTCGGCAGCGCTTTCAAGCGCCGCCGCGTTTTCGTCTGAGAGCCGTTTATCGGAGCTCAGCAGCGTACCGTCAAGGTCTAAAGCAATCAGTTTAATATTATGCATTGTAAGTTGAAGCCGCTGTGTCGCCGCCGTGGCCCGTCCAGTTAGTGTGGAAAAACTCGCCTCTCGGAGCGTCGGTTCTCTCATAGGTGTGAGCGCCGAAATAGTCGCGCTGAGCCTGAAGCAGGTTAGCGGGAAGGCGGTCGGTTGTGTAGCCGTCAAAATAACTGAGCGCTGAGGTCATAGCAGGCGCGGGAACGCCGTACTGTACCGCCGCCGCAGCAACCTTGCGCCACGCAGGTACAAGCTTTTCTATTGTCTCTTTGAAATACGGGTCAAGAATAAGATTCTTAAGCTGAGGGTCGGCGTCATAGGCTTCCTTGATTTTACCGAGGAATACCGAACGGATAATACATCCGCCGCGCCACATAAGTGCAATTCCGCCGTAGTTGAGATTCCAGCCGTAGTGCTTTGCCGCAGTACGCATTAAGGTATAGCCCTGAGCATAGGAAATGATTTTCGAGGCAAAGAGCGCCTGACGGATAGCTTCAACCATTTCCGCCTTGTCGCCCTCAAACGCGGGAATCTTTCTGTCAAATACCCTGCTCGCCTCAACGCGCTCTTCCTTCATAGCCGAAAGACATCTTGAGAATACCGCCTCGCCGATAAGAGTAAGCGGTACGCCTTCGTCAAGAGCGGCGATTCCTGTCCATTTTCCCGTACCCTTCTGTCCTGCGGTATCGAGGACTTTTTCAGCAAGCGGAGAGCCGTCCTCGTCCTTGTACGCAAGAATGTCGCGGGTAATTTCTATAAGATAACTGTCGAGCTCCGTTTCGTTCCATTTCTTAAAGGTCTCATGCATTTCCTCATAGCTCATACCGAGAAGGTCGCGCATAAGCTGATACGCCTCGCAGATAAGCTGCATATCGCCGTATTCGATTCCGTTGTGAACCATCTTTACAAAGTGGCCCGCGCCGTTCTCGCCTACCCAGTCGCAGCAGGATTCGCCGTTTTCAACCTTTGCGCAGATTCCCTGGAAAATCGGCTTAACATACTGCCATGCCTCGGGAGAGCCGCCGGGCATCATGCTCGGGCCATTCAATGCGCCCTCTTCGCCGCCCGATACGCCTGTTCCTACATAGAGCTTGCCCTTGGATTCAACATACTCCGTTCTGCGCATAGTGTCGGGGAAATGTGAGTTTCCGCCGTCAATAATTATGTCGCCGTCCTCAAGAAGAGGAAGAAGGTTGTCAATCATAGCGTCAACCGAAGAGCCCGCCTTAATCATCATAAAAACCTTGCGCGGCTTTTCAAGACTTTCCACAAGCTCTTCAAGAGAGTGACAGCCGATTATATTCTTACCGCTCGCGCGGCCGTTTACGAAATTATCAACCTTTGAGGTAGTGCGGTTATACACCGCGACCGTAAAGCCCTTTGACTCCATATTCATAACGAGGTTTTCGCCCATTACGGCAAGTCCTATTAATCCGATATCTGCTTTTTTCATATTGCTGTTTCTCCTTTATCTTTGTACGCGGGCATTGCCCTTGTAAATATCCCATACCTGCTTTTCGTCGGCGGGCTCAGCGTAGTCGTTTAAACTGCTTGCTGCAAGAACGCCGCTCGCCCAGCCGAACTGAAGCCATTTATCGGGGCTCCAGCCGTTAAGAACGCCGTAGAGAAGACCGCCCGAGAAGCCGTCGCCGCCGCCGATACGGTCCATAACCTGAATAGGTCTCGGTTCTTCGATATACCAGTTTCCGTCAGCCCAGAGTATCGCACCCCAGAGGTGTTCGTTAGCGGATATTACCTGACGAAGGGTCGTAGCGTACGCTCTCGCCTGAGGATATTTTTCCCTTACCTGTTCAATCATCGTCTTGAAGCGGTCAATCTTGGACGAAAGCTCCTTGCCGCCAGCCTCGGGGCCCTTGAAGCCCAGACAGAGCTGAAAGTCCTCTTCGTTTCCGACTAAAATATCGGCGACGGAAGCAATTTCGTGGAAGGCTTCGCTGAGCTCTTTCTCGCGGCCCTTCCAGAAAGTAGCGCGGTAGTTGAGGTCAAAGCTTACAAGCGTGCCGTATTTCTTGGCGGTTCTTGCAACCTCAAGACAGCACCTCGTCGTTTCCTCGCTCATAGCGGCAATCAGACCCGAAAGGTGGAGAACGCTCACGCCCTCCTCGCCGAATATACGCTCAAGGTCGAAATCGTCGGAGGAAAGAGTTCTTCCGACCTCGCCTGCGCGGTCGTTCCATACTCTCGGCGCTCTGAGACCGAAGCCTGAGTCGGCGATATTGAACTGGTGTCTGTATCCCCAGGGGCCGCCCTGAGGAACGTCTTTTCCTTCAAAGCGGATGTTACGCGCGCGAAGCTGGCGCTTTATAAAGTCCGCCATAGGCGAGCCCTCAACGAATTTCGTCAGAACAAGACATTCCTTGCCGAGGCTTGACGCGACGTTGAGAACGTTGCTTTCAGCCGAGGTCGCCTGTAAGTTAAACAGATTGCTGTTTTGTACCGCCATACGGTCCTGAGGCGTAATCCTGAGGCCCATACTGGTTACCGTAGCAATTGCGTATTTTTTCATAAGAACACTCCTTTACGAATAGGGCTTATATAATAATTATTAATTACTGTTTATACTATCATATCAAAGTACAAAAATCAAGAATTCACGCCACAATACTTTGAATGAAACGGGAAAAATCCGAATAAACACCGCCTTACGGAATTAAGACTTACATAAGGCTTTTCCTCTGTTCATTCGGACGTCTTATCTCCCAGAAATACTTTCTTGAACAGACGGGGAAATCGTCCATAACGCCATGCTCGGGGTCGTAGAAAACTCCGTTACTGTATAGCGACCAGTGCCAGCAGCGTGGCGTTTCAAGGCTCAGCATACAAAGCGGCGGAAGGTCGTCTTTTTTCTCAGCTTCTTTTCGTTCATCGGAAACATAAAACCCGTTCGCCCGAAGAAAACTCTTCATTTCTTTTAAATTCGTTTCGCGTTCGTTATTCAGCTCCCTAACAACACGCTCTGCGGATACCCCCGCCAGCATAGCGAGCACAGCCTGTCCGCACTGAAGGTCAGTCGGCTCGTGAATGTACTGTGTTTTCATAATCATTTTACCTCTTTACCGTCCTATAATTATAACACAGATTGCGAAATAATTAAAGATATGATATAGTAAACTTATGTATAATTATGTCGTATTTGATGTGGAAACACCTAACAGAGAAAACAACAGAATAAGCGCGATAGGTATTACGGTTATAAAAAACGGAAAAATAAGCGAGGAGTTTTATTCCCTCGTAAATCCCGAAACCTATTTTGACTATTTTAATACAAGGCTTACGGGAATCAGCGAGGAAACGGTATTATATGAGCCGAATTTCGCTGAAGTGTGGGAAAAGATTGAGCCTCTTATGAACGAAGGCATATTAACCGCGCATAACGCTGTGTTTGATTTAGGCGTTTTAAAGCGCTGCCTTGAGGCATATGATATTGAGTGGAAGCCGTACGTACATTATCTCTGTACAGTTCAGGTCGGAAGAAAGCATTTACCCGATATGCCGCATAAACTTAACGATATGTGCGATTACTACGGAATTCCGCTTATTCATCACCACGCCGAAAGCGACAGCCGCGCCTGCGCCGAAATCTTACTCAATTACGAAAAAGACGGCGCCGACCTTAAAAAATTCATAAGAACATACAGGTTTAAATAGGTTAAAAGAATATATGAAAAAACGAACAAAAATATTTATAACGGTTGCCGTCCTTGTTATTTCAGCCCTGGCAACAGCAATGGGAATATACGCAAACGATTATTACCGCGCAGTTAACGTTGATGTATATTTAAAAGACGGAAACGGGGTTACGGTATCCGAAATAAAAGAGGGCTGTTTTTTCGACGGACCCGGCGAGAATAAAGCGCTTATTTTCTATCCTGGCGCCAAGGTAGACGAAGCCGCCTACGCGCCGTTAATGAATTCTCTTGCCCTTCAGGGCGTTGACTGTTTTCTTATAAAAATGCCGATGAAAATGGCGTTTCTCAGAATGAACGCGGCGGACAGTATTCTTAAAAAATACAGTTATAACGAATATTACCTCGCGGGACATTCGCTCGGCGGAGCAATGGCGGCGAATTATTCAGCTGAACACCCGTCGGATTTTTCCGCTTTATTTCTTCTTGCGTCTTATCCGTCCGAGGATTTGAAAGCGGTTCGGTTCCCCGTTATTTTTATTTACGGAGAAAACGATAAGGTACTTAACAGAGATAAGCTCAAAACGGGATTTACCCTCGTTAACAGCGACTGTGAAATAGTTGAAATCAAGGGCGGAAACCACGCGAATTTTGCGTCATACGGAGCGCAGGACGGCGACGGCGCGGCTACAATATCAGCCGAAGAGCAACAGAAAATTACAGCCGATACAATTCTTAATACTATAAACCGCTGAGAACAAAAGTAAACCCCGAAAGCGCTATGCTTTCGGGGTTGTTTTATGCTTTATAAAGCTCAATTATTTCACGAAGCGCAAGATTTACGATTTCGGGAAGAAGCGCTTTGTTAAGCGCTTTTTCAAAGTCTTCAACCGTAACGGCTTTTTCAAACGGCTTAAACGCTGCTCGCTTGAGCTCGGTTTTCGCCTGCCAGCGGGTGAGCATACAGATTACGTCCTCGCGTATATCGGAGGGCTTGTTTCTCTCAACACCCTCAGCCGTAAGCGTATGGGCTTTTTTAATATCTGCCCCGCTCAGTTCAAATTCAACTTTTTCGCCGTTTTTATTTACGTCAAGCACCTTGATTTTATAATTACGCTTAGCGGGAAGCACGGATAAATCGCCCTCGGCTTTATTTACGGTAAAGGTAAGCTTACCGTTTTCATAGCTTATTTCAAACCTGGTTTCAGCCGTGTGCTCCTCGCAGTCCGTCTTTCCGTTATCCTCAATAAGAGTAAAGCTTGAGTTACCGGAAACCGCCCATATTTCAAGGCTTTCGGGATTTTCGGTAGTATTGCCCTTATCCGACGAAAGCGGAATAACAGCGCCGTCCTTAGCAAGAACGGGAATTGTTTCAAGCTCGCGGAACATTGTCAGCTTCCTGCCTCCGCGGTAAATCTTACCCGTAAATATATCGGTATATCTTCCTTCGGGAAGCCATACCTCAACGCTTCCGAGGTTAAGAAGCTTATCCTGAGGCGAGGTAATCGGACATACGGTAAGCTCGCTTCCGAAGCTGTACTGATTAGGAACCTCATACGCAGCCGCTTCCTCGGGATAAGCGTAATACATAGGCTCGCAAAGCGCAATTCCTTCGCTGTGGGTTCTTCTGTCCATAGTATAGATATAGGGAATAAGTCTGTGGCGCAGACGAAGCCATTCCGAAGCGCAGCGGTAAACCTCCGCACGGTATTTCCACGGCTCCTTGCCGAGAATTTCCATAGAGGTTGAATGAAGTCTGAGAACGGGAGAGAATACGCCGAACTGTATCCAGCGCATATATAAATCGTCGTCGCGGTAACCGAAATGATGACCGCCTATATCGTGGCTCCACCAGCTGTAAGCCGCGTTATTTGCCGTAGCGGTAAAATACGGCTGGAAATTCAGAACAGGCCAGTTAATATCCGTATCGCCCGAAAATCCGAGCGGATAACGGTGAGCGCCGAGCCCCGCATAGCGCGAGAGAACGAGCGGCATTCTTCCGTCCTCGGCATTATCGAGAAAATGATAGTGGCTCAGAGCGTTGAGCGGGTCAAGACCGTCTACGTCCCACTTTTTGCCCTGCTGCCAGTCAATCCACCAGAAATCAACCCCGTCTCTTTCATACGGCTTATGAAGGATATCGAAATACGCGTTCCAGAAATCGTCGCTGCCACACTGAAATTCTACGGTTTTCTTCGTTTTCGGATCAATTCCCATCGCCTTTGCCATATCCTCGTACATATCCTCATAATAATGTACGCCGTCTGCGGGATGAAGATTAAGCGTTATATGAAGATTATCCTCTTTCAGCTTTCTGAGGAATTCTTTATAATCGGGGAAAAGTCTTGTATCCCACGAATAACCCGTCCATCCCCAGTAATCTGAGCCGAATCTCTCTTTAAGGTCGTGTACCCAATGCCAGTCCATATCAACGGTTGCGACAGTAAGCGGAATATTTTCCCTTTTAAAATGCGCCATTAAATCAAGGTATTCCTTCTGGGTATAGGCGTGGTAACGGCTCCACCATACGCCGAGCGCAAATCGCGGTACAATCGGAACGGGAGAGCTGATTTTATAAAACGCGCGGATAGTTTCGCGGTAGTTTTTACCGTAGGCGAACGCGTAATAATCGACAGATTTTTTCGCTCTTCTGACAAAATGTCCGCCCTCGTCAAGAAGCATAGAAGCGCTGTCGTCTAAAAGATAAGCGCCCTCCTCTGTAATAAGGCCGTCCTGAAGTCTCGTTTTTCCGTGAGTTCTGTCAAGCGTTCTTGTTGTTCCCTTAAGGTTCTTCTGCTTTGAAAAAACGGCGGTTTTTCCCGTGTCCTTAAAGGTTACGCTGTACGGTACAAAGCCTCTGATATGAAAAATTACGTCATCGGTTTCCGCAAGGATTTCAGCATTTTTCTTCGTTACCTTAAGCGTTCCCGCCCCGGCTTTTCTGAACCATACGGTAAAGCTCGGCAAGTCTGTATAATTGTTTTCCTTCTCTACGCGTATAAGCCTTGATGTAAGGTAGGTTATTCTTACGCCGTAGCCGCAGAAAATCTGCGAAGCGTTAGCAGCGCCGTCTGTTTTCGCTATCAATGACGGTTTAAGCATATCGGTATCCTCCGTTTTATATTTATGCTTTTATTATATCATACGCATATATTAAAAACAACGGTAATTTACGAAGCATATTGAAACGCTATTTACGTTGTGTTAAGATTAAAATAAATGAAAAGGAGTGTTACTATGGGCTTTGAAATTCATATTGCATACGGCTTTCACGTTAACTGTTATCACTCATACAGAGGCGATACAAACGACGCGCAGGGTTTTGGTTCGGATATACGAATTATACGAAAAATTATCAGTACTCTCGATTCTCTCAACGCCGCGGGAATTCCCGTAAAAGGCACCTGGGACAGCGAAAACTTCTTCTCGCTTGAACAGATACTTCCGAAATTCGCGCCCGATATATTAGAGGGTATGAAGCGTCGCGTAAAAGAAAACGGCGACGAAAATATAATTATGGGTTATTCAAACGGCGCACTCGGCGCTATGCAGGAAAACGAGCTTACCGCTTCAATCGGGCTTGCGGTATCGAATCCGCAGGGCTCAGGTCTTAACGATATTTTCGGAGAGTGTGAAAAAATCGTACGCCCCCAGGAGGTTATGTTCACGCCCTCTCAGGTACATACGTATAATAAGCTCGGCGTAAAGGCGCTTTGTCTTTATTATTCCTGCGTACCGTTTGACGCCTTTAAAACGCTTATTCCGCCTCTTGACGACGAGAAGGCTTTTAATCCTCTTACCTTTGAATACAAGGGCGAGGGGCTGACGGTTATTCCAACCTACTCAAACGCCGACGTCTGTGATTCAGGCTGTCTCCGCGCGTGGGTAAAGGAACTTCACGAAAAGCAGGAAAGCGGCGAAATCAGGAACGACCTGTTTCTCTTTATCAATATGGACGCCGACGCTATTTTCTGGGAGAGTCTTGACCTCCCCGTTATCGGAAACCGTCTTGCGAATACCGACGGAATTCACGGTCTTGTAAAAGAGGTTGCCGATTTAGACTACGTCGTTTTCGACACCCCCGGCGGTTATCTCAAAGCCCACAAGAGCGTAGGTACGGTTCACTTTACTCAGGACACCGCCGACGGTAATTTCACAGGCTATGCTTCGTGGGCGGAAAAGCCGTATAACCGTAAAATCTGGACGGCGATTGAGCGCAGCCGTACCGCCGAAAAAGCAAGATACGACAAAACGGACTTTTTAAACAGAGTCAAGCTGCTCTCTACAACTCATTTCGGTCTTGCAACGCCCGTGTTGAACATTCAGCGCGAAACGGCGGCAAATACACTCGCTAAAAAGCTTACGGACTGCGCAACGGACAAAAGCGGCGTACTTACAATTCATAACACAAATATAAGTACCCTTCAGTGCGTACAGCTTTCATGCGCCGAAAAGCATCTTCCCGAAATTACGGCAGACGGACTTAAAGCGTATACCGTCGTACCGATGGGAAGCGACAGCGTATTTGTTATGCTCCGCTTTGGTGAAATCAAAGAAAAATATGAAATCACGTCTTTCAAAGCCGATTTCCAGGAAACCGAAAGCGAGCCCTCGCTTATTCTTGAAAGCGGCGGCGCAAGGCTTGAATTTTCAGAAGACAACCGCATTAAAAGCTTTACTTATAACGGTAAGGTAACAGGCGGCGAGGATTTTCTTTCCTCATACTTAACCTACGGCGGTAAGCGGTACGATTTCTGTTACGACAGATTGAGAAACATTAATATTTCAGGCGGAAACGCCGTTCAGGTATACGGAAGAGTAATGCTCCCGAATGCGCGCGAGCAGGGCAGCTTTTGTTTCACCTTCTTTACATCGGTTGCGGCGGAGGGAATTTTCGTTATTACCGACGTAAGCTATCCCTACACCGCGGAGCCCGACGCTATTTCACCCGACACTCCCACGCTCGGACGTTATACGGATATGAAATGGGAGGAAGCGGTTCCGTTTTGCATTTCGTATAAGAATACAGACGGCGTATCGGTAATAAAGCGCAACTTTGAGGGCGACATATCCTCTTTCAGTACGGCGTCGTACGGCGAAGCCGACGAAAAAAACAAAACGCTTGATTCCTTTAACAATCAGCTTACTGCGGGGCTCGTCGGCGTTTCGGACGGTAAAACGGGCATACTGCTCGGCAGCGCCCGTAACGTACTGTCCTCTATGGCATACTGCCCGATGAGACTTGAGGAAGGCGGCAGGGTTAAAATGAATCCGTTCGGCACCTTCTTCGGGAAGCAGCGCCACCATAAAAACCGTTCGGGCGACAGAATCCCCCTTACCTACACCTTAATTGCGCCGCAGAGCAAAAGCCTTGCGCCCGCATATAACGGAAGCCGTGAGCGCGTTTTAATGTGTCTCCTTCCGTTTGAGGGAAAAATGCCCGAGCAAAAGCGGCTGAACGGACTGCTCGCCTTTGCCGACGGAGCGTATGCAACGGGAACGGACGGCGTTCTTTCCCCGTTTGACGGAGAAAACGTAACGGTGCACCAGGTAGACAACAAGCTTGAAAACGCAAAAATCCACTCGCCGATTTTCAGCGGAATCAAGGGCAATCTCGGAAAATACATCGTACGCGGCGCAAAGGCGCTCACCTATATTATCCGCCGCCAAAAAAGCGCAAAATAATAGACTGTTCAAAAAACCGTTAATGTGCTATAATAGGTTTATGCGGTAAAATCCGACAATATTTTTAAGGGGAGATATTATGGCTTTGATTAAAAGGTCTGCGCGCTTTATTGCTGTTGTTATGTGCGCTGTTGTCCTCCTTTTGTCCGATTTTTCGTACGCTATGAACGATGATTACCTCAGCCCCGATAAGTGGGAAGGTAACCCGAATGTAACGTTAAGTGAAATACATAAATCCGCTTTGGACTACACGCTCGACGGCATTTTCGGATATTACATTGATTATTCTTCTATGTGTATTTATACGTATTTTGCCGTTAATGAAACCACTGTAAATAAAGATAACAAGGACATAAGAGCGTTTTATGAAATCAGTGTTTCGGGCGAAACGTATACTCTCGAACTGTACGGAAACGGTTTTACCGAAAGCTCCCCTCAGCACGGGGCCGAGCTTTTCAAAGGCGCTTCGGCGTTTTATCCGAAGGAAACGTGTATAATTAATGCCGCTGAATACAAAGGCAAGGCGCCCGTTATTGAAGTTTCCGTAAGTCTCTATGTTAACGGCCACATTTACAGGAATATAGCAAAGGATTTCCGTATAGAGCGCCCAACGACTGTTAAGCAGACAACGACAAAAAAGGTCAAAACTACTAAAGCCAAGACTAAAAAAAGCAAAAAATCAAAGGCATCCGATAAAAGCACAACGAAATTTGTTCCGAAAGGAAAGATTAAAGCACCAAACTCAAATAAGAAAAAGTATTCCCAAAGCGGCTCAACAACAAAAGCTACGGGTAAAGAAAAAACGACCTACGAAAACAAAGAGATATATAACGAGGGCGAGGAATTCGACCCCGACGGACAAGCCGTTAATAATCAGATTTCTCTTACGACAGAGATGTCAAAGCCGTCGCTTTTGCTTCTCCTCCTCGCAATTATTCTTGCTACCGCTGGAATAACGCTCTTAATAACCTCGGCGGTTTTAAAGAAAAATAAAAAGCAGGAAGAACGCCCTGCTGAAGATGAAGAAAAATAAAGACTGTCTCATCCGAGACAGTCTATATTTTATAATTTACACACCCGAATATGCGTTGAAGCCGCCGTCTACGGGGATATTAACGCCCGTTATAAAGCCGCTGTACGCCTCGTCGCAGAGGAAGAGGAGCGCGCCGTAAAGCTCGTCGGGCTCGCCGAAACGGTTCATAGGAGTTGCGGCAAGAATCTTTCCCGTTCTCTCGGTCGGAGAGCCGTCAGCGTTCCAAAGCAGAGACGCGTTCTGTTTAGTTGAGAAAAAGCCCGGAGCAATCGCGTTTACTCTTATTCCCATAGGGGCAAAGTGAACCGCCATCCACTCGGTAAAGTTCTTTACCGCCGCTTTAGCCGCGGAATATGCGGGGATTCTCGTAAGCGGTCTGAACGCGTTCATAGAGGTAATCATTACGATACAGGTATTTTCCTTTTCAACCATATCCTTAGCGAATACCTGGGTAGGAATAAGCGTACCGAGGAAATTGAGATTGAATACAAAGCTGATTCCCGCGGCGTCAAGGTCGAAGAATGTTTTGATATTTTCGTCCTTCTGAACGAGGTCAATCTTCTCAAGCGTGTCTTTGGTAGTAGTTCCCTTCGGGTTATTTCCGCCCGCTCCGTTTAAAAGGATATCACAGGTTCCGAGCTTTTCGTTTATAACGTCTCTCGCCTTTTGCATGGATTCAGGCTCAAGCACGTTACAGCCTACCGCGATAGCGCAGCCGCCGTCGGCGTTTATTTCGTCAGCGCATTTCTTCGCCGCCTCTTCGTTTAAATCAAGAACGGCAACCTTGCAGCCCTGCTTCGCAAGAGTTTTCGCAAACGCTCCGCAGAGCACTCCGCCGCCGCCCGTAACTACGGCGACTCTTCCCTTTAAGTTTTCATGTATCATTTTATTTCTCCTTAATAGCTTTAAAATAATTACGAAAGTCAGTTAATATAGTAAGATTTTAACATAATATTTGGATATTATCAATAATTTATATTGCAAGAACATAAAAATTGTGATAAAATTTTTAATGTAATAAACTTTAAAGGAGATGTGTTTATGGACTTAAAGAAAATCATAGACAAAAAGGACTGGGCTGCCCAGTATATGATTGATGAAATCACTCATATTATCAAGACCTTTGAAAAAAGAGACCCAGGCTCAAAGGGAGAGCTTCAGGCGTGTGAATATATGGCTGACGTTCTTAAAAAGGACTGCGGCTGCGACAGCGCCGAGATTGAAAGCTTTAAAGAAAATCCGGGTTCCTTCTTCGGCTGGATTTACTTTACAATTACCTTTGTACTGCTTTCAATCCTTCTCTATTTCGTTTTCCCCCTTGCCTCGGTAATTCTTATTTCATTAGGACTTTTTATCGCTCTTATGCAGTTCGGAACGTATAAGAAGTTCGTTGACTGGGCATTTAAGGAGAAAACGGGACATAACGTTACCGCCGTTAAAAAGCCCACGGGCGAGGTAAAAAGACGTCTTGTATTTAACGGACACCCCGACGCCGCATGGGAATGGCCCGTTAACTACGCTCTCGGCGGAGTAGGCTTCGAGTCTCACGCAATTATCTGTGCGGTAGGCGCAGTATTCTATATTGTTCTTTCAATAATCTATATCACTCACTTCGGCCTTATGGGACTTCTTGTTAACCCAAGCGTATCCGCAGGCTCGGGCTGGTTTA
>CAMVRG010000008.1 GCA_947169815.1 uncultured Clostridia bacterium | reverse complement strand
AAGGGCTTCCTGTCATATATGGTAAGGCAGGACAGGATTAACGATTATCTGAAATCCCTTCTGAATTTAGCGAGCTTGCTCACATACAATGTAGTTTATCAGAATGCTCTTGACGAGGTTACAGACGAAATTCTTGCAATTATCCGTACCTATATTGACGAGCTTCACGATACAGGAAAGTATGATGAGCTGGCAGAGCAGGTGTTGCAGTTTAAGCTCTCGGTTCAGATTTTCGACCCGTTCGGCGAAGAGGTAACAAGCGGTTATTATGATAACCTGACCTTGATGTCAGACAGCGATTTGGACCGTCAGTTACGAAATGCGAATGCGCGTCTCGGCAGCTTCGGCTTCCCTGAGAAATACTGCAATAAGTATTACTATAATACGGATGATTATAGTGAATATAAGATTGATTGTATATTGTTTGCTGCCAACGATGACTGCAGGGAGAAACTCGGCAAATATGCAAAGAACAAGCTTCGTGAGCTTTCTTCCAAATATCGTGTTGCAATTGCAAATAAGTCCGACAAATGCAAAAAGGACTATCGCGCTATTATGGCGGATAGTGCCGTTGTCAGTGAACAGATTTTCACCATTCCTGAAACCATTCAGTTTAAGGTAGATAATGACGGCGAGGAATATGAAAGGCATTTAGTTGCAGATGAAAAGACCGGTATTGCTCAAATTAAACTGACCGGATGGGAACCTGAATTCATTAAGGAAGAAGCCAAGCGTTCAGATTTCATGTGCTGGCTCCGTAACGTTGACAGAGCCTCATGGGCGTTATGTCTTCCGAGAGATGAAGGCAGCGAAAAGAAAAGCTTTTACCCTGACTTTATTGTTGTTCGTAAGGACGACGCCGTTGATGACGGATATGTTGTTGACGTCCTTGAACCTCACGGTCCTCAATATAAGGATAACCTTTCTAAAGCAAAGGCGCTTGCAAGATACGCACAGGAAGAAGACCGTCTCGGCAGAATTCAGCTCGTACGCAAAAGCGGCGGAAAGTTCGTTCGGTTGGAGTTAACCGATATCGAGGTGCGTGATAAGGTTCTAAAAGCAATTAATAACGATGAGCTCGACCATATCTTCGATACTGAAGGTTTTTCGGAATCATAATTTAGAATTAAGACCGTGTAGCAAATGCTGCACGGTCTTGTCTTTTATGGCATTTTTATCTTTGCAGTTTACGGATAATGCTGTTCAGATTGTCAATAAACCACACGAAATGCTGTTTGAAAATTCTGTCGCCTTTGTAATCGGCAACGTATTTTTCAACTTTTTCCTTAAGAATTATTAAACTTTCTAAGTCGCTTGACAAAAAGTCTTTAATATTGCCAGGTCTGTATAATTCTATAAACATTCCTCTGATTTCGTCAACTTGTTGTGAATTACACTCAGTCATAAGTTCAAACAATTTATCTATATCTAATTTTGCAGCAAAGCTGCCGTCGGTCAAGTATTTATCGCTGTGCTTTATAACATTGTTTGAAAAAACAATTACATTTTCGGGTTTATAATCGAAATCAAATATTGATGTGCTATTATTCCTTATGGTTTCTTTTAATTCATCAACAAATTCATCGTACCATTGCTTTTCTTCAACATCATCGATAAATGTACCGAATCTAAACAAACTCCGAACATCTACGTCGTCACTAAATTGAGCAAGATTGGCTTTCATTAATTCTTTTATATTAGAATAATCATAATCCATTATTTTTCTAAAAGCGATCAAATTGCCAATTATTTTTCCATATGAATAAAACGAAACATTTATTGACGTTTTCAGCGCTTCCTCAAGTTCAGATAATGCTTTAAATACATCGTTTTCGGTATAATAATAGTAATTATCTAAAACTGAAAGCGTTCCTTCAATACTTTGAGCATTAACCTCGAGCATTCTCATAATATTAAAGTGTTCGATGCATTGTGGTACAGTATCGAGATTTAGATTCTGCTCAAGAATATAATCATAGCAAAATCTAAACAATGGATATTTTTCAAAAGAATAGTCTAAAGAATAATATTCATTTCCGTTCCAATAAGGTTCTTCGCCGGATTTGATTTTATATGAGAAATTACATATTCCTAAGAATATACTTTTAAGAAAATCTTCGTTGTCAATATCCGGAGCCAAACCATTAAAAATATCCGATGTTTTTTGACAAGCAAACAAAAAAGAACGCAAATTATAATTATCGCTTTGATAATGCCGTATCACGTCACTTATGGTTGCTTCGTCACTAAATCGAGATAATATATCGTTATCTATAAGCCCAATAATACTTTTAATCGCTTCTTTCAAATCACATTCAAATTGTATGGTATCTGATACCGTTTTTTCTTTTATTTCAAGATATCTCAAGCTATCGTATGTTAAAAACTCTTTTTTCTTTTTTTCTTTATAATTTGGAATAGCGATTTTTGTATAAGAAGTACTGTCTTTATCTTCTTTGCCGACTTTTTCAGGGTCCTCCTTTAACAATTCATCTTCATTGCATACCAGCAAGACTTTTATACCGTCTTGCTCAACAAGGTTATTTATATATCCCAATAATTCAAAAATATCAATACCACTTCTTTCAATATCATCAAGAACTATTAATTTTCCTGACAAGTCTATTGAGTTATATAGCGATTTCAGGGATTCCTCATCTCTTGATAAATCTACTCCAAAATATCCAGAAACACCCTTAACAATGGTTTTAACTGCCACCCAACCCGTTTTTAAAACTTCATTATCTAGTTTTTCAGATATCTTTTTCATTCGCAATTCCATATAAATTGCTTTGCTTATTTCTGATAATTCTTTTATTCCATATAGGGAAACCACTACACAGTCTTTACCTCTCTCTTTTATGTATGGCTTTAAGGTATGCTGAACATAATAGCTTTTGCCGGTCCCCCATCCACCTGACAACATAATGGCACTATTTGTTTTATTGTTTTCAAGATAGTTTAAAATATATTTGTTTAATAATTCGTATGTCATATTTACTCCACTCTAATCGGCTGCCTTGAGTTTTCAAAGTAAGCGTTGATGCGTACTCTGACGCCAGGGTAGTCAAACTCATCCATAATTGTTTCGGCGCTGATGATTTCAAACGTGACTTTGTCATCAACGGGAACACTAATAATACCACCAATAACCTTTCTTGCATCTTCAACGGACAGATTGAGCGCCGTTACCGTTGTGTCACAAAACAACTTTTTCCGCTAATTCGTTATCGTTAATTGAGTATTCTAACTCATCAAGAACATCTAACAATCTTTCGTCCTTTAGGTATCCCTCTGTGTAATATGTTATCCACTTTATAAATTTTACAATTGCTATTACACCTAATCCAATGATGACAATACCAATTATTTGCGAAACTATAGCATTATCATTTTTATATATTAATGCAGAAATTAGCGCACCAATTGGAACACCAATTAATTGTGCAAACACCCCGTTGCTAAACGATTTAAATCCTTTATTGTGATTGTCAAGATATTCTACGCATTCGTTGCGAAGCAAAGATCTTTTATCTTTATCATTAATTCCATGTGATTTTAAAACTTCGTTAATTCTTCTAATGTAATTATCGTAGTTTTCATTTAATAATTTCAATTCTTTTTCACGCGCATTCTTATCGAGTGCCCTATCGAATCTATATTCCGCCAAAACACTATTCACGAATATAATTAATGATGGAATTAACTCCAGCAAAAGTTTTTTACTTGTAAAAAAGATTACACCAAGCATAATAATTGCCAATGGTGTCGACAATAGTAAATACCAATGTAAAGGTCTAAACAGCTGCTTTATTTCCTTACCGTTTCGTATTTTTTTCATTTCTTTATCACTACACTTATCATAGACATCATTTCGTACTCTTATGTATTTATAAGTCATATTTAATCCTCCTCAATGTAGTATTTTCATTATTCTTAGTTCATTATTTCTTTCTCAAGGGATTTTGCAAAAAAGACAAATTAGCGATAAAAAACAATAAACCTGACAAAATCCTACATAGTATTATAATTCTTTATACAATTATAATCAACCACGCTTTTGTTACAGTCCGAATTATTGTATATAAAAAGCAGTTGGTGACGGGTGTCATCAACTGCTTTTACTTATCTCTATGAAACTGCGGCGATTAGGAGGCGGGTGGCGAGCTTGAAGCCGGATTTGAAGGCGTCGAGTTCAGATTGGGAAGTGAGTTCGTCTACGCTTGTATTATAGCATTCAAATAAAGCCTTCTGATGCTCTGTAAACTCTTTTGTCAGCTTCTCTTGGTTATTGCTTACTACACGGATAGCGCCTTGATATTCAGGGCTGTTGTTTATATGGTTAAACTCATGCGGCGAAAGGTTGCCATGCCAGATTTCTTCAAATATGTCCATTGTTCCTCCTTAAATGCTGTAAATCACTTCGTTGTTGACGATTTCCCGCGCTTGGTTGGTGATGTTATTCATTGACTGCACCCAAGCGAGCATATCGTCTGTTTTAAGCTGTTCGGTAATGCCTTGCTGCTCTTTGAGCTGATTGACCAGTCTGTCGTACATTTCCTCTGCTCTGATATCCACCTCATGAAGATGAGTGTTCAGTTCACAGCTCGTCAGCAGGGTGTGGTATAACACCTTGCGGTGATTCTTTATGTAATTCAAGTGGCGCATACCCCATTTACCGATTTCATACTGCGTTTCGGTTGACACCAGATTTGGCAGCAGTACGCCGTTTACTTCTGTGTAATCGAATGAGTTCTTGTCTTTCCTCGTATTCCTCAAGCCATCGTTTGGGCGCATATATTTTATCCTCCAGTAATAATGATTGTCTTGTGTAGAGCAACTCCTTGCTCATTACCTCTACCGCTTCATCGTCTGCCTGATTGTAAAGCTTCTTCCACTTTTCAAAGTTCCTTGTTTTCATCCACGGGTTTATCTTTAGGCGCTTTATGTTTTCTTCGAGAAGCTCTTGGTAGCGCTGCTCCGCCTTCTCCTCTATCATCTCAAGGTAGGGATACATTGTCATATCGCACATCATATCCTCATACGCTCTCGGCTCATTTACATACAGGTAATATGAGTGCCTTCTGCCCCACATGCCTATCTTCGGCTGCTCTAATTCAGCCTTGGGATTATCCAGATCAAAACACCTGAAATTTACGTTGTTATGTACTATCATCTTAGACCTCCTGTGTGCTTATTGTTGTATGGTTTCGTATAAGGCGTAAATCCTCCTTTCCTCAGTATTTATGCGGGTTTTCGTCGTATCGCCTTATGAGTCCATACTAACATACACAGGTGCCATGGCGGCGCCCATATTGTTCGCGTCTTTTATGCCGAGGTCGGTTATAGTTCCGATTTGTACGGCTTTTATTTTTACCGAGTCGCGGCGGTTTTGTTCGTTTTCCTGCTCAACCGTTGCCGCGCCCGCGCCCGTTACCGTCCACTGAGCCGTAGGCGGACGCTGTCCGCCGTATTCAAGCGGAAAGCGGAACTGTCTCTCGCTCGAACAGAAGTGGCTCGAGGCTCCCGCTACGCAGCAATCCGCGCCGCCGTCAACGAGTATAGCGGCGTTTGCAAGAGCGAGCGCCATAGTTGAGCACGCGCCGTACATACCGATAAACGGAATCTGTAAATCCTTAACCGCGAAGCACGAGCCTACGCACTGGTCGAGCAAATCGCCCGTCATAGCGAAGGTGACCTCGCTCGGACTCTTTTTAGCGTTACTTAGCGCCTTAATAATCGCCGCGTGGAGCATAGCCGATTCGGCAAGTTCGAAGGAATCCTGACCCATAGTAGTATCCTCGAATATCTCGTCGAAGTCGCCGCCGAGAGGTCCCTCGCCCTCCTTTTTTCCTACGACTCCCGCGCTTCCCGTTATAACGGGACGGGAGTCAAAATAAATCGTTTTACCGTCAATAAACATAAAAACACCTCGCGTTTATTATTTGCAGGGCGTTAAATTTTATTTAAAAATTGATTTAACTGTGATATAATAGACGAGGTGATTAAAATGATCAAAATATGCTTTGTATGCCACGGTAATATCTGCCGCTCGCCGATGGCTGAATTTATAATGAAAAAGCTCGTTAAGGACGAGGGGCTTGAAAAGGAGTTTTATATCGTTTCAAGAGCAACTCACACCGACGAAATATGGAACGGTACGGGAAGCAGAATTTATCTTCCCGCGCAGCAGGAGCTTGAACGCCGTTCAGTTCCCTTCAGCTACGAAAAGCGGGCTACGCTTCTCAACAAGAGCGATTATAATACATACGACTATTTTATCGGTATGGATAAAGAAAACATCCGGTATATGCACCGAATACTCGGAAGCGACAGGGATAACAAGATTTACCGCCTTCTCGATTTTACCGAATACGGCGGAAACGTAGCCGACCCGTGGTACACGGGGAATTTTGAAAACGCGTATAACGATATTGTGAGCGGCTGCAGGGCGCTTCTTGAAAAAATAATAAAATAGGGGGCAACTATGAAATTTAGCAAACTTAGTGTTTCTCCAAAAAAATACGTAGTTATTGATGTAGAAACAACGGGATTAAAGAGCAAAGAGAATGACTTGCTTTCAATATCTATTTATAAGCCTGATGATGGAAAGTCTTACGAAAGATTTCTACCGTTAGAACTATCAAGTTATATTCCCGCGTTTATAACAGAAATCAACGGGATTCAAGATGAGGATGTTAAAGATAGCTTACCACTTAGTCAAGATGAAGTGAACAGAATAGTTAACGAATTTGAACTAAAGAATCGTATTATTCTCCATTATGGAAACCTAGACGAGAAGTTTATAAAAGAATACTTTCGTAGACATAATCTTATCGGGTTTAATAATTTGAACTTTTTCAATTTCAAGAAGCTTATTTGTTCTCCATCATTCACAAAAGGATTATTAACTAAAGACAACCTTTGCAATATGTTTGGAATTGAAGGAGTAAAAGAAACACATAATGGATTAAACGACTGCATATTAGAATGGAAGCTTTTTGTAAAGATGGCGGGATGTCCGATTCTTGTAAAAAAGAATCCCTTTTACTATAGTTTATATAGGATAAGTAATGAATTCATTGTGCCTGTAAGTTATCTAAACAACAATTATAATTTATCAAAACTTGTTGGTTTACCAAAAATAAACGTATCGTTTGAAGAAAAAGATACTTTTCGAATAAGTTCTATTTTTGTAAAAGACAAGATAATTGAAAGAAAAATACTATTATCACCTATTGATTGTATTTATTTAATACTAAATCCAACTATTGAAAGCTCAAGAACATTTTTATCGAATAATTTTAAAAGCCTAAAATATTTAGGGTACTTGTCAGAGTATGAAATAGAATCAGACACAAAAACTATAAGAACAGACATAAATCGTCAAGTTGAAAACATCGAAATAGTCAAGGAACTTTCTAGCAATAATAGTAGTAGTAATAATAAAACTTTAACAAGTGTTAATGAATATACCGCTGCCATTAAAAATGATTTTGCATTAGTAATAGATTATATAAAAGAAAATATTTTTTTAAATGAGCCAATCAAACTTAAGGAACTTGTTGTTAACAGTGAATATGAATTACTAGGGCTCTGTGACCTATCAAACGAAAACTGTATATTAGAAATAGTTAATAATTTCAAAAAACTAGATAGTTTAGCTATACCGTTATATATAAAAAGCAAAAATCGTAATTGTTATATTATTCAGTACAATTATTTATATGACGAAAAAAACCAAATTGAGTTTAAAATATTTAAAGCTGAATTTCATACAAATGAAATAAAGTCGCGAACCGAAACTGCGCAATCAAGGCTTATTGAAAAACTAGCAGCTACCGGCATTATTGTTGTTGATTATAAAAATACTAAAGAGAGAATACGTTTAAAGTGCAACAAATGCGGTAAAGAATGGGAAACATATTATAACGCTGTAAAGTTTGGTAATGTTCACTGCAAATACTGTTATAGAAACAATACCAAACTTTAATATCTTATATTTAATTGTTTCGTTTTTCTTGGATTGACGAATTGTAAAAAATGATATATTATATAGACAAGAGGTGTTTATGATGAAAAGAATAATTAAAGGATTAACCTGCGTAGCGCTCGCGGTAATAATTACGCTCGCGTTTACGGGCTGCGCTAAATTCAACTACATAACTAACGGAACTATCAAGGCGATTCACGAAATAAAGTCGGGCGCGTGGAAGGACGCGGGTACAACCCCGACCGAAACGGAAGCAGAAGAGGATAAGCCCGTAATCGACGAGTTCACGGAAGGAACCTACGGCGGAATTGAATTCAAGAGTCTTGAAGACGTAGCAAAATATTACTGCGAGACATATAACAAGACGAAAGCCAAGAAAGCGAAATTCAAGGACGAGGAAGGCAAGACGGTCGAGATGTACGCCTTCGCCGACGAAAAGAAAATTGAGATTAAGGATATACTTGTTGAAGGAAACTCAAACGCAGTAATGAACAAGCTTATCCCTCAGCTTCTCGGAGCGCTTTACGTTCCTACAGTAGGCGGACTCCCGCCGTGTAACGCCCGCGAGCCCGAAAACGATAAGGACGAAAACGGCGAAAGCCTTCTTGCCTGCCGTATTACAGCCGACGATATCCTCGCGGCTAACGTTAAGGATAACGGCGACGGAACAATAACCCTTACAATTCAGCCCAAGGCGGTTAATATGTCGAGAGTAGGTATGGACTCTCAGGGTAAGTTCTTTACCTCGCTTAACGATATCGGCGCAGTAGTTGACGCGGTTGACGCGTTCAGCTGGGCAAGCGGTACAACCGAGGAAAACTGTAAGGTTAATTACAAGGAAGGAACGGCGGTTGTTAAGATTGATACAAAAACGGGCGAAATCGTTGAAGCCGATTATACAATGATAGCCTTTGTTAACATTCAGCACGCAAGTATCGCGGTTGTTAAAGACAAGTCTCTTTCAGCTACGGTTTACTATGAGTGTCACTTCCCCGCTTCAAAGGAATTCTACGACAAGGTTAACGTTCATCCCGTTGAATAAACGGCTGTTACGGCAGTCTGAAATTAAAAAGGTGACTGAGCAGGGCTCAGTCACCTTATATTATATTGATATTTTTACTGCAAAGAGTCGCTGTTAATCGGGAAGGTGAAATAAGTATCGGGATAAAGCTCTTTTTCAAATCATTTCACCTCATTAATGCTCTCTATTGTCTTTGCAACGATTTCATCGGCGTTGAAACCGTCAACGTCGAGCATTTCTGCTTTAATCAGCGTTACTTTCGGTATGCCGAGATAGTTTTCGGCAAGGTCTCTGATATAGCCGAAGCTGTAATCGGGAACGTAAGGGCCGCCTGCGGTGGTTACATACACAAGCTCGCGTGCCGAGCAGAGTCCGTGAGGCATACCGCTTTCGTCATACTCCGAAACGATACCTGTTACATAGATGTTTTCAATATACAGTTTCAGCAACGCAGGGAACGATAAATCCCAGTACGGCGCGGAAATTACAATCGTGTCCGCCGCTGCGAACTGCTTTGCATAGCGGAACATTTCGTCGGAATAATCTCCCTTTTCAATAAGCTTTGTCCGCTTTTCAAGACGTTCTGCAGTCAAAGGCATTAAATTCTCATCGGGCAGATACACTTCGGTAAACTCGCCCCCGAGCTTTTTCAGCACCGCTCTTGCAATTCTTTCTGTCCGGGACTCCTCCCGAACGCAGCTGTTGATATATAAAACCATCGTTATACCTTCTTTTCCTCTGCAAATCAGAATTTTTTCAGCAGTTCGGTTAATTATGAATCGAAGAAATGCTGTCCGTCGTCGGTCACAAGTCTTTCTGTTTCAGGATATTCAAAGATAGCGCTGTTTTTGGCGTTTGCTTCAAGATAACCGACAAATTCCTTTGCGTACCACTTTGCCATTTCAAGGTTGTGCATAAGATAATGTCCGCAATTTACGGGCGCGGCGCCGGGTACCTTCTTCGCGTCTTCTACGGACCTGAAGGCTCTCAGCATAAGTTCATAAAGCTCCTGCGGAGCGCGGCTGCCTTTCAGTATGAGATAAAAGCCCGTAAGACAGCCCATAGGTCCCCAGTAAATGACCTCATCCTTCCAATCGGGGTCGTTACGGAGAAAGGTCGCAATAATATGTTCAAGCGAATGCATTGCCGCAACATCAATTACAGGCTCTCTGTTAGGTTTTTTAAGCCTTATGTCATAGGTCGTAACCGAACAGTCTCCTAAATAATCAACCCTGCTTGTGAAAATACCGGGTACAATGCGCGTATGGTCTACCGAAAAGCTCTGTATTAATTCCATTTATGTTTCTCCTTCGTTTCACTATTATTGTTTTTGTAATGATTCTTTATATTCATTTGTTTATCTGTAATTACCATATAAACGGAATCACTTTGTATTTCACCCGTGTTTTATATTCGGCATAGCCTTCAAGACCTTCTTCAAGAATCTTTTCCTCGTTCTTCATCCGTTTTGCAATAATCGGGATATAAAAAAGCAGAATCGCGAATGAAATCGGCGATGCGAGAATTATTCCCATAGAAAGGAATAAAAACAGCGTTGACGAATACATAGGATGACGGACAATTCCGTAAAGACCCGTGTCAATAACCTTTTGGTTTTCCTGAACCTCAACCGTTCTTGAAAGATATGCGTTTTCTCTCAGCACCTCGGCGTACATAACATAAGCCAGAAGGAATACAACCGCTCCGATAATAACCGCGAAGGCAGGAAGAACCAACAAGTTGAAACGGAAGTTAAGCCCTGCGGCAATAAATGCTGCCATAAACATAAACGCGCTGAGTACGAGAACGGTTTTCTGTTCCTGTTCATCCTCTTTGGCATTCAGCCTCTTTTTCAGCAGTTCGGGATTTTTAATCATTAAAATAATACCTGCTATAAACATAGGTATAAATAATACGGAAATCAAAAGCCAACCGTTCGGGTATTTAATTGTTCCTGCAGGGACGAAGAGAAGAGCGGCAAAGATTAACAAGCCGACAGTAAATTTCCCGATTGCCTGAAAAAACAGTTTTTTAGTCATATTATTCCTCGTTAAATCATTATACCGCGGCACCTTACTTATTAAAATGCTGAATAATTTCATAGAGCGACCCTCCTTACGGAAGGTCGCTCTTTAGTTTTGTTATCAGTCCTTAGCGGGAGCGTAGTAATCAACAAGTCTTGCAAGCTTATTGTACTTTTCGATTGAGTTCTCAGCCGCGATTGAGAAGAGCTCGTCTGCCTTGCCCGGGAATGAGCGCTTAAGCGATGAGTATCTCGTTTCGCCGTTAATGAATTCAATGTAGTCCGCTGTCGGAGCCTTGCTGTCGAGTGAGAACGGATTCTTACCCTCGGCAATAAGAGCGGGATTATATCTGAAGAGGTTCCAGTATCCTGCGTCAACTGCCTTCTTCTGCTCAGCCTGGTTGAACGGCATCTTGATACCGTGGTTAATACAGGGAGCGTAGCAGATGATGATTGAAGGTCCGTTATAAGCGGCAGCCTCCTGGAATGCCTTTAAGCACTGGTTATAGTTAGCGCCCATAGCTACCTGAGCAACATATACATAACCGTAGCTCATAGCGATTGCAGCAAGGTCCTTCTTCTTAACTACCTTACCTGAAGCGGCAAACTTAGCAACTGCGCCCGTAGGAGTAGCCTTTGAAGCCTGTCCGCCCGTATTTGAGTAAACCTCTGTATCGAATACTACGATATTAACATCCTCGTTAGAAGCGATAACGTGGTCGAGTCCGCCGAAGCCGATATCGTAAGCCCAGCCGTCGCCGCCGAAGATGAACTGATACTTCTTAGCAGCATAGTCTGCGTCCTTGAGGTAATCCTCAGCAGCAGCCTTAGCCTCGCCGTCAAGAGAAGCAGCCTTTACAGCTTCTGTGAGAGCAATAGCGGCAGCCTCATTCTTGGAAGCGTCCTCATAGGTCTCAAGCCATGCGTCAGCCTCGGCAATACCAGCCTTTGAAAGAACAACAGCGTCCTGAGCAAGTCTTTCACGAATCTGCTTCTGAGCAAGATACATACCGTAACCGAACTCAGCGTTATCCTCAAAGAGTGAGTTTGACCATGCGGGGCCGTGACCGTTCTTGTCTACCGTATAAGGAGTTGAGGGAGCAGAGCCGCCCCAGATCGATGAACAGCCTGTTGCGTTGGCTATGTACATCTTGTCGCCGTAAAGTTGAGTAGCAAGCTTAGCGTAAGGAGTCTCGCCGCAGCCAGCGCAGGCGCCTGAGAACTCAAGATAAGGCTTCTTGTACTGAACGCCGATAAGAGTATTTGTAGCAACGTTAGGCTTAATCTCAGTATCAACAAGAGCGTCAAACGCCTTCTGAGCGTCAAGCTGAGAAGCGATGGGCTTCATTGTGAGCGACTTTGTCGGACATACGTTAGCGCAGGAAGCGCAGCCCGTACAGTCGAGAGTTGATACGATAAGCGAATACTTAAGTCCTGTTCCCTTCGGAACCTTGAGCTCAGCAGTCTTAGTCTCTGCAGGAGCAGCTGCAAGCTCTTCGTCGGTTAAAGCAACGGGACGGATAACAGCGTGAGGACAAACCATTACGCAGCGGTTACACTGAGCGCACTTTTCGGGCTCCCACTCGGGAACGTTAACCGCGATACCTCTCTTCTCGAACGCAGCCGAGCCCTGAGGATATACGCCGTCGGGGCTGTCAAGGAATGCGGATACGGGAAGGTCGTCGCCGTGGAGTCTTCCAACGGGGTCAAGAATGTTCTTAACGAACTTCTTCATTTCGGGTCTCTCGGTAGGAACGTCGATTACTCTCTCTTCGTCAACAGCGTTCTTCCAAGCCTCGGGAACGTCAATCTTAACAACTTCCTTAGAGCCTCTGTCGATACCGTTACAGTTAGAGTCAACGATAGCCTGTCCCTTCTTTGAGAACTTAGCGATTACCTTTTCCTTCATATATCCGATAGCCTCGTCAACGGGAAGAATTCCACTGATTGTGAAGAATGCGGACTGAAGAATAGTTGAAGCACGTCCGGGAAGACCTACCTCTTCGGCAATCTTAATACCGTTAATTGTATAGAAGTTAATATTGTTTTCAGCAATGTATCTCTTCATTGAAGCGGGAAGGTTAGCGTCAAGCTCCTCGGGGCTCCAGATACAGTTGAGAAGGAAGGTTCCTCCGGGAAGAAGGTCCTGAACCATATCATACTTATCAACGTATGAAGGATTGTGGCAGGCTACGAAATTAGCCTTGTTAATAAGGTAGGTTGAGGTAATCGGCGATGAACCGAAACGAAGGTGAGATACCGTAATACCGCCGGACTTCTTTGAATCGTAGAAGAAGTAACCCTGAGCGTACATATCGGTATGGTCGCCAATAATCTTGATAGAGTCTTTGTTAGCGCCTACCGTACCGTCGGAGCCGAGACCCCAGAACTTACAGGAGGTTGTTCCTGCGGGTGTCGTATCGGGAGTTTCGGTTACGGGAAGTGAAAGGTCGGTTACGTCGTCTTCGATAGAAAGAACAAACTGCTTCTTCGGCTCGGGAGCGTTCATATTAGCATAAACAGCGATAATGTGAGCGGGAAGAGTATCCTTTGAACCGAGACCGTAACGGCCGCCGTATACGGGAACCTGGTCGAAGGCTGTACCGCGGAGAGCGGCAACAACGTCGAGATAAAGGGGTTCGCCGAGTGAGCCGGGCTCCTTGGTTCTGTCGATAACCGAAATGCTCTTAACGGTTTCGGGAAGAGCGGCTGCAAGGTGCTTGGCTGAGAAGGGTCTGTAAAGATGTACGCATACCATACCGACCTTTTCGCCTCTTGCGTTAAGGAAGTCTACCGTTTCCTTAATAGTA
Source organism: uncultured Clostridia bacterium (assembly GCA_947169815.1). Classification (GTDB taxonomy): domain Bacteria; phylum Bacillota; class Clostridia; order Oscillospirales; family Acutalibacteraceae; genus Eubacterium_R. The sequence continues at coordinate 12,815 of CAMVRG010000008.1, read as the reverse complement.
TCGCATACCGAACCCATAGCGATAATAACTCTTTCAGCGTCCTCAGCGCCGTAGTAGTTAAAGAGCTTGTAATCGGTACCGATTTTTTCGTTAATCTTATCGAAATACATCTCGGTTGCAGCAACAGCGTCGTTGTAATACTTGTTACAAGCCTCTCTGTGCTGGAAGAAGATGTCGGAGTTCTCAGCGGAGCCGCGGAGAACGGGCCTTTCGGGATTGAGAGCTCTTGCGCGGAAGTCGGCAACGTCCTGCATATCAAGAAGGTCGCGGAGGTCCTCATAGTCCCAGGTTTCGATTTTCTGTACTTCGTGAGAGGTACGGAAACCGTCGAAGAAATGAAGGAAAGGAACGCGGCTCTTAAGAGTTGCAAGATGAGCAGTTGCGCCGAGGTCCATAACCTCCTGAACGTTTGCAGAGCAAAGCATTGCATAACCTGTCTGGCGGCAAGCCATTACGTCTGAATGGTCGCCAAAAATGTTAAGCGCATGAGTTGATACGCAACGAGCGGAAACGTGAATTACGCTCGGGATAAGCTCACCTGCAATCTTATACATATTCGGAATCATAAGAAGTAAGCCCTGTGAAGCCGTGTAGGTAGTAGTTAATGCACCTGCTGAAAGCGAGCCGTGAACCGCGCCTGCCGCGCCTGCTTCAGACTCAAGCTCTGCAACCTTAACTGTCTGATTAAAAAGGTTTTTCACGCCCTTTGCAGCCATAGCGTCGGTTTCCTCAGCCATGGGCGAAGAGGGAGTGATAGGATAGATAGCAGCAACCTCGGTAAACGCGTAGCTTACGTGAGCGGCAGCGCTGTTACCATCCATGGTTTTCTTAGTTCTTGCCATTGGATTAATCCTCCCAAAAAATAATATTAACTAATTAATTATTTTCGCGAGTTCCTAACTCGCCAACGTACATTATAACATCTTAATATACTATTTTCAACTAAAATATTTTTACAATAAATTAACAAAAATTTGCAGAGCGAAAACCCGCTCTGCAAATTATTTTTCATTAAATATCCTCGTCGTCAACGTCAACGTCTATTCCGATTGTCGAAAGGTCGATTTCGCAGCTGTCGCCGTTGGTTTCAACCTTTTCCTGTTTCTTATGGTCAACGAGCACCGCTTTTACGGTAATAACGCCCTCATATTTTTTATCCGTTTTGTACTTATAATTTGAACCGTCGCAAATAATATCCTTCTCATTAACAAGAACGAACTTTTCGTCCTTGCCCTGCTTTTTAATATAAATTCTGACTTTATCCTTTTTCTTAGAGTCAAACGGAAGCTTAACCTTAACGCTTATAAATCTCTTATATTTTTCGTCCGCCTTCGTCTTAACCTTGATTTCAACCCAGTCGGACGCGCTCTTGCCCGCGCTGTTTTCATTGAATGCGCGGACGCGGAAATAGTAAAGCGTATACGCCTTAAGGTATTCCTTAAGATTTGCTTTAGTTGAGGTCATTGATTTCTGTAATGACTTCCAGTCTTTTCCGCTCTCCTTATACTCAAGCTCGTAAGCGTCGCATTTTACGGCGTCCCACGAAAGAGAGAGCGAATCCTTGGTAACGCCCGTAGCCTTAAAGTTTGCGGGCTTAGCGGGCTTGGCGGGTTTCTTTACGGTTTTCTTATTCTTCTTGGTAGTTTCCTTATCGTCTTTTTTCTTATTATCCTTACTGCTTTTTGTCGTCTTTTTTGTAGTACTATTGCCGCTGTTATCGCCGCTTTTGTTATCGTTTCCGTCGCCCTCAATTACGACGGCCTCGCCCTCGGAAGCAGCCGTGGTATCCTCGGCGTTTACAACCTCGGTTACGACCTCGCCGTTTTCATCGGTTACCGCTTCCCCGTTTTCGTCGGTTACGGCTACGGTTACGGTTTCGCCCCCTTTACCGCCCTTATTTCCCTTGCAGGCGGTAAAAACCGCAAGTACAAGAACCGCCGCAAGAATTACTGAAATCACAATTTTTAACTGTTTCATTTTTCTCATTCCTTTGAATAAAGATTAGTTATGAATATTATACAATAAACAAATTCATAATGCAATATTGAAAATAATGTTATTATGGTATAGAATAGTAATGCAAATACATCTCATGAAAGGCATGTGATTCTATGGATATTTCCAACTATATTCACGAAAAAGTATTTGAAGAAAACGAAAAATATATCTACCTCTATGAGCTTCTCTGGGCAAATCTTGAGGAGTACGGATACGTTATTACCGACGAGGACGGACACGAGACAGACGCGGTATTCAAAGCATATGCGATTAAGAATCTGATTCACGAATTCGCTTACAGAGTATATGACGAGTTTAACGAAACGGGCGTCGAGGAGGTTCTTGAGGCGCTTGAAAACATCGGGATTTCGTTTGAAGAGGCTGTTGATTACTGCTATGACAACCCCGATATTGACGCCGACGACGACAATGACGAAATAACGCTTAAAAACGCTTTCGACTATACAACCGAAAAGCTTGCGGACAAACTGCTTGAGCTGTTTTCGGCTGACGATTTATTCGATTATTTCTTTACCGCGACATATGATTTTGAACAGGATTTCACCTTCGCTTTTGAGGATGTTGACGAGTTTCAGGCGTTTGTTGATTCAAACACCGAGCGCCTTGACGATTACAAGGAGGAATACCCCTCGGTTATGAGCTGGATAGAGGGCGGAATGATAGTTTAATCTCAATAATAAAAGGCTTGGAGAAATCCAAGCCTTGTTTTTGTTTATTCGGCGTTTTCGCCGTGAAGCTCCTTCCAGTGAATCTTACAGAAACGGTCAAGGTCGCCGTCGCCGTCAGCGTCAAAGGCGGGATACTTTTCATCGTCGGCGTCTCTCGCCGCGTTATTACAGTCGTAGTCTCCATTGTATTCGCAGCGAACCTCGCTATCTCCGCCCTCCGACATAGCGGGTATGTAGGAAAGACAGAAGAAACCGATAAGAATAATTACAACGCAGGCGCTTGCAGCCTTCGGGTTTATGCCCTTTTTAAAGACCTTTTCAAGGTCAATCTTATCAATGGGCGTTTTTTCAATTACTTTACATACAAGCTTTGAAAGAAGATATCCGATACAGCCTGCGCAGGTACCTACGACAAGTCCCGCGAGAACGTCGGTAGGATAGTGCACCATAAGATAAATTCTTGAGCACATAGTTAAAAGCGCAACAATCGGAAGAATGAACGCTATCTTTCCCATAACGGTTTTTTCGCCCGCTTTGGCCTTTTCCTTAGCGGTATTTCTGAAGCAAAGGAACATAGCAACCGCCATTTCAAACGCAGCAGTCGTATGGCCTGAGGGGAAGGAATAATCGGATTCCGAAAGAGAGCCCGCAGCTCTGTACCATACCGAATAATCAGCCCATAGCTCGGGTATGGTCTGAAGGGTATTATACGGTCTTATTCTGAGGAACGCAGGCTTAACTACAACGTTAGTTACCAACGTTCCGATGGCGATAGCAAAGATAAGCGCAAAGCCGTATTTTCTCGTCTTTTTAAAGAAGCAAAGCACTATACCGAAAACGGCTACGGGGATTACAAAATTCTCGTCTCCGAGGGCTGTAAACACCTTTGCTATGGATGTTAAAAGGTCATTTTGTATTGCTCCGAAAATGTGGTAAACCCACATATCAAAGGCTCTGAATACCGGGTCGATTTTGTCGCCGACTGTTACGGCAGCAAGTAATAACGGGTTCATATTACTCCTCCTGAACACAAAAATTATAAAAATATAATACCATAATATTAACATAAATGCAACAAATTAAATATTGACAAACATAAACTATTAAAGTAATATATATTTTGAATTATTTTATTTTTATGATAATTTAAGGAAGAATATGTTATGAATTTAGATGCAAATGTTCAGAAAATACTGTTTGCGGTATTGAGACGGTGGAAGCTGATTGTTGTTTTCGCGTTAATCGGCGCCCTCGCAGGATACGTTTATACCGCTAATTTCACTAAGCTTACCTATACGTCGAGGGTTGAGTTTCTCGCCTACGCTACCGACAGTAACGACGACGTGGCAAGCTCGAATACGGCAAGCAACGAGTACGTCCGTTCATCCAACACGAGCAAGATGAACTACGCTATGCATATGCTCAAAACCTATGTTGAGATTATGCAGACGAACGCCTTTGCCGAGCAGCTTGCAAGCGACCTTAACGCGACTTATAACGCGAACTACGATACGTCGACGGTATCAGGAACGATGACAATTACAACCGTTGAATCTACGGCTATGTTCAAGGTTGAGGTTACGACGGGCGACGCCGAGCTTTCATACAGAATTGCAAAGCAGCTTGAGACTACAATCCCGAAGATGATGAAAAATAAGAATAACGGGCTCGTCCGTTCCTCGGTTGAGGACAGAGCGGTAAGAGCGACGAGCGCGGGAAGCAAGAATTATCCGAGAAAGATGATTATTGCGGCGCTTGCGGGCGCGGTGCTTGCGGCGGCTTACGTAATTTTACGTACGCTTCTTGACGTAAGAGTCAAGTCGGGCGAAGAGCTTACCGAAAAGTATTCAATACCCGTTCTCGGTTCTATTCCGAATTTCGAGTCAAGAATTTTACAGACAAATCAGAGCGCGAAAGGAGTGAGCGATTATGTCAAGAAAGACGAATAAGAAAAGAGCCTCCTCTTCGGTTAATCACTCACGTGAGTTAATCAAAAACCTTTCGCTCAGCCCCGCGTTAAAGTTCAAGGTTGAAGAGGCATATAAGAGCATAAGAGCTAATATTATGTTCTCGGTTATGAAAAAGGGCTGTAAGACGATAGTTGTTACCTCCTCCGTTGCGGGCGAGGGAAAAACGACCTCAACGGTTAACCTTGCTATTACCTTCGCTCAGGCGGGTCAGAGAGTTCTTCTTATAGACGCCGACCTTCGTAAGCCGAAGATTCATCACTATTTCTCGGTTTCAAACAACCCCGGTCTTACGGACTATATCGGCTCTACGGTATCGGGAATAAAGAACGAGAAAATTGACCTTTTCTCAATCGTTCATCCGACGGAATACGAAAACCTTTCAATTATCTGTTCGGGTACTATTCCTCCGAATCCCGCAGAGCTTCTCGGAAGCGATCCTATGCACGAATTCCTTACCGAGATTTCCAACGATTTCGACTATATTATCATAGATACTCCGCCTATCAATATCGTATCGGACGCGCTTCCGATTATAAGAGAATCCGACGGCGTTGTTCTCGTTGTAAGATACAACCAGTCAACCCATCCCGAAATTGAACGCGCTATTACCTCTCTTGAATTTATCGACGCAAAAATTCTCGGCTTCGTAATGAACTTTACCGAGACAAGAGCGGGCGGTAAGTATAAGTACGGTAACTACGGCCGTTACGGAAGATACAGACGCTACGGCTACGGCGGCTACGGCTACGGCTACGGCGGATACGGTTACGGCGGATACGGTTACGGCTACGGCTATGGTTACGGTCACGGTCAGTACGGCGGATACGGTCCGTCTCAAAGCTCAAATAACGGCGACGAAAGAAACTAAACAATAATATTTTTAAGGTTGGTGAAGGCTATGTATATCGAAAACTTAACTGAGATGCATTGCCATATTCTGCCCGCAATTGACGACGGCTCGAAGGATATTGAAACCAGCCTCAAAATGATTGAACGTCTTAAGGAGCAGGGCGTAAAAAAGATTGTTTTAACGCCCCATTATTACTCAAACGAGATTTCGCTTGACGACTTTCTCAAAAGGCGCGACAAGGCATTTGAAAGGCTGACGGCGGCACTCCCCGAGGACAGCCCCGAGCTTATCCCCGCGGCTGAGGTTTTTATAAGCGATTATCTTTTTAATAACGAATCGCTCGAAAGGCTTTGTATAGGAAATACAAATTACATTCTTCTTGAACATCCTTTTACCGCGTCCTTCGGAAGCTCGGATTACGACAGAATAATGAACCTTTACTGCGATTACAAGGTAAAGCCGATTCTCGCCCACATCGAGCGCTACAAGGCGTTGATGGAAGGGAAATACACTCTCGACGATTATATTGAAATGGGCTGTCTTACCCAGGTTAATATAAGCTCGTTTTCAGACGCGCCGAGAGGGCTTCGCAAAAAGCTCTTCAAGCTCCTGAACGAGGGTAAAATCCATTTTATCGGCTCCGACGCTCATAATCTTACTACAAGACCGCCCGAATACGGCGACGGCGTTGAGGCGATAAGAAAGAAATGCGGCGAGGAAGCGCTGAGTACGCTTATAGAAAACGCAAAATATCTACTTAAATAATTTTAAAGCAGAGGTTTTCCTCTGCTTTTTTGCATATAATTATTCGGTGATACTGTGAAAAAGAAGAACATAAGCGACGCGGCGGCGTGTTTTCTTCTCTGCTGCTTAATCGGGCTTTTTACCGTTTTTTCAGACGACGCAAGACAGGGCGCGAAAAGCGGAATAGAAATATGCGAGGGAATTATAATTCCCTCTCTTCTTCCCGTTCTTACCGTATGTAACACTATAATTAATTCAAGCCTTTCAAGGGTATTCGTTTTTCTTTTCGGAAAGCTCTTCCGCCGCGTATTCGCTCTCCCCGAGGAAAGCGCGGGGGCGGTAATTCTCGGGCTTATCGGCGGTTATCCGTCGGGCGCCCTTCTTACCCTTTCGCTTTTTGAAAGAGGAGTTATAAATTCGGAGACGGCTAAAAGAATAATGAGCTTTAACCTCTGCGGCGGGGCGGCGTTTATTATTACGGCGGTAGGTACGGTAACCTACGGGAGTATAAAAACGGGACTGACCTTTTATATAATCTCTGTTTTATCCTCTCTTACTGTTATGCTTATAACGGGTTTTACAGACAGAAAAAGCGATAACTATGCAAGAGGCGAGCGTTCTTATCCCCCGCTTTCAGACGCCTTTTGCTACTCGGTAGAAAGCACGGTAAAATCTCTTGCGCTTATGAGCGCATTTATAGTTTTGTTTTCGGTTATTTCGGGAATTATCAATCCCCCCGATTATTTAATCCCGCTTCTTGAAATTACTAACGGGGTATGCGGCGAAAGTCTTCTTCCCCCTCAGTACGCCGTTTTCTTTTTATCCTTCGGCGGACTTTGCGTTCATCTTCAGCTTTTCGGTATTCTCAGAAAAATGAGGGTAAGCTACCCCGAGTTTCTTACGGGGCGTATAAGCTGCGCCGTAATTTCATTTTTCTACTATAAGCTCTATTCGTTTATGTTTCCCGAAAGCGACGCGGTTTTCAGCAATATCTCCTCCCCCGTTCACACCTTCTCGTCGGGCGGACTTGCGCTGAGTACGGTAATGATACTCGGCTGTGCAGTACTTATTTTCGATATAGAAAACCGAAAAATTAAATTGCACTCGCAGCGGCAATATGCTATTATAGGATTATAAATTTTTACGGAGAATAAAATGGACAGTAAAAAGATAAGAAAGCTATTAATCGAGGCGGCTTCCGTTCTTCTTGCTATCGCGCTTTTCCTCGCGGGAGGAAGGCTCGCGGGAAAGACTACCGCCAACGGGATTAAAAAGGAAAAAACTACCTATTCCGCGTCTTATAAGCTCGACCTTGAGGATATCCCCGAATACTCGGGAAAGCCCTATGTTTTAATAAACAATAATGAGCCCGAATTCGCGCAGGAGGATTACTCCTCAAAATCCTACGAAAAATATCTCAAGCTCGACAAGCTCGGAAGATGTAAGGGCGCCGTCGCCTGCGTAGGGTGCGACCTCATGCCGAGCGGCGAAAGGAACTCAATAAGCGCGATTAAGCCGACGGGCTGGCAGCCATCAAGATACAGCTTTATTGACGGAGAAAGCCTGTATAACCGATGTCATCTTATAGCCTATCAGCTTACGGGAGAGAGCGCTAACCGTCAGAATCTTATTACGGGCACGAGATACCTTAACGCAACGGGAATGCTCCCCTTTGAGGAAAAGGTAGGAAACTACGTCCGTGCGACAAACAACCACGTCCTTTACCGCGTTACGCCCGTATTTAAGGATAAGGAGCTCGTTGCAAGGGGCGTACATATGGAGGCGCTTTCAATCGAGGACGGCGGAAAGGATATATGCTTCAACGTTTACTGTTATAACGTTCAGCCGGGCGTTGAGATTAATTACTCCACGGGCGAAAACTATCTGAAAAGCTCTGATAAAAATGAGAAAAGCGAAACCTATATTATTAACACAAATAATCTGAAATTCCACAGACCCTCGTGCGATTCCGTAAAGGAAATGAACGAAAAAAACAAAAAAACCTATACGGGCAAAAGGTCGGATTTAATAAACGGAGGCTACGCCCCCTGCGGCGCGTGCAGGCCGTAAAAAATGCAAGGTAAAAACCTTGCATTTTTTTATCAGTAATTAACTTTTATATCGTATATTCCCGTTTTCGGGTTGTATTTATACTCCCCGCCGTCGGTATATATTACGTCCTCGTTTTCGGAATAGCTTCCCATTTCAAGCATTTTCCAGGTATAATCAAACGCCTTTTTCTCTTTTTCCGAAAGACCTTTATAATACTCGTTAAAGCATTTTTTCTCATTTTCAAGCGCTCTGTTATACTCTCTGAAATCACGCTTTTTGCGTACTATCTCGCCGTTTTTAATCTTATACTGCTTTGAGTCGTCAAGATATTGATTATTCTGAATCATATAGGCGACAGCCTTGTGGGACAGCTCCTTATCGTCAGACTTTGCAAGCTTTGTAAAATACGTGAATTCGGGCGAAAGCTCCGACACGCCGTAAAGCTCCATTGATTTAATCGTGCCGTTCTGATACGCTTTGAAATTATGCTCAAATGTAAAGGCGTCTATATCCGTAAACGAAAGCGCTATGAACATTACCGAGCAGATAATAATTATGCTCTGCATATACGGTACCTTTGGCGCAAAAATATGGATAATAAAGAACGCTATAACAACGAGCATCATAAGCATAAAGGTAAATACAAGAAGTCTGTTTCTCGTAAAGCCGTAGGTTGTTATATTCAGCTTCATTTTCTGAATAGCCGTAATAATAAGCAAAACCGAAAAGAGAGATATGAAAAGCGAAAGAAGCTTAACGCTGAGCGGGAGCCTTCCGCTTTTTCTTTTTGTCAGCATACTTATAAGCGAAATAATTATTACATTTATAGCGCAGATTATAAATACCTCATAAAAGCCGCGTCTCGCGAAGGCGCTCGCGCTTCTTGTATAGCCCTCGGGAAGAAGCCCCTTAAACGCCGAGAAGAAATACGCAAGCTGAGAGAGAAGATAAACTATATAGGTAAAGGAAATAACCGAAAGAAACGCAACGCTTCCCGATGGGATAAACAACCGTTTAATATTTCCCTTTCCGTGCTGCTTTTTATTGAGCTTTTCCCTTTTCCCGAACATAAACGAGAATACGAAGGGCGTAAAAAGCATAGCGATTGCAAGCTCAAGAAGGTAAATACCTATATTCTTTGCGATATTCTTAATAAGCGCCTCGAACGCCGCGTCGCTCTTGACGAGAAGCGGAATGATTATAACGAGAACGGGTACTGCAAGAAGGGCGCCGAGCGCGGCGCTGTAACCCTTTTTACCCTTTTTCGCTCCTGCTCTTATTCCGCCGAATACAGCGCCGAGGTTTTCAAACGGTTGGGCAAAAACGCCGAGAAACAAATCAAAAAGCACCTTGAAATTACCGCGGCTTCTTGAATAACTGTCGCTTATTCCGAGACAGTAAAGCGTAAAGAGCCCGCCGATAAGAACGAACATTATCGCGTTTATAAAATAGTTTGCAAAAAGCGTAAAGGTTACCGCTCCCGCAAGGGAAAGAGCTCCGCAAAGAACCGAGAACAAATCGACCTTATTGCCTTTTTTATAAAGATAAACGGTTGAAATTATAAACAGTACAAAATATGAAATCGTAAAGCCGAGCGCCATTGAATGGAAGAGCGCAAAGTCAACGAAGAGATAAAGCCCCGCAAGAAAGATAAAGATAAACGAATTATCCTTTTTTGAAAGAGGCTCATAGACCTTTTTCGGCGGCAGATACATATTCGGCTGATAAGGTACGGGCGGGTACGGCGGCTGATGATACTGCGGCTGTACAGTCGGAGCCTGAACGCCGTTATTATTAATATTATTTTCCATAATAATATAATCTCCTTTAATCTACAAATTCAAGTATATCCGCAGGCTGACAGTCAAGTTCCTTGCATATCGCGTCAAGGGTTGAAAAACGGATAGCCTTAGCCTTGCCCGTTTTCAGTATTGAAAGATTTGCCTGCGTAATTCCTATTCTGTTTGCAAGCTCAAGCGAACTCATTTTCCGTTTGGCGAGCATAACGTCAAGATTAACTATAATCATAATTACACCACCAAATCGTATTCATTTTTAATTTCTATTGCCTTTTTAATAACGTTTCTCACAACCCTTACAACGAGCGCCATAAACGCCTCGCCGAAGGAGAGAAGAATTACCGTTTCTATTGATTTATAATTAACTGCTATTATTATATATGATACTAAGCCTGTTAAAGAAGCTATAAGACAGCACCACGTAATAATATTAAGAAGCTTAACGTTTTTTGTATCAAACACTATATCCTTTTTTATGTTGCTCAGTATTCTGTCAAGGCAGATAAGCGCCGCATAGCCGAGGGGCACTACCGCGTAAAACGGATAAATCAGATACTTTCCGTGTACGGCGAGCATTACGAAATAGTACCAGTCGCCCTCCTTTGCCCTCATTAAAACGGGAAACGCAATAACGGATAACGCAAGAAGTAAGTAACATACCCTTACCGCCGCTAATGTCAGCCCCGTGGTTTTATCGCTGTATTTCATAGTTTTACCTCCTGTCAGGTAATATATACCACTAAAATTATCGTTTGTCAATAATTATTTTTCGATTTTCAAAAATTATTCACAAAAAAATAAAAGGCGGTCACGCCTTTTATTTTTCTCTTATTATAAGTGAATAGCGGTAGGGCTCTAAGTAAAGCGTCTTATTTACGGGGGTATTGCCGAGGAGGGTGTAGGAGTTTTCCCAATCGTCCCCAAGCGGTACCGTTACCATTTCGTCGTCAAGATTTACGGCGACTATTACCTCGCTTTTATCACTCGTCCTCTTATAAGCGATTGTTTTATGAGAGCAGAAGAACTCTGTAAACACGCCGTCTCTGAATACGTCGCATCCCCGTCTTATTTCGCCGAGGCGCTTATACCATTTAAGAAGCTCTCTGTTCTGATTATCCCACTCCATACACGCGCGGTTAAACGGGTCCTTCATACCCTGCATACCGACCTCGTCTCCATAATAAATCGACGGAACGCCGGGAAGGGTAAACTGTATAAGCGAGGCGAGCTTAAGCATTGAAACGCCCTTTAAGTAATCGTAATCCGAAAGCTTATTATGCTCGTGCTGCCACTGACGACCGTAGCCCTCGGAGTCGGGCCCCGCAAGTCGCGTAATCGCTCTTTCGGTATCATGGGTTCCGATATGGTTCATAAGAACGTTTAATACCTGGGGCGGATAGTTTTCAACTATGCTCATAACGCTGTCAAAAAATGCGTCTGCGTTCCCGAACTTTATGAAATTCAGAACCGCGTCGCAAAACGGATAGTTCATAACCGAGTCGAGCTGCTCGCCGAGAAGGTAGCGCCGTCTTTTTTCATAGGCGGTTTTAGTAGTCGCGTCCTCCCATACCTCGCCGATAATAAGCGCGTCCTTTTTTTCGCTCTTCACGGCGCTTCTTACGTCGTCGAGAAATACGTCGGGAAGCTCGTCGGCAACGTCGAGCCGCCAGCCCGAGGCGCCCGCCTTAAGCCATTTTCTTATTATTCCGTTTTCGCCGCAGATATAATTACGGTAGCTTTCAGTTTCCTCAATAATTTCGGGAAGGAGCTTTATTCCCCACCACGATTTATACTCGTCGGGATAATCGGTAAACTTATACCACTCAAAGTATTTGCTTTCCTTACTGTTATACGCGCCGACACAGTCGTAATTCTCATACTTATTAAAGTATTTTGAATCTACGCCCGTATGGCTGAAAACACCGTCGAGAATTATTTTTATTCCGTACTTTTCGGCGCTTGAGCAAAGAGATTTAAAATCCTCGTATGTACCGAGAAGCGGGTCGATTATTTCATAGTCCGCGGTATCGTAGCGGTGGTTCGAGTTAGCCTCGAAAATCGGATTAAGGTAGATACAGCTTACCGAAAGCGAGGAAAGATAGGGCAGCTTCTGTTCAATGCCCTTAAGGTCGCCGCAGAAATAATCGTTATTCCATACGCCGTTCATCTGTTCCTCTTTCCAGTAGGGCTCCCCTCCCCACTCGCGAAGCACGCGGCTTTCCCTTACTCCGCTTTTCTTACCGCCGAGGTAATAAAAACGGTCGGGGAAAATCTGATAGATTATACCGCCCTTAAGCCAGTCGGGGGTAGTAAAGTCCTTATCGTAAACCGTCTGCTGAAAATCGGCTCCGTCGGGCGCAAAGTCGCCTTCTCCGTGGCCTACGTTTCTTATAAAGCTCTTACCCCAGTCGGTATCAAGCTCAAAGTGATAGAAATAAAGTCCGCTCGTTGTAGCCGAAAAATGAAGCTCCCAGTATTCGTGCTCATCGCCGCACATACCTGCCCAGAACATAGAGTAATAAGCGGGCGGCTCGCCCTCCTTGGTTATACAGAGAGTAGCGCCGTGACAGGACATTGAGCGCGGAACTACAATACGCAGCTTAACCTTTTCGTCAGTTGCGATTGCGCGGATTTTATCCTTATATTCAGTTTTTCTCGAATCGAAAACCGTCAAAATATATCACCTGTCAAAGAAAGGCGGAATAAACCGCCT
>CAMVRG010000007.1 GCA_947169815.1 uncultured Clostridia bacterium | reverse complement strand
TTATTCCTTCTCAGAGCCGATAATTACAAACAGAATTATAGCCGTTACGAAGAAGGGCGGAAGCATTAAGAATTACGGCGACTTCAGCGGAGCCAAGGCTGTTACAACTACCGACGGCGCAAAGGCTGCGCTTGAGGCTAATAAGGCTATCGCTTCGGCGTGCGCTGAAATCAAGAGCAATAACGACGTTAAGGCGGCGCTCGCTCTCCTTGATGGCGGAAAGGCGGACGTTGTAATTACCGACGAGTTCAGCTTTATGCCCCTTAAGGCAGAGGACAAATACGACGTTCTTGAGGGCGAGCTCGACACTATCGAATACGTTATAGCCTGCGCCAAGTACAGCGGCTGGAAGGATTCGATAAATACCGCGATTTACGAGCTTAAAAGCCCCGATTATAACGACAGGGACGATTTTACTCCGCTTGTTGAAAAGTATTTCGGCTATAACGCCTCTTACTTTAACTACGAGAGCGAAACGGAAAAATAATAATCAGTCTTACAGGGAGGACAAATGTCCTCTCTTTTTTATTTTTCTCTTTACTTTTGTGCTCTTTTAGTATATTATAAACAAGTTGTTTAAGAAAGAGGTAATAATTATGGAAGAAACAAGAAGTACGTTTAAAGGCAAGCTCGGTTTTGTTCTTGCCGCGGCAGGCTCGGCGGTAGGTCTCGGAAATCTCTGGCGTTTTCCGTATCTTGCGGCTAAGTACGGCGGGGGAATGTTCCTCCTCGTATATATTATTCTTGCGGTTACCTTCGGCTTTGTGCTTATGATAACCGAGATTGCAATAGGAAGAAAAACTCAGCTCTCTCCGCTTAAGGCGTTCGGAGCGCTTCATAAAAAATGGAACTGGCTCGGCGCGCTCGCTACGATAGTTCCCGTTCTTATTTTTCCGTATTACTGTCTTATAGGCGGCTGGGTTACAAAGTACGCGGGCGTTATGCTTATCGGTCAGGTAAAGCAGGCGGCGCAGGACGATTATTTCGGAAATTATATTTCCTCAACCGCCGACCCGCTCGTATGGTTTTTAATCTTCATTATCGCGACAACGCTTGTAATCGTTTTCGGCGTAAATAACGGAATTGAAAAGCTTTCAAGGGTTCTTATGCCCGCGCTTCTCATACCTACGGTAGCGCTTTCGATTTATGTTGTAACGCGCCCCGGCGCTATGGCGGGAGTCAAATACTATCTTTTCCCTAATATCAGGGATTTAAGCGTTAAGACGTTCCTCGCGGCGCTTGGTCAGCTCTTCTATTCAATGTCGCTTGCTATGGGTATTATGATTACCTACGGCTCGTATTTCTCAAAAGAGGAGCATATTGAAAAGGCTACAAGACAGATTGAGGTATTCGATACGGCAATCGCCTTCCTTGCTGGACTTATGATTATTCCGTCGGTATTCGTTTTCTCGGGCGGAGATAAAGAGGCTCTCGGCAAGGGACCGTCGCTTATGTTCGTTACTCTTCCGAAGGTGTTTAACTCAATGCCCGGCGGAAGAATTATCGGAAGCGCGTTCTTTATTCTTGTACTTTTTGCGGCGATAACGAGTTCGGTTTCAATAATGGAGGCTATCGTTTCGGGTATAATCGACGCGTTTAAGATTTCAAGAAATAAGGCTACGGTTTACGTTGCGATATTCGGAATACTTGTAGGTATCGCGTGTTCTCTCGGCTTTGGAGTATGGAGCGGAGTTACAATCTTCGGCTTCGATATTCTCGATTTCCTTGATTTCGTTTCCAACAGTATTCTTCTTCCGTTCGTAGGAATGATGACCTGTATCGTGGTGGGCTTTATTATCAAGCCCGACGCTATTATAAGCGAGGTTGAGCTGAACGGCCCGTTTACTATGAAAAAGTTCTATGTCGCTATGGTTAAATGGGTTGCGCCGATATTCATATTCGCTATTCTTATTTCAAGCATACTTGAGGGAATAGGACTATTGAAAATTTAACAGGATAATTATATAATTAAGCAGAACGAGGCGAATCCGAATCGCTAAAAACGCAGTATTTAAGCGAACTTTGCCGTTTTCGTTCTTGCTTTGCGTCAGCAAAGCTTCGACCTCAAAAGCCAAATTTCATCCTAACTCCAAGCGTTTTTAGTGCTTTGCAGTTTAAAATGAGCGGATTTGGTTTAGGTCAAGGCAAAAAACACAGGAATACTTTATGTATTCCGAGTATTTTCAACGCAGAGATAAGGCAAATCCGCCATTTTAAACCGGTTTCGGATTCGTCTCGCTCTGCTTAAAGGGATAGAAATTATCCCTTTAATTTTTTAGGTGTTATTATGAACGTATTTGATTTTGACAACACGATATACGACGGGGAAAGCACGCTCGATTTGTTTTTCTATTACATTGTAAGAAAGCCGTGGCTTATTAAAATGCTGCCTACGGTTTTAAAGGCGTTCAAAAGATATAAAAAGGGCGGCGTAACGCTCGCCGAGGCGCTCGAGCGCTATGCTCCGCTTATTGAAAAGGACGCGCTCAGGGTGTTCGATTTTGAAAACGACCCGACTAAATTCTGGGATAAGCATATGAAAAAAATAAAGCCGCTTTACAGCGAGCTTCGCTCGGACGACGACCTTATTATTACCGCTTCCCCCGATTTTAACGTTGAGGAAATCTGCAAACGGCTAGGTATCAGGCACTTTTTAGCTTCAAGGATTAACAGAGAGACGGGAAGAATTGAGTTCGCCAATCTGAGAGAAAATAAAATTAAGGCGTTTCTTGAACAGTACGGGGACGCGGAAATAGAGAATTTTTATACCGATTCTCCCGAAAACGACGCGGTTATGATTGAAAGGGCGAAGCACGCGTTTATTGTCAGAAAAAACAAAATAACGCAGATTAAATAATTTACAATAAGCAGTATATATGATATAATTAAAAATTACAGTAATAAATTCGAGGAATTGACGTGAAAAACGATTATATTAACAGTAACGACAATCTTGTCATAGGAAGAAACGCCGTGCTTGAGCTGCTTAAAAGCGGGCGCGAGGTCGAAAGCGTTTATATAGCAAAGGGCGAAAGAGAGGGCTCGGTAAAGAGCATAATCGCGCTTTGCAGAGAGAAGAAAATCGTTATCAAGGACGTTGACAAAAGAAAGCTCGACGCGCTAAGCGCGGGAGCTAACCATCAGGGCGTAGCGGCTAACGTTCCCGCCCACGAATACTCAAGCGTTGAGGATATCCTCGCGTACGCTGAGGAAAGGGACGAGGCGCCGTTTATAGTTATATGCGACGAGATTGAGGATTCACACAACCTCGGGGCGATAATAAGAACGGCTGAGGCGTGCGGCGTCCATGGTATAATTATACCTAAAAGGCGAAGCGTAGGGCTTAACTTTATTGTTGCCAAGACCTCGTGCGGCGCACTTGAATATATGAGAGTCGCGAGAGTGGGCAATCTCGCTCAGACGATAGATGAGCTGAAAAAGAAAAATATCTGGGTTTACGCCGCGGATATGGACGGACAGCGCTGGGACAAGACCGATTATTCGGGCGGCGCGGCGCTTGTTGTCGGAAACGAGGGAAGCGGAATAGGCCGTCTTATCAAGGAAAAATGCGACGTTACGGTAAGCCTTCCGATGCTCGGCCATATCAATTCCCTTAACGCCTCGGTTGCGTCGGGAATAATAATGTACGAAATAGCAAGACAAAGACTCAAATAATAAAAACAAACGGTGAAAAGATGAGCGATAATCTGTCTATTGATGAAATTATAAAAAGAGCTCAGCAGATTAAAAACGAGGCTGAAAAGCAGCTTAAGGCGGCTGAAAAGAGCCTCGACGAAAAGGCAAAGCAGGCAATCAAGGAGGTCGTCGTTGACGAAGAGGTTGTTGCAAAAAGAATTGCCAGGGCGTATGAAAAGACTGAGGAGGAAGAGGACGTAAAGGTTTACGTCCCCTCTGAAAACGCGCCCGAAAACACCGATGAGTCAAGAGCGGAGGAAGAAGAGCAGGAGGCTCCCGCGAGCGATAAAACGGTTACAATCACAGCCGTATCCGAAGAGGATGACGGCGATATAAAAATAAACGCGGGCGACGGTAAGACGAGGACCTTCGTTTCCGATTCGCACGCAGAGGAAAAGACTATACAGGCGAGCTTTGTTTCAACTACTCCCGATAAAAAGCCCGAACAGGATTTAGAGCCGATACCGACTATCGTTTCAACTCAGCATATAAAGAGCTTTAACAGAGACGAGGTAAACGAGCAGGATTTTGAAGCCGAGGAGGGCTTTCAGATTAAGCTCGACGGCTTTGACGAAAACATTGATACGGTTGAAAAAATTGACGAAAAGGTCGCTGAGGAAGAGCTTGAAAGGCGCCGCGAGGAGAAGGTCGGAAAGTTCAGGCTTTTCGGTCCCGACGAAACGGACGGCCAGCTCGGGGATATTAAGGTCGCGGCGGACGATTACGGAAAAACAAGCGAGAGAGACGAATTCCTTGATAAGCTTATTTCAAAGCGTTCCTCGGTTACGGCAAAGCTTATGCTTACGGCACTACTTTTTATACCGCTTATATTGATGACGGTATTCAAAGAGAACGCGCGCTTTCCGCTTTTCCTTTCGTCGCATACGGTTTATTTCGGAGTTATTATTGCGCTTTACGCCGTAACGCTTATAATTAACTACAACGTACTGACGCACGGTTTCAACATAAAAGGCGGAATTAACGCGGATACGCCCATCAGCCTTGTTTCGCTCGGCGTTCTGGCGCACACGGTCGTTTCAATGCTCGATATAGGGCTGTGGTACGATAACGGAGTTATGCTTGTTCCAGCGGCGGTGTTTGCTCTGTTTATGTCTCAGCTTTCAAAGCGGACAATGATGAACAGAATTGTTCTGAATTTTGATTTCATTACTAACGGCAGCGGAAAATATACGGTTGAAAACATTACGAACAAGGTTGACGCCGAGATAATAAGCAGGGGTGCCGTTGAGGATGAGGAGCCCGTGCTCAAAATGAGCGTGAAATGCGACTTCCCGTCGAATTTCCTTGAGATTTCCTGCAAGAGCGAGCCTGCGGATAAAATCGCAAAAAGAATCTTTATTGTAGATATTATTCTGAGCGCCCTGCTTCTTGTCGGAGTTATATTCCTTGAAAATCTTAATACGGCGGTTAACGCCTCGCTTTCGGCGCTCGTTATCGCGCTTCCCGTTTCGGCTCTGTTTGTATCGAATATGCTTCTCGGGGATATATCCTCTCAGCTATCGGATTACGAGTCTGTAATCTGCGGCTACGAGGGAGCGTATATGACTCAGGACGCGGACGCGGTTGTAATGGAGGCGGCTGATTTATTCGCTAATAACGCCTGCGATTTTCACGGGGTAAAGACCTTTGACACAAAGGTTGACGACGCGATTATCTACGCCGCGGCGGTTATGATTCAGACGAAAAGCCCGCTCGCCCACGTTTTCGACAGTATTATTATAGGAAAACAGTCGATACTCCCGAAGGTTGAGGGAATAACCTATGAGGAAAAAATGGGAACGTCGGGCTGGATATATAAACAAAAGGTCCTTGTCGGAACAAGGGAAATGATGAAAAAGCACGATATTTCCGTTCCGCAGGAAAGCTTTGAAAACAAGTATACGATTAAGGGAAGAAAGGCGCTTTACCTTGCGCTTGACGGAAAGCTTTTAGCCCTCTTCGTAGTAAGCTATAACGCCGACCCCGACCTTAAGCGAGAGCTTAAAAAGCTTGAAAAGAGCGGAATAACCCTTATAGTTAAAAGCGCGGACCAGTACATAAACGAGGAAAGCCTCAGAGAGCTTTTCTCGCTCCCCGAGGGCTTTATACACGTTATGAATTATTCTGCCGCAAGGGTATATGACAAGTATTCCAACCTTGACGTTGAGACCTCGCCCGCATATGTTGTTCATTCGGGAACGGCGCTCGGTCTCGTTTCGGCTATGAGGGGCGCGGGAATACTCGTTTCGGCGAGAGGACTTACGGCGTTTCTTCTTACCTTCGGCTCAGTTCTCGGCTTTGCGGGAATTGCGCTTCTCAGCGCGTTCGGCGCGTTCGGCGAAATATCAGCCCTCGCGATAATAGTTTACCAGGTAATCTGGACGGTATTTATGTATATTGTAACAAAGCTGAGAGGCCTGGGATTATAAATAAAAACTCGGACAAAATGTCCGAGTTTTTTTAGTTAAGAATTAAGAGTTATGAGTTTAATTATTAACTCTTCATTCTTAATTCTTAATTCCTTTGAGCCACTGCGCCCACACGCCGAATACCTCGCGGGTAAAGAAGGTGGGCTTTGCTCTTTTTGAGGAGGGCGAAGGGACTGACGAAGCGTTAAGTCCGTTCTTTTTACAAATCATAGAGGCGCGGTACTGGTGGTACTCGCTCGTCGCTACGGCGACGTCGGCGGAAAAGCCGTTTTCGTCAATGATTTTCTTTGCGTTTGCGATATTCTGGTCGGTATTCGTTGAATTATCCTCTATATAAATTCTCTCGGGGGATATGCCGCTTTCGGTCATAAGGTTAAATATGCACTGTCCCTCGGATAAATCCTCGTCGGCGCCCTGTCCGCCCGTTGCGATTGTAACGGCGTCGGGGTGCTCTTTCATATATTCCGCAGCCACCCTGCACCTTGCCCGAAGAGTTATGCTCGGCTCGCTCCCTCTTATCTGACAGCCGAGGACGATTACCGTGCTCTGATTATCGGCGGTATACTTTGAGTGCCTTACGACCTGCGAAAGCGTTGAAAAGAATACCGCGCAAAAAACGATAACAAGAGCGCAGAAAACGGAGATTACCGCCTTTCCCGAGGAGCTTTCCCACAGCCTTTTTGAAAAGGCGCAAAACGGATTCCAGAAGGCGCCGATACCGATTAGAGCGCCCGATACGGCGAAGCCGAAGAGGTTGCCCGCGTTTATTACTCCGAGCGAGATAAGCGGACCGATATAAAGATTTAAGACATAAAGTCCGAGCAGAATTAAAAATATTCTGAGCAGCATTATTATCACCGATATTATTTTATTTTTACGGCTTTTTTCTTGCTCCATTTTGTATAGACCTTTTCGCCGCCGCCCTGGTTTTTATAGGCGCGTACTCTTACGTAATACTTTTTCTTTGACTTAAGCTTTTTCTTAATAGTGTATTTGTTTTTCTTAGCGCCCTTTACGGTTATCTTTTTAGCGCCCTTCATATTCTTTTTGAGCGAATACTGAATTTCGTAGCCCGAACAGTCCTTGAAGGTCTGCCACTGAACATAAAGCTGCTTTTTCTTTTTACTTGCAACATAGGTATTAGGCGCGGTAAGATTTATTTTCGCCGAGAGATTTTCAAAGGTACAAAGCGCGACGTTATTCGTATCGTAAAGCTTGATGTTATATGAGCCGTTACCCTTTACATAGCCGTTATATCCTACGGTTTTATATATCTTCGGCTGAGTGCTTTTATATACGAGCTGAGAGTTGGGAATAACGAGGTAATCCTTATAGTAACCGCTGAAGGTACCTTTTACGCTGTGTTTGAAATACCTCGTGTCAACGGCGGTATTATAGAATTTAAAATAAGGCACGAAGCTGTAATGAACGTTGATATTTGCGCTGTAAGCCTTATCGGTAAAATCCGTATATTCAGCTTCAGAGGCGTCGGTTGAAAAAATAATATAATAAGAGGTAATCTTTTCAAAGGTAAAAGAGGCGATGCCTATCTTTTTCACCGCCGCATAACCATCGCCCGAAAGAAGGCTTACCGCCTCGGTAAAATCGGCTTTATCGTCGGTATAAGCGGAAAAAACGCTTTTTCCGTAGCCGCGGAAGATGCTGTCCATAGCCGTTCTGTCAGAGCAGAGCTCGACGTAGTTACCGTTATCGTCAACATACGCCTTTCCTCCGAGCATAACCTCAGCCGCCCTCTTCTGAGCGAAGGCTTCAAGCTCGGCGTCAACGGTTAATGCGTCGAGTCCGTTTTCGGCTCTTTTTGAATTAATTTCATTTACCGTGCTTTTTACGAGGGAATTATGCTGAGTTCCCGAAATTTTTATTGAAAAGCAGTTTGTCGCCGCAGACGCGGGGAAGGTAAATGCCGCGCACGAAACAGCCATAATTACCGCAATAAATACTGATATTACTTTTTTCATATTAACACCTCATTCACTTAATTATTTTATCATTATAAATAATTAAAGTCAATCAAAAAAGGACTGTTCCGCGGAACAGCCCTTTCCGATTTAAAAATTATTTGTTGTCATCGAAGGTTTTCTTAGCTTCTTCCCAGCCAGCCTTGATGCTCTTGATACCCTTTGCAACAACGTCTTTAATGTCGTCTGTTGCGTTAGCGGTAGCGTCCTGGAGCTTAGCTGCTGCGTCCTGTAATGCGTCCTTGGCAGCGGCGAGCTTAGCCTCAACCTCTTCCTTGGTTGCGTCCTTTGCAGCTTCCTTTTCAGCCTTCTCGGCGATAGCAGCCTGAGCGGCAGCAAGACGTGCAATCGGAACACGGAACGGCGAGCAGGATACGTAGTCAAGACCAATCTTATGGCAGAACTCTACAGAGCTCGGGTCACCGCCGTGCTCACCGCAGATACCGCAGTGAAGAGTGGGTCTTGTAGCCTTACCGTTCTTAACGGCGAGTTCCATAAGCTGGCCTACGCCTGTCTGGTCAAGCTTAGCAAACGGGTCGTTCTCGAAAATCTTAGCGTCATAGTAAGCGTCAAGGAACTTACCTGCGTCGTCACGGCTGAAGCCGTAGGTCATCTGGGTAAGGTCGTTGGTACCGAAGCAGAAGAACTCAGCTTCCTTAGCGATATCAGCGGCTGTAAGAGCAGCACGCGGAATCTCAATCATAGTACCTACTTCATACTTCATATCGCTTCCTGCAGCGGCGATTTCAGCGTCGGCAACAGCAACAACGATATCCTTAACGTACTTTAATTCCTTGGAATCGCATGAAAGCGGAATCATAATCTCGGGAACGATGTTCCAGTCGGGATGATTCTTCTTAACGTTGATAGCGGCTCTGATAACAGCCTTGGTCTGCATCTTTGCGATTTCGGGATATGTTACTGCAAGACGAAGTCCTCTGTGGCCCATCATCGGGTTGAACTCGTGGAGTCCCTGAATGATACCCTTAATCTCTTCAACGCTCTTGTTCTTAGCCTTAGCAAGCTTTTCGATATCAGCCTCTTCGGTAGGAACGAACTCGTGAAGCGGCGGGTCAAGGAATCTGATAGTTACGGGACAGCCTTCAAGAGCTTCATAAAGAGCCTCAAAGTCGTTCTGCTGATAGGGGAGAATCTTCTCGAGAGCAGCCTCTCTGTCCTCAACCTTAGTTGAGCAAATCATCTCACGGAACGCAGCGATTCTGTCCTCTTCAAAGAACATATGCTCGGTACGGCAGAGACCGATACCCTCGGCGCCGAGCTCTCTTGCCTTCTTAGCGTCGGCAGGAGTATCAGCGTTTGTACGAACCTTAAGAGTTCTGTACTTGTCAGCCCATGCCATAATTCTTCCGAAGGTACCTGCGATTTCAGCGTCCTTAGTAGCGATAACGCCCTCGTAGATGTTACCTGTTGAACCGTCGATTGAAATATAGTCGCCCTCGTGGAACTGCTTTCCTGCAAGAGTAAATACCTTATTGTCCTCGTCCATAACGATATCGGAGCAGCCCGATACGCAGCAGGTTCCCATACCGCGCGCTACAACTGCAGCGTGAGAGGTCATACCGCCTCTTACGGTAAGGATACCCTGAGAAGCCTTCATACCCGTAATATCCTCGGGAGAGGTCTCAAGACGTACAAGGATAACCTTTTCGCCTCTTGCGTTCCATGCGTCAGCGTCCTCAGCGGTAAATACAACCTTACCGCAGGCAGCGCCGGGGGAAGCTCCGAGTCCCTTGCCGAGCGGAGTAGCAGCCTTAAGAGCAGCAGCGTCGAACTGGGGATGAAGAAGAGTATCAAGGTTACGCGGGTCAATCATTGCAACTGCTTCTTCTTCGGTTCTCATGCCCTCGTCAACGAGGTCGCACGCAATCTGAAGAGCAGCCTGAGCAGTTCTCTTACCGTTTCTTGTTTGGAGCATATTGAGCTTACCGTGCTCAACTGTGAATTCCATATCCTGCATATCTCTGTAATGAGCTTCAAGAGTTTTACAAACCTCTTTGAACTGAGCGAAAGCCTCGGGGAACTTCTGCTCCATCTCGCTGATGTGCATAGGAGTACGAACGCCTGCAACAACGTCCTCGCCCTGAGCGTTGATAAGGAACTCACCGAAGAGGCCCTTTGCGCCCGTTGCGGGGTCACGTGTGAACGCAACGCCTGTACCGCAGTCGTCGCCCATATTACCGAATGCCATTGACTGTACGTTAACGGCTGTACCCCATTAATAGGGGATATCGTTATCACGGCGGTATACGTTAGCTCTCGGGTTATCCCATGAACGGAATACTGCCTTAACGGCGCCCATAAGCTGTTCCTTCGGGTCGCTCGGGAAATCTTCGCCGATTTTTGCTTTATATTCAGCCTTGAACTGCTCTGCAAGGTTCTTGAGGTCGTTTGCGTCGAGCTCTGTATCCTGAGTTACGCCCTTTTCCTCTTTCATCTTGTCGATAAGCTGCTCAAAGTATTTCTTGCCGACTTCCATAACAACGTCTGAATACATCTGGATAAATCTTCTGTAACAGTCGTATGCCCAACGGGGGTTGCCTGACTTTTCAGCCATAACCTCAACAACCTCTTCGTTAATACCGAGGTTAAGAATTGTATCCATCATACCGGGCATTGAAGCGCGAGCGCCTGAACGAACGGAAACGAGAAGCGGATTTTCCTTATCGCCGAACTTCTTGCCTGTGATTTCTTCCATCTTTACGATGTACTCTTCAATCTCAGCCATAATGTCGGGATTAATCTGTCTTCCGTCCTCATAGTACTTGGTACAAGCCTCGGTGGTGATTGTAAAGCCCTGAGGAACAGGGAAATAGCTGCCGTCCGAGAGTTTGAGATTAGTCATCTCAGCAAGGTTTGCGCCCTTACCGCCGAGAAGCTCTCTCATGTTAGCGTTACCCTCTGAGAAGAGGTAACAATACTTTTTCTTCGCCATTGAGAATGACCTCCTAAAAAATATTTTTTAAATTATTGAATAAACTTAGTTTACACGACAAAAAAACACACTTTGTCCAATGCGGCTATATTGTAACACAGTATATTATAAATATCAAACATTTTTTAATATTTTGGTAAAGTTCATTAAAATGTGTTGAAAAAATTTTGTTTTTGGTGCATAATTATTATAATTCAGATAACTGAAAGGAAATGAAACGAATGAAATGTGCTATAATCCTTGCAGGCGGCAAGGGTACAAGAATGAAAAGCGACAAGCCCAAGGTAATGTGCGAGGTTCTTTTTGAACCTATGATTAAGCACGTTATCGACGCCGTTAAAGAGGCGGGCGTTAAGGATATCTGCGTTATTACGGGATATGAGCATCAGGTTGTTGAGGAGTATCTCAAAAGCGTTGACGAAAGCATTAAAACCGCGCTTCAGTCGCCCCAGCTCGGAACGGGTCACGCTGTAATGCAGGCGAGGGAATTTATCTCCTCTCACAAGGGCGACGATATTCTCATACTCAACGGCGACGGTCCGCTTATGGACAGCTATACTATAAACAAGGCGTACAACTATCACAAGAGCAACAATAACGGCATTACTCTTGTAAGCGCGGTAGTTGACGATACTCACGGCATAGGTCATATCAAGCGCGACAAAAACGGAACGCTTCTTAGAATAGTTGAGGATAAGGACGCAACCGAAGAGGAAAAGCTCATAAAAGAGAGCAACTCGGGAACCTACTGGTTCAAGGGCGCTTCGCTTCTTTACGCTATCGACAATATTACCAACGATACCGCCCGGCAGGAGTATTACCTCACCGACGCGCTTGAGCCTCTGCTCAGGCGGGGTGGAAACAAGGGCGCGTATATCGCCGAAAACAGCGAGGTTATTCTCGGCGCCAACGACAGGGTTCAGCTCAACGACCTGAATACGATAATGAGAAGGAATATTAACAACTCCCATATGTTAAACGGCGTTGATATTCCGTGTACCGACGGCGTTATGATAGGCAAGAACGTTAAAATCGGCAACAGCGCTCAGATTCTTCCAAATACGATTATCATAGGCGATACCGTTATCGGCGAAAACTGCGTTATCGGACCTAACTGTTATATAGACAGCTCGGTTATCGGAGAGGGCGTTATACTCGATAACTGTAAAATCCTTGATTCCGAGATTGAGGACGGGGTTGACTGCGGTCCGTTCGTCAAGGTAAGAGCGAAGAGCGTTGTTAAGAAGAACGTTCATATAGGCAACTTCGTTGAGATTAAAAATTCGATAGTAGGCGAGGGAACCAAGGCGGCGCACCTTACCTATATCGGCGACAGCGACGTAGGAAGCGACGTTAATTTCGGCTGCGGAACGGTAACCTGTAACTATGACGGAAAAACAAAGTCGCGCTGTAAGATAGGCGACGAAGTGTTTGTCGGATGCAACACTAATCTTATCGCCCCCGTTGAGGTCGGCGACAGAGCGTATATTGCGGCAGGCTCGACTATTACGGATAATATCCCCGCCGACGCGCTTTCGGTAGCGAGAGCAAGACAGGCGAACAAGGAGGGCTGGGTAATCCGTAAAAAGCCCTACAAGGACAAGAAATAAAGCTAAGGACAGTAACGATGAATAAGAGGATAATAAGCATAATTCTTTGCTTTGCGGTAATTGCGGCGGCGTTTGCGGGCTGCGCGGCAAAAAGCGCGGGAGAGCCCGAGGAGACGGAAACGACGGTAACGACTGCTGCGACGACTACCGAAACCACTACCGCAACGACAACCGAAAATACGGCGACCACCTTCCCCGAGGAGGAGACGAGAAAGATATACAAGGGTCTTTCAAAGGATACCGAGGGCTCGTATCCCTATAAAATCGCTGAGTTTTCAACGCATTACGACGGCTCAAACACAACGCGTACCGCTAATTTAAGAGCTGCGGCGAATAAAATCGACGATATAGTAATTCCCGACGGACAGGTATTTTCGTTTAACCAGACGGTCGGAAAAAGAACCGTTACCGCGGGTTACGACGAGGCGAAAATCATTAAGGACGGCGAATTCGTCGACGGTCTCGGCGGAGGCGTTTGTCAGGTAAGCTCGACTATTTTTGAATGTGTTCTGAGAGCTAACGCGAAGATTGTATCGAGGGCTGCTCACAGCCTTGAAATAAGCTACGTCAAGCTCGGCGGAGACGCGACGGTTCAGTGGAACAGCTGTGACTTTCAGTTTGAAAACACGCTTGGCTGCGCTATGAAGCTCAAGATGTCGTGTTCAAACGGAACTCTTGTATGTACCGCATACGCGAAAAAGGACGTTGACGTAGGCGATATTGACATTACGATTACAAAGAGCGGAGACACCTATACCCTCAGAAGAACGGTAAACGGCAAGGTCAACTACACGACTCACAGCAAGTATTCAAAGCCCAAGACGACTACCAAAAAACAGACGACCAAAAAAAAGGACGCAAAGAAAGACAAGGATAAAAAGAAAGAGAAAACGACTAAGAAAAAGAAGAAAAACGGGTAAGAATTATGAAGAAAAGCAAAAAGGCTAAGGCGGTCAGCGTGATAGTTTCCGTTTTCTGCGCGCTTCTTGCGCTCATTCTCATTGTGGGCGTTTTTAACGTAATGTACTATTCCCATTACAATAAGAGCAAGGTGAGTTTCGATATATCCGAAAAGGCGCAGGAAGACAGCATTTGTATAATGAGCTCTAACGTAAGGACGTGGAGCCCTCTTGATATGGGTAAAAAAAGCTGGTTTTACCGCGCCGATTTGCTCATAAAGAATATTGAGGGGGAAAAGCCCGATATTCTCTGTTTTCAGGAGGTAACGAAGATGCATTACGATTACCTCAACGAAAGCCTTAAGGGGTACGATAACGTTATTCAGTACCGCGATAAGAGCCCGTTTTCAGAGGGCTGTCCCGTTTACTATAACGTAAGCCGCTTTGAGCTTAAAGACAAGGGCTCGTTCTGGCTGAGCGAGACGCCCGAGGTTATGAGTAAGGACTGGAACTCGGCGTGCTACCGTATCTGCTCTTACGTAATTCTTACTGATAAGGCGAGCGGTAAGGATTTGGTTGTGTTCAACACGCACCTTGACCATATCAGCGACGAGGCGAGAATAAACGGAATCGCCGTAGTTCTTGATAAAATCAAGCAGTTCGGCGGACTTCCGAGCATAATTACAGGCGATTTCAACGCCGAGGAGGACAGCGAGACATATAAATCCGCAACCGAAAATTTCCTCGACGCGAAGTATCAGCTTGAAAATCCCATGAAGGGCGCTACATATCAGGGCTTCGGCAAAGAACTCGACAGAGAGAACATAGATTACTTTATGATTTCAAAGACGGGAATAGGCGTTAAGGATTATAAAATACTTGATAAAACCTATGACGGAGTATATCCGAGCGACCATTTTCCGATAGTAATGAGCTTTACGCTTGAATAAACAAAGACCGCTGTTTGTTTTCAGCGGTCTTTATTCAAACAGAGGTATTTCCTCGTCGGGCATATTGAGAAGTAAATTCAGCGCCCACAGCATTTCCTCGGTCGGCGGAGTATTCGCCGTGAGGTCTATCGTTTTAAGCTTTTCTTCGTCAGTCAAGAGAAATCACCGTCGCTTTCATAACCTCATTATAACGGTAGTTTTGAGACGCAGTAAACGGGAACATTTGTTCCGTCCGAAATATGGGACACCTATTGATTGTATACACAAAATGTGCTACAATGAGGACGAAAAAGGAGAATTATAATGGATATTGATTACGTGCTTATTTTAGGCGGCCCGCTTGACGGCGAAAAGCCGAGCCCGCTTCTTTTTGAGAGAATAAAAAAGGGCGCCGAGCTTCTTGAAAAAGACAGCCATCTTAAAGCGGTTGTTTCGGGCGGCGTTACGGACAAAACGGTAAGCCTCAGCGAAGCGGAGGTTATGAGAAATTCGCTTATTGAACTCGGCATAAGCGAGGAGCGGATTATACTTGAAAACGAGGCGAAAACTACGGTTCAGAATTTTAAGTATACTAAAAAGCTTCTCGGCGAAGACGCTAAGGTGGCTTTCGTTACAAATAAATTTCATATATGGCGAAGCAAAAGGATAATGAGAGCGGTGGGCGTAGAGTATGAGGCAATTGCCGCGCCGAACGGTAAAGGCTCTCTCGGTTTCAGGATAAGAGAGGCGTTTTTAAGACCGTTTGCATTTTTCGGTAAATACGAATAAGAACGAGAGGGATATTATGAGAAACGGCGATATAAATATCCGCGACCCGTTTATTCTTATTGAGGACGGGAAATATTATATGTACGGAACGAGGGCGGCTTCCTTCGGAATAAAGACGGGCGGCTTTGACGTTTACGTTTCCGAGGACAGGGAAAGCTGGAGCGAGCCGATACCGTGCTTCGCCTCGTCGGAATTCGGGCTCAACCGCGGGGTTAACTGGGCTCCCGAGGTTCACCGCTTTAACGGGGCGTATTTTATGTTCGCGACCTTTATGAAGGAAAACGGGCTCAGAGGTACGTATATACTTAAAGCCGATAATCCGAGGGGACCCTTCAGACCGCACAGCGACGGAGCCGTTACGCCGACGGAGTGGGAATGTCTTGACGGAACGCTTTATATTGAAAACGAAGTTCCTTATCTCGTATTCTGTCACGAACACACCCAGATAATTGACGGTACCGTGTGCTACGTTGAGCTCAGCGGGGATTTAAGCCGCGCTGCGGGGGAGCCCGTAACGCTTTTCAGCGGCTCCTCTCCGTATTATATTGAGAAAAAGCCCGAGGGAGAGCATTACGTTACCGACGGACCGTTTATGTATAAAACGAAGGGCGGAGAGCTTCTTATGCTCTGGTCAACGTTTATCGACGGTCAGTACGCCGAATGCCTTGTCCGCTTTAAAGACGGGAGCATAAAAAACGGATATAAGCACCTTGCACCGCTTATTGATAACGACGGCGGCCACGGTATGGTATTCGAGTCGGAGGACGGGCTTTTCCTTACCTTCCACAAGCCGAATCAGACCGATTACGAGCGACCGCATTTTATTGAGCTTGAGGATACGGGCGATACGCTTATACTTAAATAAGGCGGCTACGGTCGCCTTTATTTATTCCCGCTAATTTTACGCCGACATACCCCAAAATACAGAGCGCGTCAACAAAAAACGCGTAAATTATAAACGAGAAAACACTATGAAAAAATGAGAAAAACAGAGAAAAACAGAGCAAGCCTAAATTATTTTAATTTGGGTGTTGACATTTTTAAACGATTTTGTTATTATATGCAGGCACTAAAAAATAATTTCGGAGGAAAAGATTATGTCAACATTTATGCCTAAGGCTGACGAAATCGAACGCAAGTGGTACGTTATCGACGCTGCCGATAAGCCGCTCGGTAAGGTTGCTGCAGAGGCTGCTGTTCTTCTCAGAGGAAAGCACAAGCCCATTTTCACACCTAACGTTGACTGCGGCGATTTTGTAATTATCATTAATACCGATAAGGTTGTTCTTACGGGCAACAAGCTTGAAAACAAGTCATATTTCCATCATTCAGGCTATATCGGAAACCTTAAAGAGGTTAAGTATTCAACTCTTATGAAGGAAAAGAGCGACTTCGCTATGAGACTTGCCGTTAAGGGTATGATTCCCGATACGACTCTCGGAAGAAAGCAGCTCACAAGAGTTAAGATTTATAAGAACGCAGAACATAAGCACGAGGCTCAGAAGCCCGAGGCTTACGAATTTTAAGGGAGGGTTATAGAGTATGTATGAATCAAATCCTTATTTCTACGGAACAGGAAGAAGAAAAGAATCTGTAGCCCGCGTACGTGTTTATGCAGGCACGGGAAAAATTACAATTAACGACAGAGATATCGACGATTATTTCGGACTTGAGACGCTCAAGCTCATCGTTCGTCAGCCGCTTGCTATTACGGAGACGACCGAGAAGTTTGATATCGTATGCCGTGTAAACGGCGGCGGCGTAACAGGCCAGGCAGGCGCAATCCGTCACGGCCTTTCAAGAGCTCTTCTTCAGTATGACGAGAGCCTTCGCCCCGTTCTCAAGAAGGCAGGCTTCCTCACTCGTGACCCGAGAATGAAGGAAAGAAAGAAATACGGTCTCAAAGGCGCACGCCGTGCACCGCAGTTCTCAAAGAGATAATTATACTTTATCTTTTCAACACCCTTGCTCAGAGCAGGGGTGTTTTTTTGCGCGGCGGAGCGTCCACTGCGGGTCCTCGGAGCATAGCTCCTGCGGTCGAAGCTAAAAACAGTCCACCGGAATATTTTCTTAACGCTTTGACAGTTTTCAAAGAAATAACTTGCTATCACAAAAGCGTTCCCGTTCGGGAACGCTTTTTGTTATCCTGCCTGTCGGGATTCTTCGGAGGCGAGAATATCCTTGGCGGTATCGAGAGTTTTTTCAAGCGCTGTTAGCGCCGTAAGGGTATCGAAAAGCGGGAGACTGTCGGTAACGGGAACTACCGTATCAAAGCCGCTCATCTCGTTTTCAATATTTGCGGTTGTATATATAAGCGTTTTTGCTCCGAGGGAGATAAAGCGCCTTGCGTAGTAAAGGGAAGATGAGATATACTCTTTATTTGTAACAAATAAAATTACAAGGCTTTCGGAGATAAGCGGCGCGCAGTCGCCTGAAAGCTCCGCACAGGGAAGCGCGCAGGCGGGAGCCTTTATATTCTTTCTTATCTGAGCCGCCGCTTCAAGCGAGACGGCAAAGTCCGCGCCCGTACCCGTTACAAATATATTATCGCGCGAGAGGAGCGCCTTTGCGCTTTCCGTATTATAAGAGCTTGGCTTTAAAGCGGAGGATATTTTTCCCGCGAGAAGCTCGGAGAGCTTGACGGCGACATTCATATATCTTTCGCTTACTATTTCGCATTTGTTGCCGAGCCAGAGGGTAAAAAGGCTCAGGGCGAGCGCGCAGGGGAAATATGCCCCCTCGCCGACGGTGGCATTATTCGGGAGGGCGATAATTCTTTCGCACTCTTCTTTTAATGACGAAAAGGGCGAGCAGGTAATGCCGAGGGTCATCGAGCCGAACTGCTTTGCGCGTTTTAAGCAGGCAACCGTGTTTTTATCCTCGCCCGAGGGCGAAACGGCGATTAAGAGAGTTTCCTTTTCAAAGAGTGTTCCCGAATTAAGAAGCTCGCCCGATTCCGCCGCCCTTGCGGGAATATCGCTCAGCGCTTCAATATAATACGCCGAAAGAACGGCGGCGCGGAAGCCCTCTCCGCTTCCCGCAATAATTATCCGGTAAATTCTTGAAAGCGCGCGCTTACTGAATTTCAAACTCTCAAAATCAACCGTTCCGTCCTTAACAAACGCGCTGACGGTATCCTTGACGGTAAAGGGAAGGGAGGACAGCCTCGGAGGGACAAGCGAGCCTCGGGCGTTAATATCGGGAATATTCGTCGTGAGCGCCGTCTTTTTTATTTTTCTCAGCTTTTTATCGTAGACCGTTGCCCTTTCGGCGGTCAGCTTTACGCATTCGCCGTCCCTTATGATAAAATACTTTTTCGCATAGGGAATAATAGCCGCCGCCTCGCTTGAAAGACAGACTCCGTCCTCGCAAATACCTACTGCGAGGCTGCGTCTTCCCGCTCTTGCGTAGATTGCATCCTCTTTAACCGAGAAAAAAGCGAAGGACGGCTCGCCCTGGAGAGCGTCGGTAAGAGAGGTAATAATCTCAAGCGGCGCCATGTCCTTAAGACGGGTGAGCGCAGCGAGAAGCAAATCCTCGTCGGTAGCTATCGGAAAGGGGTTTTCGCTCCACGCCCTGAGCGCGTCAAAGTTTTCAATACAGCCGTCAAGCGCGGCGCAGAAATATTCGTTAGAGGAGGGCGGCGCGGTAATTCCCGAGGGCTTACAGCGGTGGGAGGGCTTAGCCTCGCCGATACCGAGACAACCCTCGTTACTGAGCTGAGCGGCGTTTTCGCCGAGAATTTCTGCTCTTCCCTTTATTTTCAGCGTTTCAATCTTTTCGCCGACCTTCATAGCTATTCCCGAAAGCTCGAAGCCCTCGCCTTTAAGACGGCTTACCGAATCGAGAATAATATCCCTGCAGGGCGACTTGCCCGCATATGCAAATATTGATGACATAAAATCACTCCGTTTAGGCAGAGTAAGACTAATCCGAAACCGGTTTAAAATGGCAGATTTGCCTTATCTCTGCGTTAAAAATACTCGGAATACGAAAAAGTATTCCTGTGTTTTTTGCCTTGACCTAAACCAAATCTGCTCATTTTAAACTGCGAAGCACCCGAAATGCTTGGAGTTAAGATGAAATTTGGCTTTTGAGTTTGCAGCTTGGCTGACGCCATGCAAGAACGAAAACGCCTAAGTTCGCTTAAATACTGCATTTCAGGCGATTCGGATTTGTCTTGCTCTGCCTAGTTTTTGTTTAGTCTTGCGACGATAACGCTCATATCGTCGGGTCGGGGCTTATCGTAGATTTCAAGCGCTCTTTCGATTATGTAATCGGCGCCCTCCTGAGAAGAGAGAAGCGCCGCCTCTCCGAGAAGCTTTATCAGCGCTTCCTCGCCGATTTCGCTTATCCCGTCGCTCATAAGAACTATGAGGTCGCCGAGGGTAAGAACGGCGGTACGCTTTGCAAATTCTATGCCGCGGAGTATTCCCGCAGGCATAGAAAAAAGTTCGCATTTTGTAATGCTTTTACCCTTGATAATATAGCTTGCGGGGGCGCCCGATTTCATTATTTCGCACCTCCCCGTAAAGAGGTCAACGTTAGCGACGTCAAGAGTCGCGAGGCTTTCGTCGTTGCTTTTGACAAGAAGGGCGCAGTTAACAACCTTCAGCGCGCAATCGAAGCTGAAGCCTGCGTTAATGAGCTTTGAGAGGAGCCCCGCCCCCATTGCGCCGTCGAGCGCCGCGCGCGAGCCCTTTCCCATACCGTCGCTGATAATAAGAATTGAATGACCGCGGCTGTCGTTTATAATCTTGACTGTGTCGCCGCACAGATGACCGTCGGCGCTGTGCTGGGCGAAGCCGATATCAAGAAGGTAATTAGCCCTCTCGTTAAACGAGAGCATCGTTTCATCCTTAAAGTTAGTTATAATTCCGTCCTCAAAGTATCGTGAACAGATTTTACCGATTTCATTTTTAATAACGGGACTTTCAAGCTCGGGCGAATATGAACCGAGCAGAATTTCAACTCTTATTCTCGAATACTTATCCTCGACTACCGATACGCTGTCGGGGAAAATATCGTAGCCCGAAAGAAGCGCGCGGATTTTTGAGGAGGCGGCGGAGTCGAAAACCTCAGCCTTGTCAAACTCGAACGCAAGGTCGCCGAGCATATCGGAAATTGAGAAAAATTGGTCGGAGGCAACGCGGCGGAGCTGGTTTGTTTTTTCAAGTATAAGCTCGCGCGAGGCGTATTCCTCCTCGCTTATTTTATCTTTTAAGCCCTCGTTTTCTTTTCTTGTTATTTCGTCTATTCTCTCGCTTACCTGCTCAACGCTTTCGCTTATCGCCTCCATCGCGGCGCCCGCGAAGCGGAGCTTTAAAACAAGGCTCTGGCGCAGCGAGCCGTCGGGAGGGGCGTCGAGCTTGTTTTCGCTGAGGGCTTCAAGCCTTTCGGTAAGTTTCTGAGGAAGGAGCATAAATATAAGCGCGCCCGACAGCGAATCTAAAAAGATACCGAGGGAGGCGGAGCTTTCGCTCGCTATACAGAAAAACGCGGAGGATACTATGAATGCTCCCGCCGATGCGAAATACGACAGCGACGAAAAAAGCGAGGCGGTCATCACCGAAAAGGCAAAGGCGCCTGCGATAAAGAGCATTTCGCCCCCTTCAAGCGAGCTTGCAAATCCGAGAGATAGGGCGAAAACAAGCCCCCACCTTTCGCCGAAAAAACGAAGGGCGCAAAGCGCGGCGCAGACCGCTATTACTCTCGCGGGGGTAACGCTCAGGATTTTTATTGACGAAAGCGTCATAAGAAAAAGCGCGGCGGAAATTACTATACAGCTTATATCCGTCAGCGGGAGCGCCCTGAAGCGAAGGCGCTTATAATCCGAAGAGAGCGCGCGGTAAAAAAAATACGCGCCGCCCGCGCTGAGTATACTCTCCCCGAGAAGAAGGAGATACGCTGCGGAGTTTTCGCCGAGGTTAAGGTTAAGTATAACGCCCGTAATAAGAGTTGAAAAAAACGCCGCGCTTATTAACGCGAGAGGCGATTTTTCAATTTTAAGAGCGGATATAATCAATACGCAAAGCGCCGAAAGAAACACGGCGCAGACGTAGCGAAACGAATATGCGCTGAATCCGCCGAGCATAATTCCGAAAAGCGCGCCCGCACCCGAAAAGAGAACGTATTTCCTTTTCGATACCGAAACTATTGAGGCGCAAAACGGATGAAGCTGTGTCAAAACGCGTCCGCTCCCGAAGGCGAAGCCGAGGAGAAAGTAGGCAGAAAATGAGAGTAGACGCTTTGTTTCGGGCTTATCTAAAACAGTTTTTGTATTATGTATTTTATCGGCAATCATTTTATTTTCCTTCATTTTATTTGTGTACGGGACGATTATATAACAGCGCTCCTGCGAAATGTGTCGCATTACAGGGCGTTTTACAAAAAGTGTAAATTGTGTTATAATGCCGTTGAGGTGAGGAAATGAGCGTATCGTCTATACTGTATAAGGCTATGGTTAAGGCGCTTTCAAAAGTAATTGAAAGCGGCAGTATTCCCATGCCCGACAAAGAGGAAATAATTGAGCGTGACGAAGACTCGGCTTTCAGCTTTATCGCGTGGGGCGACCCTCAGATTTCGTTTATTTCCCCTCTGCGTTCTGCGAGGGTGTACGCCGCTTGCAGAGATATTGAAAACGCAAAGGGAAAATTTGACGCGCTCTTTTTACTCGGAGATATTACCGAATACGGCGCGAAATGCGAATACGATATGACCGCATATCTCATTAACGGAGTTAAGGATAAAATCGGAAAGGTGTTTGCCGTTTCGGGAAATCACGATATAAGACTGAGAAATTATAAAAAGCAGCTCGGAAGATTCAACGGCTTCCTTTCCTCGCTTGAAAACGGAGTGAAGGGAAGCGACGCTCACTATTATCATTCATGTGAGCTTTGCGGCTATAAGCTCATATTTCTTGGCGCGGACAGAGCGTGCTTTGAGGGCTCGTATATAAGCGAGGGACAGCTTAAATGGCTTGAAAAAGAGCTTGAAACCGCCCCGGAGGGAAAGCCCGTTTTCGTATTTAACCATCAGGCGCTTAAAAACACGAACGGACTTCCGATGACCTGGCTTGGAAGAGGAAAGTGGCGCGGTACGGTCGGCTGGGATAACGATAAGCTCAGGGGGGTGCTTGAAAAAAGAGAGAACGTTATTTTTATTACGGGACATCTTCACTACGGTATTTCGCAGTACACCTATGAGAATCTGGGGAATATCAAGGCGGTAAGCGTTCCGACCGTGGGCGTTCTTAACCACGGACCTTTCGACAAGCTTTCTCAGGGAATAGTTTTCAGCGTTTATGACGACAGAATCATCGGCTCAGCAAGAGTATTCGGCGAGGGACGGTATGTTGACAAAAGCGTAAGCAACTCTTCGTTTACTATCGAATTATAATTGTTGAAAATTATAATAAATTAGTTTATAATTAATCTATAAACATTTAAAAGGAGTAAACTTATGAGCAGTAAGGATTTGTATGCTCCCAAAAAGTATGTCGGTAAGAAGGAACTCTGGATGTTCTCTCTCGGCGGACTCGGACAGGGAATGATTTACGCTATGATGTCCTCGTACATCAGCGACTACTATGTAAACGTTCTTCATCTTCCGCTTATGTTCGTCCTGCTTTTAATGCTTCTTGCGCGAGTATGGGACGCTATCAACGACCCGATTATGGGTATAATCGTAGACAGACACGAAACCAAGTGGGGCAAGCTGAAGCCGTATATTCTTTTCGCGGCAATTCCCGTTACGGTTCTTACCCTTCTTATGTATTCGTCCCCGAGCTTAGAGGCTAAAAAGCTTATGATATTCTCGGCTGTCGTTTACGTAATGTGGGGTATGATGTATACAATGGCGGACGTTCCGTTCTGGAGTATTCCTAACGTAATTACTCCGAATTCGGACGAGAGAAGCCAGGTTGTATCCTTCGCAAAAATCTGGAACAGCGTAGGCTCTGCGCTTCCCGAGATATTCTTCTTTATCTTCGGTATCGTTCTTCCTAAGATTATAGACGCGAGCAACCCCGAGCAGTATAATAAAAACCTTTACAGAATTATTTCGGTTTCGGTTGTCGCTATCGGTATGGTTCTTTACGTTAATTCTTATTTCCACATTAAAGAGAGAGCCGTTCCCCCTCCGACCAAGAAGGAGCCCGGCGGAGAGTCGACGATTAAGCGCGTATTTACCTGTAAGCCGCTTCTTCTCGTAATCGCTATGGGTATTCTTTCAAGCGGACGCTATATGGTTCAGGCGGCGGCAATTCACGTTGCAAGATATGCGTTTTATATCGGCCCCGATTATACGAATATGACGCTTGAGGAAAAGACGGCGGCGATTTCCGCTTCGGTAAGTACGGTTAAGACTATCTTCCAGCTCTGCGCGGTTGTAGGTATGTTCGGCGCAACGCTTCTTATGCCGACGCTAATGAAGAAGTTTGACTATAAAAAGCTTCTTATTACGACCTGTCTTGCGGGATTCGGAGCAAGTATTTTCACCACTCTTATCGCGTGGTTTACAAACAATCTTTATATCTGTATTCCTTTTATTCTCATTCAGTGTATCCCGCTCGGCGTAATCAATACGATTTCAATCGCTATGATTTACGACTGTCTCGACTATATGGAGCTCAAAACGGGACACCGCGATAACGCGCTCGGCTCGGCGTGTCAGGGACTTATCAATAAGTTCGGCTCGGCGCTTTCAACCTGCGGAATAGTTGTTGCTTACTGGATAATTAAAATTGACCCGCAGCAGATGCTTTCATCAACCGCAATTAAGGCGGCTACGGAGCTTACGAGAAGCCAGAACTTCGCTATGTTCTCTCTCGTTTCGCTCATTCCCGGACTTTCGATGCTTCTCTGCTCAATACCGATGTTCTTCTATAAATTATCAGGCGATAACAAGAAGAAAATGCAGGAGGAGCTTGCGGCAAAGCGTGAGGCAAGAGGATATTCAATCAGCGAATAACATAAAAATAAAAGCCTGTCAGCGACAGGCTTTTATTATTAAGGATTAAGGGAGGGCGGCGCCCTCCCTTTTAATAATTTATCTTACAACTATTTTAACGCTTACGACTTTTGTTAACGGTTTATAAGCCGTAGTTCCTTTTGCTTTTACGGTAATTTTGGCTTTATAGGTACCTCTCTTGGTTCCCTTCTTAACGGTTATATTTCCTTTTTTATCAAACTTGAGAACCTTTTTGCTCTTTGCGTTTGCAGCCTTTGCGGAATATGTAACCGTTCCCTTGGCGTTCTTTACGCTTACGCCCTTGAACTTCTTAGCCTTCTTTGTAACCTCGGCTACCGTGTAGGTTTTCTTAACAGCCTTTACCGTCATGGGATTATTAAGTTTGTTCAGCTTAGGAATTGCTTCGGTTTTTGTTGCGCCGCACGATTTACAGGTAAAGGTCTTCACGCCGGCTTCGGTATAGGTTGCCGCTTTTGTTACCTTGCCCTCATCCCAGGAATGTCCTTTTACGGGAACGAAATCGCCCTTGTAGCTGTCCGTGCAGCGAGTGCAGGTATATACCGTATAGCCCTGCTCGGTACAGGTGGGAGCGACGAGGTCCGTCTGTACGTGGTTATGACCGAGAGCTGCAACCGCGTCGTCAGTCTTGGCAGCTTCGCAGCGCGAGCAGGAATAATTTGTATATCCCGCCGCCGTACAGGTAGGAGCTACGGTATTGCCCTTAACCCAGTCGTGACCGAGAGCGTCTGAATAATCGGTATAAGTCTTTCCGCAGTTTTTGCAGGTATATACCGTATAGCCCTGAGCCGTACAGGTTGCCGCAACTTTTTCGCTCTCCTCCCACTCGTGGTCGATTACCCTTATTTTAAGCGATTTTTCAAGAACGTGTGGAGTATTAACGAAATCGAAGCTGTCGAAGCTGAAGTTTTCGGGAAGCTCGTAGAGATAGTAGTAAAGCGTTCCTTCAGTACCCGGCGTGAGGTTTTCCGTGCTTACCTCAAGACCGAAGGTGCCCTCGTTGTAGCCCCCGTAGCCGAGGTCAGCGGCGTTGCCCGTCTGGGTTGTAAAGCCCGCCGCTTTAAGCGTTCCCTCGTCATATCCGTCGCTGAAGCCAACGAGCGGAGCTACGCCGTGAGCCATATTGTCGTCGCCCGTGTTAAAGCAGAAGAACAGCTTTGTGTCGGGTTCAACCGAAACGGTTTCGCCGTCGGCTATCGTTTTGTGGTTTACTATTGCCTCGGCAAGCATTGTCCGGCTGCTGTCAACTACGGCAACCTTAACGGGACACTGAACCGCCATATAACCTACGTATATGATGTTATTATATCCTTCAACGTAGGGGCGTTCATACTGGTCGCGTCCCCAGAGGGCGTTGATGTGTCCGTTATCGAGAATATCTTCTCCGCAAATGAAATTATTGCCGTCGGAAATATAGGTCTTGGTTCCGCCCTCTTTATAGGTTATTTCAAATTTGCTTCCTTCCTCGAAAAGGTCTTTTCCGTTGTAACAGAAGAAATTTTCGGTTTCATTTTCGTCCGTTTCGTCGTTATGTACCGTTCTGCTTCTCCACTCGCCGTCGGTCTCTTTTTCAAAGACGAAGGGATTAGCAGGAGTATAGGCTACGCTCTGAACGGGACATTCGATTACGGTTGCGGTAATCGGAGCGCTTCCCGTCTGATAGTGAACATCAATGTTAACGGTGTCGCCCGCCTTGTAATGAACCCTGTCATTGTAGGTAACCCACGGAGTGATAACGTCGTCGGGGTCGTTTTCGTTTTCAAACTCGGTATCGTTTTTATATGTGTAGTTTACGGTGCTTCCGTTTTTGTAATTGACCGTAAGCACGTCGCCCGCTCTGAAAATTAAATCGTTGATTTCACAACGGTTCTCTCCGTTCTCCTCAAAGTTCCAGACAAGGCTGTCTGTGAGCTCAAGCGGCTTTGCGGGAGTGTAGCTTATTGAATTTACGGTTGACTGCGAAACGGTAACGGGGCAGGTTGTCTGAGCCTCGCCTATTTTTACCGTAATATAAGCGTCTCCGCCGTAAGTCCACGGGTCGGAGCTCGGCTGACATTCAAGCTCGGGGTCGTCTATATTTTCATCACGGAGCCAGTCGTAAATGTCAAGGCCTTCGGAGTTCATATATCTCCAGCCGCCGTCGGTTGCTGTAAAGGTTTTCTCGTCGCCGTTTGAAAGGGTAACCTTAAGTGTATTGCCGAGACGGTAGATAAGGTCCTCGCCGTGAATATCGCCCTCGCTTACGCTAATCGCTTCAGCGGGAGTAAACTTAATATCCGAAACGTAAACGAAGGGATATACGCTTATCATTTCAAGGCGCGGAGTATTATCGCAGCGTACGTTAACTGTATAGGTCTTTCCCGCTTCAAGGTTATAGACGAAGCGGTCGTCCTTTATGCTTTCAAGCTCTGCGCCGTTATATGTTACGGAGAAGTCATAGTCGCCGTGGTTTTCGATAACCTGATGAATGAGGCTTTCCTCAAGGATATATGCTCCCGAGCGTTCGGGAGTGAAGGTCAGGGTGTGCTGCTCGTCGGATATGAAGAGCACCCTTGACATCTCAAACATATTGATTTCGCCGTCGTCAACGTCGTGCTTGTCCTCAACCTGAACAGGAACCTCGGCGCGCTTTCCGAAGTAATAAACGTAAGCCTCGGGGGTTTCGTTCTTTTCGGGCGTTCCGTACTGCTCAAAGCGGAAATCGAAATATCTGTCGTTAAGCTCGTTTCCGTCCTCATCAACGGGAACCCAGCTATAGCCCCTGAAGGTATAGCTTATTTCATCACCGTTAACGGGCTTGACCTTAATAACGGGGTCAGCCTTTCTCAGATAGTTTCTGTCGGACCGATACTCGAAGAATTCCGAATCGGTCTCGCCGTCGTATCTCGTTTCGCCGTTGCAGTTTCTGAAGAGCGTAACGGGCGAAGCAAGGGAAACGTCTACGCTTTCAATCGGGCTCGGTACAACGCTTACGGGAAGGTCGACGTCTGCGCCGATATATGAGAAGTTAACGGTGTAATTTTGACCTACCTCCCATTCGTTGTCGGGGCTCTGATTGTCGCGGACTACGAACTGCGGTATAAACTCAACGTCCTCTTCATCGGTTTCGGAAACCATAACGAGGCTGTCGTATTCCTCAACCCAGCGGCAGACGTAGGTTGTGGGCTCGCCGTCACGCCAGTTAACCTTAACCTTAGTACCTTCGCTTAATACGAGCCACGGGTCAACGTTATAGCGCATATATTCGCGCCATGCGCCGTCGAAATCCATGCCCTTTTGTTCTGCGGTTCCCTCGTAAACCTCAAGGTCTTTTGCGAGAGAAACCTCAATGGATTCAACGGGGGACGGCTCAACGGTAACGGGATACTGCTTTTCAATTCCGCCGAAGCCTATCGTGAAGAACGCTTCCTCGTTTATATCCCACGGCTCGGCGCTCGGATAGCCGTAAGGTCTGTGCTCGCCTACGGCGTCTATTTCGTCAAGTAATTCGTTAAGGCGGTTGCCCTCGTCGTCGGCATAGTACCACTCGTCGGGGTTGTTGTATAAGCCCGTTCCGCTTTCGGAATAGCAGGTATAGGTTTTCTGCGTTCCGTCGGTAAAGGTTACGACGAGCTTATTGCCCTTTCTGTAAAGAAGCGCGTCGTCGCTATAGTCGCCGTCAAACACTGTAATTACGCCGTTTGACGGACGGTAGATGAAGTCAAAATCGGTGATTCCGACGGTCTTTCTGAGCGTAAGATACTCAATACCCGTTCCGCCGTTGTATCTCCTTACTTTCAGAGTGTAGGTTTTGTCCGCGGTAAGCATAAACGAAAGCTCTCCGCCGTTGAGCGGCTCAAGATATTCGCCGTCCTCCTCGCAGTAAAGGGTGTATTCGTAGTCATAGCTGTCCCATCTCAGCCTGTCTGAAAGGCTGTTGTCAAGAACGTATGCGCCGCTTTCAGCAGGCGTAAAGGTAAAGACGTGAACGGGAGAGGGGAAGTAAAGTCCCCTGTGGTCTTTGTCAAGCTGAAGCTCGCCCTCGTTAACGGTATCGGAGGCGATAACCTCAACGGGAACCTCGCAGGTTCTTCCGTAATAGCTTATAACCGCAGCGTTGTCGGTTCCGACCGTATAGTG
This sequence comes from uncultured Clostridia bacterium, assembly GCA_947169815.1. GTDB lineage: Bacteria > Bacillota > Clostridia > Oscillospirales > Acutalibacteraceae > Eubacterium_R. The sequence continues at coordinate 152 of CAMVRG010000007.1, read as the reverse complement.
CTTATCGTGCTGGTTATCAAAGCGGAAGTCGAAAAATCTTTCGTTGATTTCGTTTCCGTCCTCGTCAACGGGAACCCAATGGTCGTCCTCGCAGTGATATACTACGGTTTCACCGCCGACAAGATTAACCGTTATAGTAGGATTACTGAACT
>CAMVRG010000006.1 GCA_947169815.1 uncultured Clostridia bacterium | reverse complement strand
TTATCGGGCGTGTCGAACGCTCCCGTATGAGCGCAAATAGTAAATCCTTCCACAAACGTCAACTTTCTTTCATCATAGGATTTGGTAAACGCGTAAAGCGCAACGCCTGAAATCATGGCAACCGAAACGAGAAACGAAAAAACCTGATACGAAAACCGTTTCGCCCACAGAGGCGTCATATTTCTTTTAAGAAACCGCTTAAACCTCGTCCACCTTGAAATTTTTTCAGTCAATTATATCACCTTGGTATAGTAATACTTATTTGTTACCCGAATAGTTAGGAGCTTCCTTAGTAATAAATACGTCATGGGGATGGCTCTCGATAAGACCCGCTCCCGTAATTCTTATGAACTGAGCCTTTTCGCGAAGCTCGCTGATTGAATGACAGCCTACGTAGCCCATACCCGAGCGGAGACCTCCCATCATCTGGAATACCGTATCCGAAAGCGCTCCCTTATAAGGAACACGTCCCTCAACGCCCTCGGGTACGAACTTCTTAGAGCCCTTCTGGAAGTATCTGTCCGCGGAGCCGTGGTTCATAGCTCCGAGCGAGCCCATACCGCGGTAAACCTTGAACTGTCTTCCCTGCCAGATTTCGGTGTCCCCGGGGGACTCCTCACAGCCCGCTACAAGCGAGCCGACCATAACTACCGAGCCGCCTGCCGCGATAGCCTTAACGATTTCGCCCGAATACTTGATACCGCCGTCGGCGATAACGGGAATTCCGAACTTATCGGCTCTCTCGGCAGAATCGTATATAGCCGTAATCTGGGGTACGCCGATACCCGCTACAACACGGGTAGTACAGATTGAGCCCGGGCCGATACCGATTTTAACCGCGTCAGCGCCCGCTCTTATAAGCGCCTCGGTTGCGTCAGCCGTAGCGACGTTACCCGCGATAAGGTCAATATCGGGGAAGGCGTTTTTAACCTTGGCAACGTTTTCAATAATATTTTTTGAATGGCCGTGAGCCGAGTCGAGAACGAAGCAGTCGACGCCTGCGTCAGCGAGCGCCTTTGCTCTGTCAAGAACGTCGGCGGTTACTCCGAGAGCCGCGGCGCAGAGAAGTCTGTCCTTACCGTCGCGCGCGGTATTCGGGTATTTTACAGCCTTTTCAATATCCTTAATAGTTACAAGACCCGTAAGCTTTCCCTGCTCGTCAATAAGGGGAAGCTTTTCAACCTTTTTAGCCATAAGAACCTTCTTCGCTTCCTCAAGAGTTGTTGAGGAATGACCCGTTACAAGCTCGTCTCTCGGGGTCATAACGCCCGAGATTTTTACGCTGAAATCGGTCATAAAACGAAGGTCGCGGTTTGTGAGAATACCTACAAGAGTTCCGTCGTCCTCACAGATAGGAACGCCGCTTATATGATATTTACCCATAAGCTCGTCGGCGTCCTTTACGGTATTATCAGGGGAGAGGAAAAACGGATTCATAATTACGCCGTTTTCCGAACGCTTTACTTTATCAACCTCGGTTGCCTGCTCTTCAATAGTCATATTCTTATGAATTACGCCTATACCGCCCTCACGCGCAATCGCGATAGCCATTTTTGACTCCGTAACGGTATCCATAGCAGCCGTCATAAGAGGAATGTTAAGAGTAATGTTATTTGTAAGTCTTGTATGAAGGTCAACCATATCGGGCGTTACGTCAGACTCGGCGGGAATTAAAAGCACGTCGTCAAACGTAAGACCTTCCTTTACAAATTTATTATTGTAAGCGTCCATAATCCGTCCTCCTGTAAGAAAATATTTTTATTATAATAACACGCAAATTGCTTTGTGGCAAGAATTATTTAATAAATATTGATTTTTTCGGGCTGTATTTACCGTAAACTGTCTTCGTTTTACCCGAAACCTTATACTGCTTATAGGCTCTTATACGGATATAGTATTTTTTATTCTTCTTAAGCCTTTTAAGAGTCTTTTCGGTATTCTTTGCGCCCCTGACTTTAACCGTCTTTGCGCCCTTCATATTCTTTTTGGTTGAATACTCGATTATATAGCCCGTACATTTAACCTTTTTCCAGCCGACTTTCAGCTTTTTCGGCGAGGGATAAAGCGTTTTTATTTTTGTCTTTTCGGGCCTTGTACATCTTGTAAGAGTATCGCTTACCGCTCCGTAGATATTGCGCTTAAAAACGGTCTTGTACGCCCTTACCCTGAGCGTCTGCTTTTCGGCGGGGGAAAGCCCCTCTACGGTACAGGTATTGGCAGCTGACGTACACACATTACGCCATTTTCCGTCGCTGTATTTCTGAACTGCGTAGCCGCTTACGTTTCCGCTTGCTGCTTTCCATTTAAGCTTAATGCTTTCGCTTCCGACTGAGGTTGAGGAAAAGGCGGTTATCTTCTGAGGATAAATTGTAAAATTCCTGTGCGTTTTGGTTCCCGCATAGTCCCCTTTACCCGTAATATTTACTCTTGCCGTTCCTGCATTTACGTTTGAGGAATAGCTTACGGTATAGTCTTTTCCGTTTATGAGCTTCTCGCCCGAGTCATATACGGTTACCGAGGGGGTTATCGCCTTTGAGTTATATATATAGCCCGTACCCGAAAGAGTTACCTTACAGTCGGAAAGCCTTTTTACGGTATCGGGGTAATAATTCTTTTCGGTAAATTTCGATTTATAATTAGCGTAAAAATACTCCGTTTCATAGTAAGAGGAATAAAGAGTATGCTGATTATATAAGGTATCGTTAGCCCTTGAGGTATCATAGTCCGTAAGGAAATAGAAATAATCGTCAAAGCCTAAATCCTCGTCGGTATCCCTCGCCTCGTCGTCCCAGGTACAGTCGACTACATAATACTTCCCGTCAAGCTCAACTATATTCCACGCGTGGCAGCCCCAGTTAGCGTCTGAGGATACAAACCTTACGCCGTAGCCGAGCTCCTTGCATATTCTGTAAAACGTCGCCGCATAGCCCTGACATACGCAGCTTCCCTTTATCAGCGCGCCGTAAGGCGAAAAGGCATAAAGGTGGGAATACGGGTCGTCAAGCGCCTCATATGCATAGGTTGTTTTATTACAGATATAATCGTGAATTTCTCTTAAAATCCGGTCATCGCTTTTACCCGAGGTCTTAAACGAGTTAATAAACGAGCTGATAGCGGCGTCAACCTTCTTTTCCTGCTCGACAGTATCGTAATAACTGAAAGTCGCCTTGATTATATAGTAGTTGTAGCCGTTCTTTTTTGTTTTATGCTTTACCGAAGCCGTACCGAAACTGCTTACCGCCCAGCGGATATAGTCGCCGTCGGTACTGTTTTTTGAAAGCTCGTCGTCCGTAGCGCCTAAAAACGCCATCTGGGTAATATTATTAGTCGCAACCGCCGTGCTGTTAATATCGTACTTACTGAGACAGTAAATATTAAAGCTCTCCTTTCTCGCGTCGAGCTTTGCTTTAGTATATTCATACATCTGACGTCCGCGCGTATAATAGGTTTTTCCGTCATATTTTGCGCTGACGGAGTCCTCAATAAAGGCAAGGTTTCCGCCCTTCAGCATCTGTTGATTACCCGAATAAAGCGGGTTTTCAATCTCATAAGGCGTATCGGCAAGCGCAGTTAAGGGAGCCCCCGTAATAAGGAGCGTAAGCGTTAATATAATTACTGTAATCAGCTTTTTCATTTCTGCACCGCTTTTACTATTTCTTCAACGGTTTCCTCAACCGTGTTGTTATCGCAGTAGATAATTTTATCTGCATATTTTTCATAAAGGGGCAGCCTCTCGTTATACATATCGAAAAGCGTTTCCCCGTTTTTTACTACAATTCCCCTTGTAGTAAAGTTATTAATCCGCTTCATCATAGTATCAAATTCAAGATGAAGATATATAACCGTACCGAGCGAGCGGAGATGCTCCATAGCTTTTTCGGAATATATTACGCTTCCGCCCGTAGCGATAACGGCAGCCTCAATATTAAGGGACAGAATCGCCTTTTCCTCGGCTTCATAGAAATACCCGACTCCCTTTGAATCAATAAGTTCCTGAAGCCTGCTCTGTTCAAGTCCCTGAAGGAGCAAATCGGTATCGAAAAAGTTTTTAAGCATTACCTTCGCTGCGATTACCCCGCAGGTGCTCTTCCCCGACCCGGGCATTCCGATTAATACAATATTACTCTTGTCCATTAACTTACTCCGATTCTTCTGCAGTTATCATACATCGGGCAGCCGTCGCATTTCGGCTTTCTCGCCGAGCAGTATTCACGCCCGAAGAATACTATTCTGTGACAGAAATCCGCGCCCTCCTCGGCGGGGACGACCTTTTTAAGCGCCATTTCAATCTTAACGGGCTCTTTAACGTTTACAAGCCCAATACGGTTTGAAATTCTTATCATATGGGTATCAACTACTATGCTTTCCTTACCGTAAACGTCGCCTACTATAAGGTTAGCCGTTTTTCTCCCAACGCCGGGGAGCTTTATTAAATCGTCGATATTATCGGGAACTTTTGAGCCGAATTCGTCGCGAACCATTTTTGCCATACCGATAATAGACTTCGCCTTATCGTGATAAAAGCCGCAGGATTTTATTATCCTTTCAACGTCCTTTATATCGGCGTTAGCATAATCGTCAAGGGTTTTATATGTACTGAAAAGCTCGGGGGTTACAAGGTTAACCCGCGCGTCGGTACACTGCGCCGAAAGCCGCGTTGCCACAAGAAGCTCGAAAGGGTCGTCGTATTCGAGCGAGCACATCGCCTTCGGGTACACGCCTTTTAATATTTCTATCGCTTTCAGCGTTCTCTCTTTTCTCGTCATCACTTATTTCCTTTGATTTTATCCCAATACGCCTTAAACGCCTGTTCATTTTTGTTGTCGCCGTATTCGTAGTATCTTCTGTTTTTGATTACGTCGGGAAGATACTGCTGGTAAGTCCAGTGGTTTTCATAGTCGTGGGGATAAATATAATGCTGTCCCTTTACCTCGGCGTCCTCGCCGTCAAAATGCTTATTCTGGAGCTGGCGCGGAATAGGTCCGATATTGCCCTTTCTTACGTCGCTCATAGCCGCCTTTATAGCGTTATTCGCGCTGTTGCTTTTCGGACTTGTAGCAACGAGAATAACCGCGTCGGCAAGGGGGATTTCAGCCTCGGGAAGCCCTACCATAAGCGCCGCGTCAACCGCCGCCTTAACGATAGGAATAATCTGGGGGTATGCGAGCCCTACGTCCTCGCAGGCGCATACCATAAGCCTTCTGCACGCGCTCGGAAGGTCGCCCGCTTCAAGCAGCCTTGCAAGGTAGTGAAGCGCCGCGTCGGGGTCGCTTCCTCTCATACTCTTCTGATAGGCGGATACTATATCGTAATGCTCGTCGCCGTCCTTATCGTATCTCAGCGAGCTTTTCTGAGCAAGCTCCTCGGCAGTTTCAAGACTTATAACCTTTTTTCCGTCCCTGCACGGTGTCGCAAGATAACAGTTCTCAACGGAGTTGAGCGCCTTTCTTACGTCGCCGCCGCAGCCGTAGGCAATCTTTTTAATTACGTCATCTCCGTACTCAATTTCTATACCGCTTTCCTCGCTGAGAAAATCAAAGCCTCTTTTAACGGCGGGGATAATTTCCTCGGCGGATATAGTTTTAAACTCAAATACCGTAGACCGCGAAAGGATAGCGGAATATACGTAAAAATACGGGTTTTCCGTCGTTGAGGCAATAAGCGTAATTTTTCCGTTTTCTATGTATTCAAGAAGACTTTGCTGCTGTCTTTTATTAAAATACTGTATTTCGTCAAGATACAGAAGAATTCCGTTAGGCGCGGTAAAGGTATCAATTTCATCAACTATGCTTCTTATATCCTTCGTTGACGCGCTCGTTCCGTTGAGCTTTCTTAAAGCGCGGTTGGTGCGGTTAGCGATAATTGAGGCGATAGTCGTTTTACCTACTCCCGAGGGTCCGTAGAAAATAAGGTTCGGAACCTCGCCGTTTTCTATCATATTGTAAAGCGCCCTGCCCGGGGTTAAAAGATGCTTCTGACCTACTACCTCGGAAAGCTCCTTAGGCCTCATTCTGTCCGCAAGGGGATTACTGTTCATCTTTTTCCTCCGTTGAATGTGAATATACGCAGCCGCAGAAATTCTGGCGGTAAAGATTATACTTTCGGCTCAGCTCTATCGAGCGCTTATAGCCCTCTTTTTTCTTGAAATCAGAGGGAAGCCATTTCACGCCGTATCTTTTTTCAAGCTCAAAGCCGATTTCGTTAAGCTTCTGAGAATTTTTGAGCGGGCTTATTGAAAGCGTCGTGCAAAAATAATCAAAGCCCTCGTCCCTTGCAAGCGCGGCGGTTTTCTCAAGTCTCATTTCATAACACTTAAAGCACCGCTCGCCGCCCTCGGGCGACTCCTCAAGCCCCTCGGCTATATCGAGGAAATCCTCATAGCGATAAACGCCCTTAATGAGCTTAACCTCATTTTTAAGAGGCATTTCCTTAATAAGTCTTTTAAGCTCCTCGTACCGCTTAATAAACTCGCCCTCGGGGGATATGTTCGGATTATAGTAATAAACCGTAATGTCGAAATACTCCGAAAGGTATTCAAGCACGTAGCTTGAGCACGGGGCGCAGCAGGCGTGAAGCAAAAGCCGCGGCGCTTTATTTATATCAATTTTTTCAGTTATTTTGTCAAGCTCTTTCTGATAATTCATTTTATTCATAGTTATTTACTTAAATAGTTCTTGGGGTTTACCTTGCTTCCGTCAAGTATTAATTCAAAGTGGCAGTGCGGTCCCGTTGAGTTACCCGTAGAGCCGCTTTTGGCTATCTGCTGTCCTTTTCTTACGCTCTGACCTACCGAAACAAGAATTGAGGAATTATGCGCGTAAAGAGTTACAACCTTTCTTCCCTTTGCGTCGGTTCCGTGGTAGACCATAACGTAGTAGCCGTATGAATAATTCAGCCTTTTTACGGTTATGACTATACCCTTCTGAGCCGCTACGACCTTAGAGCCCGTCGGGCAGGGGAAATCTATTCCCGTATGCGCCCTTCCGTTTCGGTAATGGCCGAAAGGCTGGGATACGCCGTAATGACCCGGTACGGGGTAGGTAAGGCTAAGCGCCGCGTTTGAACGGCTGAAAAGCTCGCCGTCGCCCTCGTATTCGCCCGTTACCTTGCTCTCGTCGTGCTCGGGATTTTTAACGGTTGTGATTTCGCTCGGGTCCTTAAGTCCGCTGAGAAGGTCGTCAATCTCCTGCTCAACCTGCTTTATAAGCTCCTCGTCCTCGTTTCTGAACTCGGTATAAATCTGCATTTTTCTTGCGTATTCCGCAAAGAGTCTGTCGGATTCGGCGCGGTTCTGAGCAAGGGATACCTTCGTATCGGCTATGCTCTTCTGTTTTTCCTCAACCGTAGCCTTTTCCTTCTGAAGCGCGTCTGACTTAACGGAAAGCTCCTTTTGGGTTTTCTCAACCTCCTGCTTTTTCGCGTTGAGTCCGTCCTGTTCGGTAACTATAAGACCAATCTTTCTGTTTACCTCTTTCAAAAGCGCCGTATCGCTTTTGGCAATAACTCTTATCATCTCAAACCTGCTGAGGAACTGTTCCAAATCGTCGCACGAAAGAAGAGCCTCAAGAACGCTGTCGTGGCCGCTTATATACATAGCTCTCAGCCTCAGGCAGTAAGCGTCGTAGGTTTTAGTAAAGCTCTTGTTGAGCTTTTCGTATTTTCTTTTAGCGCGGTTATACTGCTTTTCGAGTTTTTTCAGCTCTTTTTCAATAGGCTTAATCTGCTTGTCAAGCTCGTCAATTTTCTTCTGAGATTCCTGAACCTCTGCGTCGAGTACGTTAAGCTCCTCGTTTAAATAGCCTATTTTTTCGTCGAGCGCGTCGATATACTCCTCGGTTTCCTTAGCGCTTCCCTCAAACTTTGCGAGCTTTTCCTCGTTTTCCTTCATCTTTTTGCGAAGCTCAGCCTTTTGCTCCTTAAGAGTTTTTTTAGCCTCCTGCTTTGCTTTTTTCTTATCCTTTTCCGACTGTTTTGTCGGTTCCTCAAGGACAGTTTGTGTTGTGCTTGTTTCGGGTTGAGTGCTTGTTTCGGGCTCGTCGGCAAATACCGAAAGCCCTGCCGAAAGTAATACCGCCGACAGTAAAATGCATATTAACTTTTTAACTGCGTTTTTCAAAATGTATTACTCTCCTCTGTTTATTATTACGGAAGATAGCCTGCAGGGTCAACTGCGTAGCTCTGGCCCGAGCCTCCGACTCTTACCTCAAAATGACAGTGCGGTCCCGTTGAGTTACCCGTAGTTCCGCTGTACGCTATCTGATGTCCTTTTTTAACGTAGCTGCCTTCGCTCACAATAATATCGTTATTATGGGCGTAAAGGGTATATACCGTCTTGCCCGATAAGGTTTTCTTATCGTGGCGTATAACGATATAATGACCGTAGCTGTATTCAAGCAGCTTTACAAGAATTACCGTTCCCGACTCGGCGGCTACTATCTTCTGGTTCTCGTTTCCGTTAGTTGAAAAATCGCATCCCGTGTGACCTTTATATGCTCCGAAGCCGCAGGTAATCTTTTTATAGCTCGGGCAGGGATAGGTAAGGCTTATCGTATCGCCCGAAGCAGTAGTCGGCGCCGCGGTAGTGGTTGTCGTCGTAGTAGTTGTTGTTGCAGTCGTATCCGACGGCTCTCCGCCGTGCTTTTTAGTAGTCGTTGTAGTAGTTGTGGTTTTTTTCTTAGTAGTTGTTGTCGTAGTTTCGGGCTCGGGGTCGGCGTATTTTTTATCCGCCTCGGCGATAGCCTCGTCTATCTCGTCAAGCTCAGCCTGGGTAATATCCCTGAACTCGCCGTACTTTTTCGTTTTATCATTAAGTCTTTTAAGAAGCTTGTTTGCCTCGAGCTGCTGCTCCTCAATTTCAGCCTGCTGACCCGCCATATCCTCCTGCTTTTTAAGTAGCTCAACCTTTTCGGTTTTAAGGCTTTCCTTACTTTTTTTCAGCGTAATCTGAGACTCGGACAGGGTCTTTTTCTTTTCGTCGAGCTTTTCCTTAGTCTCGACTATTTCCTCGGTCTGTTCCTTAACCTCGGAAAGAAGCTTTACGTCCCTTCTGGAAATTGACCTTATCATTTCAAGGCGCGTCATAAGATTCTGAACGCCTTCGCTTTCAATAAGAAATGAGAGCGTGCTCGCCTGGACAGAGCTTACGTAAATCGCTCTTATTCTGTCACAGTAACTCGTATAAGTAGCGGAAAACTGTTCGTTCAAAACAAGCATATTTCTCTCGAGAAGCGCTACCTCGCCCTTAATGTCCTTAAGCTCCTGCTCGTTTTTAGAGATATTCTTTTCAAGGTTTGCAACCCGCGTTTCAACGCGCTTTGCCTCCTGCTTGGCGAGCATAAACTGCTCGTTAAGATAGCTTATTTTTTCGTCAAGCGCCTGAATATACTCCTCGGTTTCCTTGCTCTGGCTTCCGAGGGAATTAAGCTTTTTATCAATTTCGTCAAGCTTACTCTGAAGGCTTTGTCTCTGGGCGTCAACGCTCTGAGGTGCCGCGCCCTCGTCAGCGCATACAATACCGAAGGTATTAACTCCGCCGAGAAGAAGACAAAACGAAAGTATAACCGATATCAGCCTTTTAATCATAATAAAACTTCCTTTGTTTTACACAGACCATATACTTATACATATTAATATTACCACAAATAATAAAATAATTAAATAGTAATTTTAAATTTTTATAAAATAAAAGAAAGCAGCGAGAAATTCGCTGCTTTACCTCTTATTTAAACTTGTCAAAAAAGCTCTTTTTTCCGTTTGTTTTCGGGGGAACGTAGGTTTCGTCAAACTTTTCAAGAAGCTCCTTCTGTTCGGCAGTAACGGTTTTGGGAATATCGACAACTATTCTTACGAATAAATCGCCCTTTCCCGTTGAACGAAGGCGCTGAATTCCCTTTCCCTTGAGCTTGAATACCTCGTTGGGCTGGGTTCCCGGGGGCATAGTGTACTTAACGTCGCCCTCAAGAGTAGGCACTCTGAGCTCCGCGCCGAGAGTCGCCTCAACTATGCTTACGTGCTTTTCGTACCAGATATCGTAGCCGTCGCGCTCGAAATCCTTGTGCTGACGTACGTTGATAACCACCTTAAGGTCGCCGCTCGGTCCGCCGTTAAAGCCCGCGTCGCCGTAGCCTCTTACGGTTACAACCTGCCTTGAGTCAATGCCTGCGGGAATATCAATTTTAACCTTGTTCTTACGTCTTACCTTGCCCTTGCCGTTACATTTCGGACAGGGCTGCTCGGGTATTTTACCCTTTCCTCCGCAGTGCTGACAGGGCTGCTGAACGGTAGTATAGCCGCCGAGAATTCCTCTCTGCTGGAAGGTTACGTAGCCCCTTCCGTTACATTCGGGACAGTCCTTGAGCGACTTACCGGGCGCCGCGCCCGTTCCGTGACACTCAGAGCATTCCTCAACGCGCGGAACCTCGATATTCTTTGAACAGCCCTTTGCCGCCTCTTCAAATGTAATGGTTACAGCCGTCTGAATATCGCGTCCCTGTCTCGGCGCGTTCGGATTTCTTCCTCCGAAGCCTCCGCCGAAACCGCCTGCGCCGCCGAAGATTGAGGAGAATATATCCCCGAGGTCAATATCGCCGTCAAAGCCTCCGAAACCGCCTCCGAAGCCGCCCTGACCTGCTCCGTAATTCGGGTCAACGCCCGCAAAGCCGAACTGGTCGTACTTAGCCTTTTTATCGGCGTCGGATAAAACCTCGTACGCCTCGTTGACCTCCTTGAACTTTGCCTCAGCCTCGGCGTCGTCGGGGTGTAAATCGGGGTGATACTGTCTCGCAGCCTTTCTGTATGCTTTTTTTATTTCATCGTCCGAGGCGTTACGGTTTACGCCGAGCACCTCGTAGTAATCTCTTTTATCGGGCATATCTGCCTCCATATAAATTTATATGTACGGGCGGAATACTCCGCCCGTAATAAATATTAGTTATCGTCTACCTCTGTGTAGTCGGTATATCCCTCGTCGGCTCCGCCTGCCGCGCCCTGAGTCGGGTCGCCCTGAGGAGCTCCCTGAGCCTGCTGAGTCTGCTGATAAAGCTTCTGCGAAACCTCATAGAACTTGTTTGTCAAATCCTCCTGAGCTGACTTGATAGCGTCAATATTGTCGCCTTTAAGAGCCTCTTTAAGAGTATTTACCTTTGTTTCAAGGGCTGACTTATCGTCCGCGGAGAACTTGTCGCCCTCTTCGGAGAGAAGCTTTTCGGTCTGGTATACCATCTGGTCTGCGTTGTTGCGGGCGTCGATAGCGTCCTTACGCTTTTTATCCTCTTCGGCAAACTGCTCAGCCTCGCGTACAGCCTTATCAATATCGTCCTTGCTCATATTAGTTGAAGCGGTAATTGAAATCTGCTGTTCCTTACCCGTTCCGAGGTCCTTAGCGGATACGTGAACGATACCGTTTGCGTCAATATCAAAGGTTACCTCAATCTGCGGAACACCGCGTCTTGCGGGAAGAATTCCGTCAAGGTGGAAACGTCCGAGAGTCTTGTTATCGGCTGCCATCTGTCTTTCGCCCTGAAGAACGTGTACCTCAACTGAGGGCTGATTGTCGGCAGCGGTTGAGAAAATCTGGCTCTTCTTGGTAGGAATAGTAGTATTTCTCTCAATAATAACCGTGTTGATTCCGCCCATGGTTTCAATACCGAGTGAAAGCGGAGTAACGTCAAGCAGAAGAAGTCCGTCCTCGATGTCGCCGCCGAGTACGCCGCCCTGGAGCGCCGCGCCCATAGCAACGCATTCGTCGGGATTGATTCCCTTAAACGGTTCTTTTCCCGCGAAGCTCTTGATAGCGTCCTGAACAGCGGGAATTCTTGTTGAACCGCCTACAAGAAGAATCTTATCAATATCGCTCATTGAAAGTCCCGAGTCGGAAAGAGTCTGACGAACGGGGCCCATTGTCTTTTCAACAAGGTCAGCAGTCATTTCGTTGAACTTAGCTCTTGTAAGAGTTGCCTCTAAGTGCTTCGGACCTGTTGCGTCGGCAGTAATAAAGGGAAGAGAAATCTGAGCCGTAGTCATACCCGAAAGGTCAATCTTAGCCTTTTCGGCAGCTTCCTTAATTCTCTGCATAGCCATCTTATCACCGGAAAGGTCGATACCGTTCTGAGCCTTGAAATCAGCTACGAGCCAGTCCATAATCTTCTGGTCAAAGTCGTCGCCGCCTAGACGGTTATTACCCGCGGTTGCAAGAACCTCCTGAACGCCGTCGCCCATTTCAATAATGGATACGTCGAAGGTACCGCCGCCGAGGTCGTATACCATAACCTTCTGGTCCTCTTCCTTATCAATACCGAAAGCAAGCGCCGCAGCCGTCGGCTCGTTGATAATTCTCTTAACGTCAAGACCTGCAATTTTACCTGCGTCCTTAGTTGCCTGACGCTGTGAGTCGGTAAAGTATGCGGGAACAGTAATTACAGCCTCTTTTACGCTCTCGCCGAGATAAGCCTCGGCGTCGCTCTTTAATTTCTGAAGAATAATCGAGCTGATTTCCTGAGGGGTATAAGCCTTACCGTCAATATTCACCTTATAATCCGAGCCCATATGACGCTTGATTGAAGCGATAGTCTTATCGGGATTAGTGATAGCCTGGCGCTTTGCAACCGCGCCGACCATTCTTTCGCCGTCCTTTGTGAAGGCTACTACCGACGGGGTAGTTCTTGCGCCCTCAGCGTTTGTGATAACTACGGGCTCACCGCCCTCGATAACTGCTACGCAACTGTTAGTTGTACCTAAATCAATACCAATAATCTTTGACATAATATTTATCTCCTTTACAAGTTATTTACTGATTAATTTGCCGTTTTGACCATTGCGGGTCTTATAATTCTGTCGCCTATTTTATAGCCCTTCTGGAATACGTCGGTTATAACGTTTTCGCCGAGGCTTTCGTCCTCAACGTGCATAACCGCGTTGTGAAGGTTCGGGTCAAAGCTGTCTCCCGCTTCGCCGAAGGTCTCTACGCCGAGCTTGTCAAGCGCCGTCTTAAGCCCTTCAAGAGTCATTTCAACTCCCTTTTTAAGCGATTCAAAGTCTGAATCGGGAGCGCTTATCGCCCTTTCAATATTATCAATAACGGGAAGTATCTCGGCAATTACCGCGCCCTTCGCGTTACTGAAGGTCTGTTCCTTTTCCTTTGCACTTCTCGCTCTGTAATTAGCGTATTCGGCAGCAGTTCTGAGGTGCGCCTCCTTTGCCGCTTCAAGCTGTTCGAGAAGCTCCTCTTCCTTAGTTTTTTCCTCGGCCTCGGGGGCCTCGTCATTTTCTTTTATTTCCTCCTCGGCGGCCTTTGTTTCTTCAACCGCCTCGGCAGTTTCCTTCGGTTCCTTTTTACTCATATCTTAATCCTCCTTCCTTCAAAAGCTCGGATACTGTTTTTATTATATAGTCAACTCTCGGAAGAATTGCTCTGTAATCTATTCTGAGCGAGCCTATAATACCGAGGGTAGCCGTCTGAACGTCGTTATATCCGAATTTTGCTATTGCCGTTACGGTATTTTTAAGCTCGTAAACGGGGTTTTCGTCGCCTATGAAGAGCGCCGTAGCGACGTTTGTTCTGACGAAATCGTTAAGCAGTCCGTCAAGCTTTTCCTTTCTCGCAAGAAGAACGAGAAGTCTGTAAACGTCATGTCCGAGCTCCGTCTGGGAAATCAGCGCGGTTTCGCCCTTTATTTCAAGCGAGCCCTCGGAAGCCTCTCTGCAAAGCGAATAAAGCGAAAGCAGAACGGGAAGCATATCGAACACTCTTCCTTTAAGCAGGGGCGCCGTGGACTGAACGAGCGAAAGGCTTATGTCGCTTAGCGGAACGCCTACGAAATAGTCGTGAGTCACGCTGTAAAATATCTCTTTGAACTCGTCGTCGACGGGGCATTTTACGGTACATACCGAGGATTTTATCTTTCCTCCGACCGAAAGCATTACGAGCATAACCTTTGAGTTGCCCGCAGGGATAAGCTCAACGCCCTGAACGCAGTCAAGCGGGTCTTTAACCGTTGAATAAAACGCCGCGCAGCCCGTAAGCTCGCTGAGAAGCTTTGCCGCGTCGGAAAGCAGTCTTTCGGGGTCAGACGCGTTTATGCTCAGCGCCTCGTCAATTTTCTGTTTTTCATAATCCGAAACAGTCTCGCCTTTTATAATATTATCAACATAATATCTGTATCCGCGTTTAGTCGGTACGCGGCCGCCGCTTGTATGTCTCTGTTCAAGGAGTCCGAGCGAGGTAAGAAACGCCATTTCGTTTCTTATCGTAGCGGAGCTGATGGAATAGGGGAGCATTTCGCACAGGTTCTTTGAGCCGAGCGGCTCGCCCGTCTTAATATAATAATCTGTAATAAGACCGAGTATCGCCGAACGTCTTTCGCCGAGCATTTCATATCCCCCTTCCGTTTTTTGTTAGCACTCTCAACCTCCGAGTGCTAACTCTGTTTGTATATTATACCCAAATCCCAAAAAAGTCAATAGTTTTTTCAATATTTTTACAAAATAATAAGCGGGACGGCTGAGCCGTCCCGCTTTATATTATATATACATTATAAATAGTTCCACGGATTTACTCTCGTTCCGTTAACGCGCACCTCGAAATGACAGTGCGGTCCCGTTGAGTTACCCGTAGAGCCGCTGAACGCAATCTGCTGACCTCTTGATACGTGGTCTCCTACGCCTACAAGAAGGGTCGTATTATGAGCGTAAAGCGTTGAAAGTCCGTTACCGTGGTCGATAATAAGATAATGACCGTAGCTGTAATTAAGGTTTTTGGCAACGATAACTACGCCGTCAGCCGCAGAGCATACCTTAGTTCCCGAAGGACATCTGAAGTCTACGCCGCCGTGGTAACGTCCGCTCGAATAGTTAGGATAACCCGCCGACACGCTTCTTGAATATGTAGGATAGCTGAGCGTTCCGCTGTGTGAGCCGTCGCCTCTCGAGCCCGCGATTGAGCCCGTGCCTCTTGACGCTCTTGCGTACGCCGCGTCGATTTCCTGCTGAACCTGTCTGAGCTGAGCCTCGTTAGTTTCAATTTTCTCCTGATACTCCGAGGTATCGTCCCTGAGCTTCTGCATAAGAGCGTTAGCCTTGTTTACCTCTTTATCGAGCTCGCTCTTGGACGATTTTACGCTCGCCATATTCTCTTCAAGACTCTTCTTGCTCGCTTCAAGGAGCTTCTTATCCTCTTTTAACTGATTACGCTTCTTTTCAAGCTCAGCCTTAGCGCGCTCGATTTCAGCCATCTTCTTCATAAGGTCGTCGAGGGTCCTGCTGTCCTGCTGTGATACGGACTTAATCATCTGTGACCTTGTGAGAATCGAGCTTATATCAATGCTTGTAAGAAGCACCTCAAGGTTACTCGTATTACCCGAAACGTACATAGCGCGGAGTCTCTGACAGTAGTCGGCGAAGGTCTTGTCGAATTCCGCCTGCTTTCTGTCGATTTCCTCCTGAGTCCTTACGATTTCCTGCTCGGTCTTATCTATGTCGTCCTGAGTCTTCTGAATCTGGTCCTTAAGAGCGTCTATATCGTTCTGAAGAAGGTTAATCTGGTCCTGAAGAAGAGAAATCTTCTTATCAAGAGCGCTTATAGTTTCCTGCGTTTCGTCCTTGCGCTTTGCGAGCTTATCAATCTCTTCCTGCGCGTCCTGAATTTTCTCTTTAATCTTATCCTTCTTGGTCTGAAGCTCGGATACGCTCGTCTTGTTACCGTCCTCGGCAAACGTCGGAAGGGCGAAGGCCGTAGCAAAAATCAGACAAAGGCTGAGTATAAGGCAAAGAGCTTTCATTATTCTTTTAGATAGCACTTATCTCACTACCTTCCTTATTTAAGTATCTTCTCATAGTTATAAGCGAACCGCCGACGCCGCTGATTACGCCGATTCCGACGAACGCGCCGAGCATAGCGAGCGCGTAATCAGTAAAGCTGAGCGGCGCAATTCTCATTGTATTGAACAGGTCGGCGAACTGATTTATCGCAAAGTTATATACAAGCCATACTACCCCGAGCGAAAGCACGCCCGATAAAATACCGATAATAACGCCCTCAACAACGAACGGAAGCCTTACGAACGAGTTCGTAGCGCCGACCGATTTCATAATGCTGATTTCAAGACGTCTTGAATATACGGTGAGCTTGATTGTATTTGAAATAATAAAGAGCGAGATAGCGAATAAAACCGCGATAATCGCGATAGCGATAATGCTTACGCCCCTGCTTATCGTATCAAGCTTCTTTGCAAGGTCGGTATTCTGGCGGATAGTATCTATATTGTCGAGCTTTTTAATCTCTTTAACGGTATTGCCAAACTGATTGAGGTCCTCAACCGTTACCTTGTATGCGTCGGGAAGAGGAATATCCGTACTAATTTCGGTAAAGAACTTAGCCTGAGCGTCCTCCATCGTTTTAAGCTGGTCAGCCCATGCCTTTTCCTTAGATACGAATTCTACCTCGGCAACGTTATTCATACCCTTGAGCTTGTCGCCCATAGCGGTAATAGCCGTATCGTCGGTTCCGTCCTTAATATATACCATAATAACGTTTTCGTCTTCAATTCTGTCGATAACGGAATTTACGTTAAGAAACATCATTGTAGCCGAGCCGATAAGTACAAGACAGCTGAGCAGTACGCATATTGAAGCTACGGACATCATACGGTTTGTCCACGTATTTCTAAGTCCTTCTTTAACAAGGTATTTTAAACTTGAAGCCGTCATTACTGCTCACCTCCCTCTTCATTATCATCATCCGTTACGGGAGCCTCGGTTGCAGTCGCTTTTGGTGCGTCGGTTTCCTCTGAAAGGGCGAATTCCCCGTCGCCGTTCTCCTCAGCGGGAGCCTCCTCAGCCTCTTCGTTTGATACAAGATTTTCAAATACGTCCTGAACCTGCTCCTGCTTAACGTCCTCCTCGAAGTAGTACATATCAGTTACTTCTTCGTTTTTCTCGGTCTTAAACTGAGCGTAGGTCGGGTCGGGAGTATCGGATACTACGGCGCCGTTCTGAATTACGATAACTCTTCTCTGGAAGGAGCGTACGAGCTCGTGCTCGTGAGTTACCATTACGACGGTAGTTCCCGAATTATTAATCTTTGTAAGAAGGTCAACAATCTCGTGGCTCATTTCGGGGTCAACGTTACCCGTGGGCTCATCCGCGATAATAAGGTCGGGATTGTTAACAAGCGCTCTCGCGAGCGAAACTCTCTGCTGCTCGCCGCCCGAAAGCTCGTTGGGCATTGAGCGCGCCTTCTTTGAAAGTCCTACAAGCGTGAGTATGTAGGGAACTCTTTTTCTTATATCCTTTTCCTTAGCGCCGATAACGCGCATAGCAAACGCAACGTTATCGTATACGGTCATCTTAGGTATAATTCTGAAATCCTGGAAAACTATACCCATAGTACGTCTGTAATAAGGAATCTGTCTTTTCTTTAAGGTTTCCGAGGAATATCCGTTAACGATAACCTCTCCCTCGGTCGGCTTTTCCTCGTGCATTATCAGCTTGAGGAAGGTACTTTTACCCGCGCCCGAAGAGCCTACGACGAATACGAATTCGCCGTCGTCAATTTTAATATTAACGTTATCGAGCGCCTTGGTGCCGTTACTGTCATATATCTTAGTTACGTCTTTAAATTCAATCACGGCTTAAACTCCAATCAATACATAAAATTTATTGTCCTTCGGGGACACTGCCCCATTAATACTTATATATAATAAAACAAATTGAATTTATATGCAAGTGTTTTTAGTTATTTTTTTGTAAAATTTGTAACCATTGTGTAAATTATAACGCTGTTTCGGGCAAAAATCCCGCGTGAAAATTGAAATCTGAAGAAAAATGAGTATTTTTTTCATATTTTTATATGATTTTCTATTGCATTTTGAAAAATTATATGGTATTATGTGGAAGAATTAAAAAACATGTTCTTTATTCAAAAAACACACGAAAGGAGCACTCATATGAAAACAAGAATTAAAATACTTGTTGCCGATGAAAACGAGGAGTTCGGAAAAAGCTGTGAAGGCGAGCTGAATAAATTCGGATATGAAGTAACCCTTTGCAAAAGAAACGGAGAAGAGATTATACGCCGCTTAAACGCGGAGAGCTACGACGCGGTAGTTATGGACGCTTTTATGCCCGGCGCGGACGGGCTCGAGGTGCTTGAACACCTCTCCTCAGGTCTCAGCGTTAAGCCGATTGCGGTTTTGATTTCGGCGATAGACTCTCCCGACTTTGAAAGCCAGATAATAGGGGCGGGAGCGGATTACTATTTTATTAAACCCGTTAATCCCGTAACCGTTGCCGCGCGTCTTGAAAAGCTGATAAGCTGGCGCAATACGAAAAGCGAGAAGCCCTACCGCTCAAAAAACGACGACGTTGAGGTTATAATTTCGGATATAATGCGCCAGATAGGAGTTCCCGCTCACATTAAGGGATACCAGTATCTCCGTACGTCAATCACGCTTTGCATAACAAATCCCGAAATGCTCGGCTCGGTTACAAAGCTTCTTTACCCCACGGTAGCCAAGCAGTATTCAACGACCGCGTCCCGCGTTGAACGCGCTATACGTCACGCTATCGAGGTCGCGTGGGACAGAGGCGACGTAGACGTTCTTTCGTCGTTTTTCGGATATACAATAGATTCTGAACGCGGTAAGCCGACTAATTCGGAATTTATCGCTATGATTTCCGACAAAATCCGCCTTCTTCTTAAAACAGGATAAAAAAATAACGGAGCGCCTGCTCCGTTATTTTTTTAATACAAATACAAGCCAGCCGTTATTCTCTCTCCGTTCAATAACGGAAAAGCCGTTCTCGCCGAAGGATTTAAGTACATCGTCCTCTCTCGGCTCAATTATTCCGCCCGTAATATAAATTCCGCCTTCCTCAAGAAAGCGTCCGACCTGTTCGTTGAATCTTATTATTACGTCGGCGACTATATTTGCTACTATTAAATTATATTTTCCGCTGACCTTATCTGAGAGGTCGCCCTTTAAAAACTGTATCTTATCCTCGTTAAAGCCGTTTTCCTTCGCGTTCTGAGCTGCGGTTTTAACGGCGAGCGCGTCGATATCAACGCCCGTTGCGCTCTGAGCTCCGAGAAGGAGGGAGGCTATTGAAAGAATTCCGCTTCCGCAGCCGATGTCAAGAACTCGGCTGTTTTCTTTTACATAATCCTCAAGCGTTTCGAGACAAAGCTTTGTAGTCGGGTGGGAGCCCGTTCCGAAGGCGAGCCCCGGTTCAATATTAAGAACCCTTCTCTCCCCCGCGTCAAACTCGTTTTCCCAGAGCGGACGGATAAGAAGCTTTTTTCCTATCGGCATAGGATGAAAATACTGTTTCCAGTTGTTCTGCCAGTCCTCAACGCGGCAGTCGGATATAAGTATTTCATTTTCTATTTTACAGTCGTCAAGGCGCTCTTTTATAAACGAAACCGCCTCGAGCGGATTTTCCTCGGGGTTGATATATACGTGGATTATCGCCTTGCTCGCGTCCTTGTTAAGAAGCGCCTCGTCAATTAAATCAATATGCGCTATCTCAAGCGTTTCCTCAACGAGAGAGGAGTAATCCTCAATATAAATTCCGTACGGTACGGTCATATTAGCTACCGAGCCCGCAAGCTCAACGTCCCTCGGGTCAATTATTATTGATATTTCGCTCCATCTGTCCTGCGAAACGTCGTTAGTCATTCCCATTTTCGTTTTCCTCTTCAGCGAAATTTACTACGTGCTTTGTTGAGGAAAGCCCGTGGTTATAGAGCTTTCTGTTATCAAGCGCCCACTGTCTGTCGGTAAAAGAACCGACGTCAGTTTTATCCGTAGCGGTATTTACCTCCCATATAGTTGCGTCAAGGTTATCGAGCATTGAAAGAACAATAGCCTCGAGGAACATCGGGCGGACTGCCGCGCCGAATTCGGGAACGCCGTGGTGGGAGATAATCATATGCTCAAGAAGAGTGATTTCCTCGCCCTCAAGCCCAAGCTCCTCAGCCGCCTGCTCAACATACATAGCGCCCTTTACAAGATGTCCTATAAGCTCGCCCTCGGTTGTGTAACCCTTAGCAAGCCCCGTATCGCCCGTTTCAAGCTCCCAGGTTTTAGCAACGTCGTGTAAAATTGCGCCCGAGATAAGAAGCTCCCTGTTTATATTCGGATAAACCTTACATATCTCCTCCGCCATTCTTATTATGCTCATTGTGTGGTACATAAGACCGCCTACAAGAGCGTGATGAAGTCTGAGTGCCGCAGGGCAGATTACAAGCTTATCCTTTTTCCCGTCAATAACTTTAAGTACGACGGCTTTTAAGGTTTCGTTTTTAAAGCCCTCAACCTTGCTTCTCATCATTTCAAAAAGCTGCTCTCCGCCTATTTCAGATACGGGAACAAGGTCCGAAAGATTATAATCGTCGCTGTCCTTGGCGGGTCTTATCTGGGATACGCGGAACTGGTCCTTTCCGTTATACTGCTCAACGTTTCCCCTTATTTTGACTACCATATCCTGCTCGAAAGCGCCGCCGCTGAAGTCCCAGAGCTTCGCGCTCATTTCGCCATCCCTGTCGGCGATAATCAAATCGAGGTACGACGAGCCGTTTCTCGTCTTTTTTTCTTCGCATTTTTTGAGGATTACGAAGCCCTCCTGCATTCCGTTAGGTAAATCGTTAAAGTTCATTTTTCCTTCTCCGTTCAGTCAAAATATTTAAGATAATCGAAATCGTACGTCATTGAAAACGTTCCGTTTTTTCCGATAATTACATAGTCGTTGAAGTTCAGCTCAAGGTGCTTCATCGACTTACTCAGCCTGCTTACGCACCTGATGTCGTCCTCGTCGGGCTTATATTCCCCGTCGGGCTTAACTCTTATAAGAACAACCGACGCCGCCTTATTGATAAGCGCGTGTTCAATTATTTTAAGCGGCTCGATGTCCTTTTTCAAGTTCGCGCCGCCGTAAAGCCTTTCGCAACATATAACCTCGCTTGAATTGTTGAGGCACATAACTCTCAGCTCATTTTCCCCAAGCGAGGAGAGGTTGTTTTCAACGTATTCCTTAACTCTTGTATAGCTGTTGATAACGGCGCCGCTCTGTTTTTCCGCCGCGCTGTATATCCGCCTCGGAATATCCCCGAAAAGCTTAATAAGTAAAGCCGCGTTTTCGCCGACTCCGTCGATTTTACAAAGCTCAGATATGTCGGCTGAAAATACTTTTTCAAGGTCTCCGCCGAAATGATTAACTACTCTGTAAGCAATCTCCTTTACGTCGCGCCTCGGTATAGCGTAGGTAAGAATTAACTCTATTATATTGTGATACGGCATACCCGTAAGACCGTTTTTTATATACGAGTCGCGGGCTCTCTGTCTGTGTCCCGCTCTTGAAAGCTCTCTTGACATATCAGCCCTCCCCCGTTTCGGTAAAGCATACGGCGCAGCTCCCGTCGCTCCTCATCGAAAGCGTTTCGTTTTTACCGACTATTATATGGTCCTTCAGCTCAACTCCCGCGTTTATAAGCGAGTTATAAAGCGCCTTTGTCAGCATAATATCGGCGTTTGAGGGGAGAGCGCTTCCCATAGGGTGATTATGAGCAAGAATAATAGATGACGCAGAATCGTTGATTACGCACTTGACTATCTTAACGAGCCCGACGTCGGTAGCGTTAACTGTTCCCTCAGCTATATCGTTACACTTAATAATCTCATTTTTCTCATTAAGCGTTATTACGATTAGTCTTTCATATATGAGCTTTGAGAGCATGTTTTCGGCAAAGCTCAGCGCGTCGCTTGCGCTCTCAATTTTCTTAACGTCTCTGTTTCGGCTCTGTCTCTCGGCTGAGGCGGTATCGCACACAAGGTGGAAAAGCGCCGCGGAGTTACGGCTTAACCCGTCAACCCTGCTAAGCTCCTCAATATCGGCGAAAAAAATTCCTTCAAAGCTTCCGAAACGGCTGAGCATACGCTCGGCGACGTCGGTTACGTCCTCTTTTTTAACGGCATAAAAAAGAAAAAGCTCAAGAATTTCGCTGTCGGTCATTGAGGCAATACCTTTTTCAAGGTATTTTCTTCTCAGATATGACCTCCGCTCCTCTCCTGGGTTCTTTCTTTCCATCTTATGCCCTCATTTACAATAATTTATGAAAAAATTATACCAAAAACAGCCGCCAAGCGCAATACCTTTAATAAAATAATATATTAATGTTCCGCAACGGAAGCATCCTGTTTTCCGAAAAATATAATCATTATTACTTTCGGATTCAATATAAAGATTGACATATCTCAATATCTCATATTATAATGAGAGGGAAAGGAGATGACGTTATGAAAATATGTCCTAACTGTAATATGCAACTCGATGATAACGCGGCTTTCTGCACTAACTGCGGGGCGCAGCTTACCAATCCCGTGCAGTCCCAGGCTCAGCAGTTCAATTACGCTCCCGCGTATCAGCAGCCCTTTAATCCGTATTATACCGAGATAAAAAACGATATTTCAAACGTAAGAACGCTCGGTATAGTTTCGCTTATCTTCCTTATTTTTGCTCAGATAGTTACCCTTGTCTGCTCAATTATAGGAATAGTAAAGGGAAACGACGCAATCCGCAAGGCGCAGAGCATAGGCGACCCTAACCTTATAAAAGAGGCGCAGGACGCAAAAAAGCTCAATAAAATCGCGCTCATAATATTTATCGTTCTCGGTATCTTGGCAATTCTTATAGGTATTGCAATAGCCGTTTTCGGAATTTTTGCCGCGACGGGAAGCGGTTCAGTTCCCGACATAAGCGAATTTTCGGGCTTCTGAAAATAAAACTAAAAGGCTTACGCGCTGCGTAAGCCTTTATTTTTTAGTATTTTACGGGAGTTGAGGAGAGGTATTTATTTACCATAAGCGCTACCTTAAATACGATAGCGTCGTCAAACTCTCTGAGGTCAAGCCCCGTCAGCTTCTTAATCTTTTCAAGACGGTAAACGAGCGTGTTTCTGTGAACAAAAAGCTTTCTTGAGGTCTCGGATACGTTAAGATTATTCTCAAAGAACTTCTGAATCGTAAATAGGGTTTCGGAATCGAGAGAATCAATCGAGCCCTTCTTGAATACCTCTTTTAAGAACATATCGCAAAGCGTTGTGGGAAGCTGATAGATAAGTCTTGCAATACCGAGGTTTTCGTAGCTTATAATCGACTTTTCGTTATCGAATACCTTGGCGACCTCAAGGGCAACCTGAGCTTCCTTAAAGGACTTTGCAAGCTCCTTGATACCCGTAACGCATACGCCGATACCTACGATAGCGCTGCAATAGAATTCAGTCGAAAGCGTATCGCAGATTGACTGCGCAAGCTTTTCGAGGTCCTTAGTATCAATATTCGGTCTTACCTCTTTAATAAGCGCGATATCGGTTTCGTTAATATTAATAACAAAATCCTTTGACTTATCGGGGAAGAAATTCTGAACGATATCGAATACCGAAATCTCAACGGGCTTTGTAATCCTTATAAGAAATACAACGCGGGACGCGTCATTATTAAAATGAAGCTCTCTCGACTTGATATAAATATCGCCGGGTAGGATATTGTCAAGAATTACGTTCTTTACGAAATTAGAGCGGTCAAACTTTTCGTCGTTGCTCTTTTTTATCTGTTCAAGAGAAATAGCGATAAGCCCCGCATAGTGACGGCTTGTCTCGTCCGTGCCCTCAACGAAAACGGCGTATTCGGGATGAACGTTATCGCCGAAAGCCTTATAGGTTGACGAATCAACGCAGATAAGCGGACCGTTAAAAACTCCTGCCGCAATAACGCCCTTTCTTACCTCGCCAATCATTCCAAGCTCGCTTGAGGCGATGATGTTTCCGCTCTCGTCAACAACTCCGATAACGCGGTCAATCGCTTCTCTCATCTGGTTTATAATTCCCTGAAATAATCTGTTCGGCATATTATCGACCTCCGATAGAATTCATAATCCTTATAATTATGCACAAAAAAACATTAAGTCATTTGTATATATTATACAAGAGGCTTAATGTTTTTGCAACCTTTTTAACAAAAAAATATTCTAAAAATTGTAGAAAATAACCAAAGTAAACAAATAATACAATATCTTGTGTATTACTTCTTTATCAATAACAATTCTTTCTCGGTTATATACCTTGCCTCTCCTGGGGCAAGGCTTTCGTCGATAGACAAATTACCTATTTTTATTCTATTAAGTTTAATAACCGTTATCCCGAACTTTTTAAACATCCGCTTAATCTGGTGGTAAACTCCCTGAGAAATTACAATTTCCGCGCGCGTAAAGTCGTTTCTGACAGGGCT
This sequence comes from uncultured Clostridia bacterium, assembly GCA_947169815.1. Classification (GTDB taxonomy): domain Bacteria; phylum Bacillota; class Clostridia; order Oscillospirales; family Acutalibacteraceae; genus Eubacterium_R. The sequence goes on along the minus strand of CAMVRG010000006.1, from coordinate 7,137 downwards.
GAGCTTCGCGGGAAGAAGCCTTTCATCCCCGAGCGTCATTCCGCTTTCAAACGCCCTGACTACCTCCGCGTCAAAGGGTTTGTCAAGATAAGCGATATACGTTTTTTCAACGTGGCGCTTAGGGCTGAGAATTTCGTGGGCAAACCCGCCGTCGTCGGTAATAAGCGCAAAGCCCGTCGTATCCTTATCAAGCCTGCCCGCAGGGAAAAGGTTTTTTCTTTTCATTTCCTCCGGGAGTATGTCAATAACGGTTTTTTCGTTTTTGTCCTCGCTCGCCGATACTACTCCCTCAGGCTTATTGAGCATAATATATACAAACTTTTCGGTATCAAGCTCTTTTCCGTCAACGCTTATTTTATCGTTTTCCCCAATCTTGATATCCCCCGATTTTACGGGGAGTGAGTTGACCGAAACCGAGCCGCTTTTTATAAGCGACTTAGCCTCGGAGCGCGTGATATTCAGTTTATGGGAAATAATTTTATCAAGTCGTTCCATTTTCAGTAAGCTCTATGAGAAAGCCGTCCTCAGCCGAGGGGTCGCAGAGGTCGGCTCCTATCAGCTTTCCGTCTGCTACCATAAGGTCGGCTATGACATTATCGTTCCCTTTATAGTTCGATATTTTATATGTATAAAGCGTGGCGGTTTTCCCTTTGTATTCCTCAAGGTCAAAGCCCTGCTTTTTCTGTATTTCGTTGTATTCACCGTAAACCTCGTTAAAGCTCTCGGGGATAATTATTTCCTTGCTTTCGGGCTGTTCGCTGAATTCATAGCCGAGGGACTTAAGGTAGTTTTTCCTCTCATCCTCGGTAGCGCAGCTTATTTCCGCCTTGGCGTCAACGGGTTTTCCGTTATGATTTGAAACGAAGGTCAGGGCTATAACAATAAGCCCTGTTAATGCGAGCACTGCGCCGAAAATCTGGCGCGGTTTAAGTTTAAACGTTACGATTTGCATAGTATCACCTGACTTTTATTATTCGGTAATACTATGCAAAACGCGTTTGTTTTATTATTTATTTTCTGTATTTTTTCGCAACCGCCTGCATAACCTTGTTGGCTACGGGACCCGCGGTCTGTGAGCCCGAGTTACCGTGCTCAATCGCAACAACGAATGCGTAGGGGCAGGAATCGTCGTCCATAAAGCCCGTGAACCACGCGATATTATGGTTTTCGTTACTGTCTATCTGAGCCGTACCGCTCTTTGCGCAGAGGCTGAGCCCCTCGTAGCGCCCATCGCCGTACTGCTCTTTAACGTTATTCCTCAGCATCTCCTTCATAGTTGAGGCAACCTGAGGCTCCATAAGCTGAGTTTTATTTGTGGGAAGCGTGATATTAAGGCGCTTTCCTGCCTGAGAGAAAGCGTTTTCAACAATATTCATTGAAACCGCGTTACCGCCGTTTGCAACCGCGCTCACAATTCTGAGCATAGATATAGGCGCAATTCTTGTATCGCCCTGACCTATACCCGTCCAGCCGAGCTTATCCTCGGCGACGCCGTCAATATTCCACTTTCCCGCATAGGCTTCTATCTCGCCGCTTACCTTGACCGATGAGCCGATTCCGAGCCTTTTCGCCGTTTCGTTAAGCTTATCCTCGCCAAGTTCTATTGCAAGCTGAGCGAATACCGAGTTACAGCTCTTGGCGAGAGCCGTTTTAAAATCGACCTTGTGACCGTGGTTCGCGTTACAGATAATATCGGTACCCTTTGAGGGCGTATACTTTCCGCCGCAGTCCCACGTTCTTTCAAAAACGTCGGGAATATTCTCAATAGCGCAGATAGCCGTTACAATCTTAAAGGTTGAACCGGGTACGTAGTGCGCCGAGAAAAGACGGTTAATATAAAGTCCCTCGTAGTCCTCGTCGTTTTCAATTTCCTTAGCGCTCGGGGGATTGTTTACGTCATAGGTCGGATTTGAAACGCAGCATATTATGTCGCCCGTTTTATAGTTAACAACTCCGACAGTACCCTTACGTCCGTCGAGCGCCTCGTAAGCTCTGTTACAGATTTCGCTGTCGAGCGTGAGCTTAAGGTCGTCGCCCTTCCCGTATTTTTTAAGCGAGTAAACGCCGAAAACCTTATTGTAGCCCGTAAGCCTCGTTCCGTAAACCTTCTGAACGCCCGTTGAAATCGAGTTTTTCGGGTCGCCTACGATATGGAGAGTCGATTTTCTCGTCTCTCTCTCCTCGGCGTAAACGCGCTTTCTGTCTACGGTTTTTGCAAGCTCGACGTTATCTGAATCGTACACCGTGCCCGCGCCTACAAGAGTTCCGTAATTATATAAATGCTTATTATAGGTTTTAAGCGCCCATGAATCGGCGTTGGTAAAAAAAGTATAGAGAAGGAATCCCGTACCCGCAAGAAACGCAATTATCAGAATTAGCAGAAAATATCCTCTGCGTCTTATCATTTTCATCTTACGTTACCTCCCTTCGCCTTAGCCTTTTCAGCAAGCTTTATATTTCTGTTTGAAAGGTAATTATAGGTTCTTACGTCGGACGCCTTAATAAAGGCGAGAATTCCCCAGCAGCTTATCATTGACGAGCCGCCGAGCGAAACGAACGGAATTGTAACGCCCGTTAAGGGAAGAATATCCGTAATTCCGAAAACGTTGAGTGCGCACTGGAAAAGAAGGAGTCCCGCTCCCGCAACGGCGGCGATTGAATAAAACGCCGAGCGCGACGCTATTGAATTAACGATAGCAGAAACCGCAATCGCAACAAAGGAGAGTATAAGAAGAATTCCGAAAAGAAGTCCCCACTCCTCACAGATTACGCCGAAAATACTGTCTGATACGGGGGCATAGGCGGTTGTTCTTACGTAGCCGTTACCGATACCGAGTCCAAAAAGACCGCCGCTCGCCATACCTACGAGAACCCTCGTCTGCTGCATTCCGTTTCCGTACGGGTCCTCAAAAACGTGGCGGTAGCTTGAAAAACGCCTCATTGCGTATGAGCGGTATTTAAGAAGAATAGCCGCGCCCATACCCGCGCCCGTAAGCGCGGCGGCGATAGTTTTAACGTCTCCCGAGTTCATAAACGCAAGAATCAGAAACGTTACGAAGAATATAAGCGCCGTTCCGAGGTCGCGTATAACGATAAGCGAGCCCACGCACACTACCGAAAAGCCGATAAAAAGGATAATATTCTTAGAGGTCTGGATTTTTTCAAGCGTCGCCGCGCCTACGAAAATAAAGGCAACCTTTACGAATTCCGAGGGCTGAAGGCGGAAGCCCGCAATCTCAATCCAGTTTCCCGCGCCGTTTAGCTTATGCATCATACCGAGAACGATATTCACGAATAAAAATAGTATCGCGCCGATTGCCACAAACGGTCTGAGCTTCATACATAAATCAACGTTTCCCATAAGGAAAACAAGAAAAATGAATACCGCTATTCCCGCAAGCACCATAAAAAGCTGTTTAAACGCCGACTCGGGATAAACGCTTCCGATAGTTACAAGCCCTACTCCCGAAAGGAAGAAGGCTATAAGTTCAAGCTCGAAATTTCTTCTGTGAAACGCGGTGTAAAAGAAGATAAGATATATCCATTCAACCGCAACAAGACCGAGCAGGGCAATCAGGGCGGACAAAGCAAATTTTTCTCCGCACGACGCCGCTAAATAGCCCGTCCCTATCTGAAAAACCGATAGAATAAACAGTAAAAGGAAATTATTTATCGGCTTTATTTTAGTCGCTTTTTTATACTTTTTTGCCATAGTAACTCCTTACTTTTCGTAGAAGATAAATACTTTATCGCCGAAGGTCAGCATATCCTCGTCAAATATCAGCTGAGGCTGATTTATAAAACGTCCGTTAAGCTTTGTTCCGTTATGAGAGTCTAAATCCGATACCGCCCATCCGCGGCTCGTTTTATGAATACGCGCGTGGTTTGCGCTGACCGCCTGAGACATAATCTGAATATCACAGTCGTTTCCGCGTCCGATTAATACGTCCTGCTTTTTAAGGTATATCGGGCGCTTTGTCTTAATATCCACAAGAACTCCGTAAGCAACGTTAGTGTTATTATAAGCCGTTCTCATCTGCTGTCTGCTCTGGTTTGAAAGCGCCTCGTCGCATTCAAATTTGAGCCCTACCTCGCCGATTTTTATAATATCTCCGTTTTCAATAACCGCGCGGGAGTCAATCTCCTTTCCGTTTACGAAAACGGGAACGGGAGGCGCAGCCTTCGCCTTTATGAAATTAACTATCCCCTCAGGAAGATAGGAGAGTATTCCCGGCTCATAGACCGTCGTATTCTTCACTACCCAGTCGCGCCTCTTTTTCGCGATAACCGCGTGGAAACGCGAAATCCCCGCAAACCGAAGAACAATATCGTTAGACCTTGCCCTTCCTATCGAGGTTTCCCAGTGGTCAATATCTATGCTCTCGCCCGTTTTTTCGTTAACAAGTCTTGCGAGCGTATGAACCCTCGGACGGTTTCTGAAAAGCGAAATAATACAGGTAAAAAGTATTATTACCGCCGCCGCGGGGGCAATATATCTCATTACTGATACAATAAAAGCCATAGTCCTTCCGCCTTTTCTGTAACAAATTTTAACTAATTTGTAATATTTTGTTATTATAATATACTAAGGAAATTAAAAAGTCAAGAGTATTGAAATTATGTAATAAATAATATATAATTTCTTTAGAAAACGGAGGTGCTTTTATGACAGAAAAAACCTTATTCGGATATATAAACGAAAACGAGCCCGTTTATACCTATAAAATTTCAAATAAAAACGGGATGTACGCCGTTCTTCAGACTCTCGGCGCGGGAATTCAGTCTCTTTACGTCCCCGACAGAGAGGGAAACCTCGCCGACGTTGTACTCGGCTTTGATAATCCGAAGGACTATCTCAACCCCGATTACGGTTATCAGGGCTTAGTAGTAGGGCGCTGGGCTAACCGTATCCGCGACGGAAAATTTACCTTTGAGGGTAAGGAATATAACACGCCGAAAAATCAGGGAACGTGGACCCTTCACGGCGGCGGACGCTTTTCCTTTACTAACTGGGAGGTTGACGAGGCGGAGGATAACTATATTATTTTCAGCCGCTTTTCCCCTGACGGAGAGGACGGCTTCCCGAACGACTTTTCAATGAAGGTAAAGTATACGCTGACCGACGATAATACTCTTCGTATAGAATATACGGTTTTAAGCAGTAAAAACAACGTTGCAAACGTTACTAACCACGCGTATTTCAACCTCTCGGGAAAGAGCGGCGAAACCGTAGAGAACCACTATCTTGAAATCCTCGCCGACTACTTTACCGAAACCGACGAAAGCCAGCTCCCGACGGGCGAGCTCTCAGAGGTTAAGGGAACTATGATGGACTTTACATATCCTCATAAAATCGGCGACAGAATCGACGAGCCGTTCAGAGCGATAATCGACGGCATAGGCTACGACAACAACTACTGCCTCAGAAATAAGGACGGAAAGCTCGCCAAAGCCGCGGTTCTTGAGGACAGAGAGAGCGGAAGAAAAATGGAGGTCTATACCGACCTCCCGGGAATTCAGCTTTACTGCGGCGGCTGGCTCTCAAAGGACTACACCGTCGGCAAGGGCGACAGCCTCGTAACCTACCGAAGAGGCGCGGCGCTTGAAACTCAGTTTTATCCCGACACGGTAAACTTCCCCGATAAGTTCCCGTTTTGGGGCGTTAAGGCAAACGAGGAATTCAAGACCGTAACCGAGTTCCGCTTCTCAGCAGATTAATTATACTGATTGTATATAAAGAAAACCCCCGCTGCCGAAATGCAGCGGGGGGTGTTATTTTTATTTGAAGAATTCCTGCGCTATTCTTACGGTTTCCATAGCGTCCTTTGCGTAGAAATCAGCGCCTATCATATCGGCGTAGGATTTAGTAAGAACCGCTCCGCCGACTACGGCTTTAGCGTCGCTGTTTTCGTGAAGAAGCCTTACCGTTTTTTCCATATTGGGAACGGTAGTCGTCATAAGCGCCGAAAGTCCGACGAGCTTAACGTTTCGGGAAAGCGCCTCTTCAAGCACGGTTTCGCATTTTACATCCTTTCCGAGGTCGATAACGTCAAAGCCGTAATTCTGAAGAAGCACCTTGACGATATTTTTCCCTATATCGTGGATATCGCCCTCAACCGTTGCAACTATTACCTTTTCGCCCTTTACCTGAGGCGTGCCACTGAGCGTAATGCTTGCCTTTATTTCGTCAAACGCCGATTTAGCCGCGTCCGCGCTCATAAGAAGCTGGGGTAAAAACAGAGTGTTTTTCTCAAAGCCGTCGCCGACTCTGTCAAGCGCGGGGATAATATGCTCTTTAATTATATCAAGCGCCTTAGTTGTTTCAAGAAGGTGTTTCGCGCACCTTGCGCTTTCGTCCTTCATTCCCTTGAAGATAGCCTCTTCAAGACTGAGCTTAGTTTCCTGTGTTACCTGTTCAACCGTAACCGCAGAGTTAATATATTCCTCGCAGTTATCGTCAAGCCCCGCGAGCGCGTTATGGGCGTAATAGGCGTTCATCATACTCTGTGATTTCGGGTTGATTATTCCCGCCGAAAGCCCCGTCATAAGCGCCTGGGAATAAAAGGCGGTATTTATCGCCTCACGGTTCGGGAGTCCGAAGGATATATTCGATACGCCGAGCACGGTATTTACGCCGAGAGTATTTTTAACGTAGTCGACAACCTTTAAGGTTTCAACGGCGTTATTTTTATCCGTACTTATAGTGAGGGTAAGCGCGTCGATTACCAAATCCTTTTTGTAAATTCCGAAATCCTTCGCCCTTTCGATTATCTTCTGGGCAATTTTTATTCTTCCCTTCGCGCTTTCGGGTATTCCGCTCTCGTCAAGGCAGAGGCATACGACCACGCCGCCGTACTTTTTAACGAGCGGGAAGATTTTATTCATTGACTCCTCTTTTCCGTTAACGGAGTTGATAAGCGGCTTTCCGTTATAGATACGAAGCGCCTTTTCCATAGCCTCAGGGTCTGAGGAATCAAGCTGTAAGGGGGTTGACAGAACTGACTGAAGCTCGTACACCGCCCTTGTCAGCATTTCGCCCTCGTCGATTTCGGGCAGCCCGACGTTTACGTCGAGAATATGCGCGCCGCACTCCTTCTGGGATATTCCCTCTTTGATTATATATTCAAAATTCTTATC
>CAMVRG010000005.1 GCA_947169815.1 uncultured Clostridia bacterium | reverse complement strand
ATCTGCGGTAGACCTCATGCTTATCTTCGTAAGTATGGCGTATGCCGTATCTGCTTCCGCGAGCTCGCTCATAAGGGCGAAATCCCCGGAGTAAAGAAGTCATCTTGGTAAGATTTGAGAATTGCTAAATTTATAAGGAGGAAATATCAATGCATATTACAGACCCTATTGCTGATATGCTTACAAGAATTCGTAATGCCAATTCAGCAAAGCACGAAATAGTAGATATTCCTGCATCAAATATGAAGAAGGCAATCGCTCAGATTCTTCTTGATGAAGGTTATATCGCATCATATAAAGTAATTGAGGACGACAAGCAGGGCGTTATAAGAGTTACGCTCAAGTACGGCGAGAATAAGAGCCAGGTTATTACAGGTCTCAGAAGAGTTTCAAAGCCCGGTCTCAGAATCTACAGCTCTGTAGAGGAGATGCCCAAGGTAATGAAGGGTCTCGGTATCGCTATCGTATCGACCTCAAAAGGTATCATGACAGACAGAGAAGCCCGCAAGCTTAATGTTGGCGGCGAAGTATTAGCATTCGTTTGGTAAGGAGGTGCAGTAGAGGATGTCACGTATCGGTTTAAAGCCTATCGTAATTCCTGCCGGAGTTGATTTTAAAGTTGACGACGATAATACTGTTACCGTAAAGGGTCCGAACGGAACTCTTACACAGAGCGTCAACAAGGACATCAAAATTGATGTCGACGGCAGCGAGGTTAAATTTTCAAGACCTTCCGACGACAAGGAGCACAGAAGCCTTCACGGTCTTTACAGAGCTCTTGTTGCAAATATGGTCACAGGTGTTACAACAGGTTTCTCAAAGAAGCTTGAAATCAACGGCGTTGGTTACAGAGTACAGCTTGAGGGCGGCAATAAGCTCAACCTCACTCTCGGTTATTCACACCCCGTTATTATGGAAGCGCCTGAAGGAATCAAATTGGAATGTCCCACCCAGACGACTATCGTTATCAGCGGAGCTGATAAGCAGAAGGTAGGTCAGTTCGCAGCTCAGGTTCGCGAGAAGAGACCGCCCGAGCCGTACAAGGGTAAGGGAATCAAATATGCTGATGAGCATATCCGCCGCAAGGAAGGCAAAGCAGGTAAGAAATAAAGAAAGGAGTGACTTACAATGGTTTCAAGACAGGATTCTAATAAAGCAAGACAGAAGCGTCACATTCGTGTTCGCGGTAAGATTAACGGAACAGCTGATTGTCCGAGACTTAACGTATATCGCTCCCTCGCAAACATATACGCTCAGCTTATTGACGATGTTAACGGCGTAACTCTCGCCCAGGCGTCAACGGTTGAGAAGGAGTTTACCGAGTACGGCGGAAACGTTGAAGCAGCTAAGGCTGTTGGTAAGAAATTAGCAGAAAGAGCCGCAGATAAGGGCATTAAGGAATGCGTATTTGACCGCGGCGGTTACGTATATCACGGAAGAGTCGCTGCTCTCGCAGACGGCGCACGTGAAGGCGGACTTGAGTTCTAAAGAAGGGAGTATATTGTTATGGTAAATAATAAGATTGACGTATCTTCAATAGAGCTTGAAGAAAGAGTTGTTGCTATCAACCGTGTATCCAAGACTGTAAAGGGCGGTAGAATTTTTAAGTTCTCAGCTCTCGTAGTCGTAGGCGACGGTCAGGGACTCGTTGGCTTCGGAATCGGCAAATCAGGCGAGGTTCCTGATGCTATCCGCAAGGGCATTGAAGATGCTAAGAAAAATATTATAAGAGTTTCACTCAGAGGAACTACAATTCCTCACGAAATCACCGGTAAATTCGGCGCAGGCGAAGTTCTTCTTCTCCCCGCTCCCAAGGGTACCGGAGTTATTGCCGGCGGACCGGTCCGTGCCGTTGTTGAAACAGTAGGCATTAAGGATATCCGTACAAAGGCAATTCGTTCAAACAATCCCTGTAACGTTGTCAGAGCAACAATCAACGGTCTCAGCCAGCTCAGAACTGCTGAAGAGGTTGCTGCTATAAGAGGCAAGAGCGTTAAGGAAATCGTAGGTTAAGGAGGGGTTAAAATGGCAGATGTAAAAATCAAGCTTACAAAGAGCTTAATCGGCTGTAAGAAGGACCAGATTGCCACAGCCCACTCCCTCGGTCTCCGTAAAATCGGTAACGTAACCGTTCAGCCCGATAACGCACAGACTCAGGGTAAAATCAAGAAGATTGTACATCTTGTAACAATCGTAGAAGAATAAGGAGGAGTAAAGCTATGAAATTACATGAACTTGCTCCTGCTGAGGGTTCAAAGAAGGCGGTCAAGAGAATCGGCCGCGGTCCTGCTTCAGGTCAGGGCAAAACAGCAGGTAAGGGCCAGAAGGGCCAGAAATCTCGTTCAGGATATAGCAGACGCCCCGGTTTCGAGGGCGGCCAGATGCCCCTCCAGAGAAGACTTCCCAAAAGAGGCTTCAATAATATCTTTGCAAGCGAATACGCTATAGTTAACGTATCGGACCTTGAAAAAAGATTTGAGGACGGCGCAACTGTTGACGCACAGAGCCTTATCGAGAGCGGTCTTATCAAGAAGGCTCTCGACGGAATCAAGGTTCTCGGCAAGGGCGAAATCACCAAGGCTCTTACCGTAAAGGCTGACAAGTTCAGCGAAACTGCAAAGACAAAGATTGAGGCAGCAGGCGGTAAGGTGGAGGTGCTTTAAATGATTCAAACTATCGTTAACGCATTTAAAGACAAGGACATCCGCAAAAAGCTTTTATTCACAGCCTTTATCGTACTTATATTCAGAATCGGCTCGGTAATTCCCGTTCCGTTCCTTGATATAACAGACGAAATTGATATCGGTAAGGGCAACAACATTTTAACTTATCTGAGCTTAATGACAGGTAGTGCGTTCACATACGGAACAATCTTCGCTATGTCAATCACTCCCTACATCAACAGCTCGATTATTATGCAGCTTCTCGGAGTTGCAATTCCTGCTCTCGAAAAGCTTCAGAAGGAAGGCGAAGAGGGAAGAAAGAAGATTAATACAATTACAAGAATTGTAACCGTCGTTCTCGGTCTTTTACAGTCTCTTGCATATTACTTCTTCCTCCGTTCGAGCAACTACCTTATGAAGGCTCCTGACGGAAGCGATTTCGCAGGCTTTGACGCAGTATTTCAGGCTATCGTTATCATCGCTGTTCTTACAGCGGGTACAGCCGTAATTATGTGGCTCGGCGAGCAGATTACAAAAGAGGGTATCGGTAACGGTATTTCGATTATCCTTTTCGCAGGTATCGTATCCCGTTTCCCGACGCTCATCGCACAGCTCTTCGAATACTGGAAAACGGGCGCGCTTGTATACAGAATACTCGTTCCCGTTGTATTGGTAATCTTCGTTCTTATGATAGCGTATATCGTACTTGTTGATAACGCTGAAAGAAGACTTCCCATTCAGTACGCTAAGAGAGTCGTAGGAAGAAAGATGTACGGCGGACAGAACACTCATATGCCTATTAAGATTAATATGAGCGGCGTTCTTCCCATCATCTTCGCGTCATCAATTCTTTCACTCCCCGCTACTGTTCAGATGTTTATTTCTGAAGAGAAGTATAAGGATACGGGTTGGGAAAAATTCTTCTCAATCTTCCAGAGTGATTCCTGGTGGTACGCGCTTATGTACTTCCTGCTTATCATATTCTTTGCATATTTCTATTCAACGATTCAGTACAATCCGATAGAAATGGCAAACAATCTTCGTAAGAATAACGGCGCTATTCCGGGTATCAGACCGGGCAGACCTACTTCGGATTATCTTATGAGAATCATTTCAAGACTCGTTCTTATCGGTGCTCTTATGATTTCCGTAGTTGCTCTCTTCCCGATAGTTTACTCGCTCATCTGTAAGGCTGCTATTCCGCCGCTTGAAAATGCGGACCCGAATACGATTGCCGCCCAGGGCGGTATGTCAATCAGTCTCGGCGGTACATCGCTTATCATTCTTGTAGGCGTTGCGCTTGAAACTGTACGTCAGCTCGAATCCCAGATGATGATGCGTCATTACAAGGGCTTCCTTGATCAGTAATTTCAGAGAGGAATATTTATGAAGCTTATACTTCTCGGCGCCCCGGGCGCAGGAAAAGGCACCCAGGCGGAAAAGATTTGTGAAAAGTTTAATATTCCTGCAATCTCAACCGGTAACATCATCCGTGCCGCGTTAAAAAACGGCACGGAGATGGGACTTAAGGCTAAGTCCTATATGGAAAAGGGACAGCTTGTTCCCGATGAGGTTGTTATAGGAATCATCAAGGACAGACTTAAAGAGGACGATTGTAAATTTGGATTTATTCTCGACGGCTTTCCGAGAACAATTCCTCAGGCGCAGGCGCTTGAGGATATGGGAATTGAGATAGACAAGGTTGTTGATATCGAGGTTCCCGACAAAAAGATTACCGAGAGAATGTCAGGCCGCAGAGTATGCTCAAAATGCGCTAATTCCTACCACCTTCTTTATAAAAAGCCGAAGGTTGAGGGAATATGCGACGCGTGCGGCGGCGAATTAGTTCAGCGCAAGGACGACGCTCCGGAAACCGTACAGGCTCGTCTCGTAGAATATCACGAGATGACCGAGCCCCTCAAGAGCTTCTATGAAAAGCTTGGTAAGCTCGTAATAGTAGATGGACAGGAAGAGGTATCCGATACTACAAAGCTCGTTTTTGCAGCATTGGAGGATTAACATGATAGTGCTTAAAAGCAGCAGAGAGCTTGAAATTATGAAAGAGGCCTGTAAGATTTCTGCTGAAGCTCTTCAGTTAGCGGGCGAGGCTGTTAAAGAGGGCGTCTCAACTTATGAGATTGATAAAATCGCTTACGATTTTATTATCAAGTGCGGCGCAAAGCCGAACTTCCTCGGCTACGGCGGATTTCCCGCAACTGCATGTATATCCATAAACGATGAAGTAATCCACGGTATACCGAGCAAGAAGCGTATCATCAAAAACGGCGATATCGTTTCTATCGACCTCGGCGCCGTGAAAAACGGCTATAACGGCGATAACGCCGCCACATTTATCTGCGGGTCTTGCTCACCCGAGATAAAGCGGCTGGTAGATACAACGCGCGAGTCTCTTTATAAGGGAATCGAGGCGGCTGTACCGGGCGGAAGACTCGGCGATATAGGAAATGCGGTTCAGACCTACTGCGAGGAACGCGGTTTCTCGGTAGTAAGAGATTTCGTAGGACACGGCGTGGGTACAAAGCTTCACGAAGAACCAAGCGTACCGAACTTCGGACACGCAGGTCGTGGTATCAGACTATTACCCGGAATGACATTGGCAATTGAACCGATGATAAATCTGGGAACCCATATGGTAAAAACTCTTTCGGACGGATGGACGGTTAAGACCGCCGACGGTAAGGCTTCGGCTCATTTTGAGAATACGATAGCCATTACGTCTAACGGCCCCGTTATCCTGACAAAGGTATAAACTGTTAGATGTGAATCAATTGCAGGCGACTACGCCGTAATGTGATTCCGGTTAATCGAATAATTCAGAGGAATTATTCCTTACATCAACCGTCAGACCTAAATAATTTAGCGAGGTTATAAGATGTCAAAGTCAGATATGATAGAAGTTGAAGGTACTGTGGTAGAGGCGCTACCGAATACAACCTTTAAGGTTTCGCTTCAGAACGGCCACATTATTACAGCTCACATCTCGGGAAAGCTGAGGATGAATAATATCCGTATCCTTCCCGGAGATAAGGTAACAATGGAAATGTCTCCCTACGACCTTTCAAAGGGCCGTATAACGTGGAGAAGTAAATAAAGGAGGAAATTCAAATGAAAGTAAGACCTTCTGTAAAGAAAATTTGCGAAAAATGCAAAGTTATTAAGCGCAATGGAAAAGTAATGGTTATCTGTGAAAATCCAAAGCATAAGCAGCGTCAGGGTTAAACCTGAATAATTAATCGGAGGTAATTATAATATGGCACGTATTTCAGGTGTTGATTTACCTAATGAAAAAAGAGTAGAAATCGGTCTTACCTATATCTACGGTATAGGAAGAACAACTGCTACTAAGATAATCGAAGCAACAGGCGTTAATCCCGATACCCGTTGCAGAGATTTAAGCGAAGACGATGTTAAGAAACTCAGCGATTATATTACCCACAACCTTACCGTTGAGGGTGACCTTCGCAGAAACGTAGCTTTTGACATCAAGAGACTTATTGAAATCGGTAGTTACAGAGGCATTCGTCACAGAAAGGGTCTCCCCGTAAGAGGACAGACCTCCAAGAACAATGCAAGAACCCGTAAAGGTCCTAAGAAGACTATCGCAAATAAGAAGAAGTAATATAGGAGGAAACACAGTATGGCACAAAAGAAGACTACTTCCCGCAAAAGACGCGAGAAGAAGAATATTGAACGCGGTGTTGCTCATATTCAGTCCACCTTCAACAATACTATCGTAACTATTACCGATACTCAGGGTAACGCAGTTTCGTGGGCTTCTGCAGGCGAGATGGGATTCCGCGGCTCTAAGAAGTCGACTCCCTTCGCAGCTCAGACAGCGGCTGAAACAGCGGCTAAGATTGCTACTGACCACGGTATGAAGACTGTTGAAGTATACGTTAAGGGTCCCGGTTCAGGACGTGAGAGTGCTGTAAGAGCGCTCCAGACAGCAGGTCTTGACGTAACTCTTATTAAGGACGTTACTCCTATCCCGCACAACGGTTGTCGTCCGCCAAAGAGACGCCGTGTATAATTTAGTAATAGGAGGAAAATAACTATGGCAATTAACAGACAGCCGGTTGCAAGAAGATGTAAGAAATACGACATTTCTCCTTCTGTTTTAGGTTATAAAGGCAAGGACACATGGAGAAATCAGCAGGGCAACCGCAGAAGAAAGGCAAGTGAATATTCCTTACAGCTTAATGAGAAGCAGAAGGTTAAGTTCATTTACGGCATACTTGAAAAGCAGTCTCGCAGAGTATACGAAGAGGCTGACCGTATGCCCGGCGTAACCGGTGAAAATATGGTTATGCTTCTTGAAACCCGTCTTGACAACGTAGTATACCGTCTCGGTCTTGCTCAGACAAGAAAGCAGGCGCGCCAGCTCGTATCGCACGCTCACTTCCTTGTAAATAACAAGAAGGTTAATATCCCTTCATACAGAGTTAAGGTCGGCGACGTTATTACAGTTCGTGAAAGAAGTAAGGACATGGAAATCTTTAAGACAGTTAAAGAGGAAGGTCCTGCTCAGGTTATTCCCAAGTGGGTAGAGCTTAATCAGGAGGCTCTCAGCGGTAAAGTGCTCGCACTTCCTACCTCTGAAGATCTTGATTATGAATTACAGTACAACCTCATCGTTGAGTTCTATTCTAAGTAATTTTTATCCGGCTTAGGAAGCCACATAAAACAAAGTTTAGGAGGCTTTTAAATGATAGAAATTGATAAGCCTAATATCGAAATAGTAGATTTATCTACTCAGGGAAGCAGAAGCGTAGGGAGATTTGTTGTAGAGCCGCTTGAAAGAGGCTTCGGAACAACTCTCGGAAACTCAATGAGAAGAGTACTTCTCTCCTCACTCCCGGGCTATGCTATTACTTCCGTAAAGATAGACGGTGTTTTACACGAATTTTCAACTATTCCTCATGTTAAAGAGGACGTTACCGAGATTGTTTTAAATCTCAAGGACGTTATCCTCAAGATTCATGACGAAAATGCAAAGACGCTTTATATTGAAGCATCGGGCGAAGGCGAAATCACTGCGGGTGATATCAAGCATGACGCTGATGTAGAAATACTTAACCCTGAGCTTCATATCGCATATCTTGACGAGGGTGCAAGCGTAATTATGGAGATTACCGCTGACAGCGGAAGAGGCTACGTAACCTGCGACAGAAATAAGCAGCTTATGGAACTTCCTATCGGAACTATCGCGATTGACTCTATCTATACGCCTGTGCTTAAAGTAAACTATACCGTAGAGAACACCCGTGTAGGTCAGCAGACTGACCTTGACAAACTTGTTCTTGACGTTGAAACAGACGGTACAATTCCTGCTGACGAGGCGGTATCGCTCGCAGCTAAGATTCTCAACGAGCATCTTAATCTCTTCGTAAATCTCAGCGAAGAAATGAGCAACGCCGAGATTATGGTTGAGAAGGACGACGACGGAAAAGAGAAGGTTCTCGAAATGACTATCGAGGAGCTTGACCTTTCGGTTCGTTCCTTCAACTGCCTGAAGAGAGCGGGAATAAATACGGTTGAAGATTTAATCGGAAAATCCGAAGAAGATATGATGAAGGTAAGAAACCTTGGACGCAAGTCGCTTGACGAGGTTCGCTCAAAGCTTGCGGCGCTCGGTTTCAAACTCAGCAAGGAAGAGGATTAGCACAAGGCTAATTAAGTAGACTTAAAGGAGGGATTTCAATGCCAGGTAGCAGAAAGCTGGGCAGACCTACTGACCAGAGAAAGGCTATGCTCAGAGGCTTAGTTACTTATCTTTTAGAGAACGGCAAAATTGAAACTACCGTTACAAGAGCAAAAGAGGTTCGCGCTATGGCTGAGAGAATGATAACTCTCGGCAAGCAGGATACTCTCCATTCAAGAAGACAGGTTCTTGCTTACGTTACTAAGGAAGACGTTGTTAAGAAGCTTTTTGATGAGATTGCTCCTTCTTATGAAGACAGAAACGGCGGTTATACTCGTATAATTAAAACAGGCCCTCGTCGCGGCGACGCAGCCGAGATGTGTATTATCGAGCTTGTTTAACAATTACACCCAAACGGCAGTGCGCCGAGGGGGTATCATTTGCAAAGAATGTTAGGTTTTGGCGTTGTCCTTTCGTCTCCTAACGCAATTAAAAATTTCTTGAATACGTAAGTATGCAAGAAATTTTGTAATTACCTTATGAAACAAAACTACTTAGCCAAAACTGCTTTGCACTTTAAAATACACCTATTTTGGGTTATAACAAAGCATAAATTCAGGTCAAGGCTTGATGCCTTGACCTAAATTTTAATGAAGTAATAGCGCAAAAGAGGGTATTTTAAAGCTGGCAGTCTTTGTAAATGATACCCCTTGGGTGATTTTTATAAGATTTATGCATTGAGTGATATGTATATATATGATATAATTATTATATCAGAAATTATGGAGGAATTACTATGAAAAAGGTTGCTCTTATTATGGGCTCTGACAGCGATTTACCCGTTGTTACTCCCGCAATTAAACAGTTAAAGGAGCTCGGTATCGAAACCGAGGTAAGAGTTATGTCGGCTCACAGAACGCCCGACGCGGCTCACGACTTCGCAAAAAACGCGAAGGATAACGGCTTCGGCGTAATTATTGCGGCGGCAGGTATGGCGGCTCATCTCGGCGGAGTTCTCGCGGCTTCAACAACTCTTCCCGTTATCGGAATACCCTGTATGGCTAAGGCTTTCGACGGTATGGACGCGCTTCTTGCAACCGTTATGATGCCTCCCGGAATTCCCGTTGCGACGGTTGGCGTTAACGCCGCGAAAAACGCAGCGCTCCTTGCGGCGGAGATTCTCGCCGTAGAAAACGAAGAGCTTTCAGCTAAGCTCGGCGAAATGAGAGTCGCTATGGCTCAGCAGGTTGAAGAAAAAGACAAGGCTATGCAGGAAAAAATCAAGGAGATATAACTATGCAGAAAAGCTTCAGCGACAGCTATGCTGCGGCGGGCGTTGACGTAACCGCGGGTTACGAAAGCGTTGAGCTGATTAAACAGCATGTAAAAAGAACGACTATTGACGGTGTGCTCGGCGGTATCGGCGGCTTTGGCGGTATGTTTGAGCTTCCGTTTAACGAATATAAGAAGCCCGTTCTCGTTTCGGGAACGGACGGAGTAGGAACAAAGCTCAAGCTCGCGTTCCTTCTTGATAAGCACGATACTATCGGAATTGACTGCGTTGCAATGTGCGTAAACGACGTGGCATGCTCGGGCGCAAGGCCGCTCTTCTTCCTCGATTATATCGCCTGCGGAAAGAACTATCCCGAAAAGATTGAACAGATAGTCAAGGGCGTTGCTGAGGGCTGCGTACAGTCGGGCTGCGCTCTTGTAGGCGGCGAGACCGCTGAGCACCCGGGTCTTATGCCCGACGAGGAATACGACCTCGCAGGCTTTACCGTAGGTATCGGAGAAAAGGACAAGCTCGTATCTGGCGAGCATTTAAAGGAGGGAGACGCGCTTATAGGAGTTGCTTCCTCGGGCGTACATTCAAACGGCTTCTCTCTTGTAAGAAAGGTATTCAATATTAATGAGGATACAATCAAGGTTTATTATGACGAGCTCGGAAAAACTCTCGGCGAAGAGCTTATAACTCCGACGAGAATTTACGTAAAGCCGCTTCTTACTCTTATGAAAAGCGTAAGAGTCAACGCTATTTCCCATATTACGGGCGGCGGCTTTTATGAGAACGTTCCGAGAATGTTAAACGGTAATACACTCGCGGTAATTGAAAAGAATAAATGTCATAAAAAGGCAATATTCGACCTTATAATGAAAACGGGAAATATCCCCGAAAGAGATATGTACAATACCTTCAATATGGGTACGGGACTCGTTATTGCGGTTGACTCGGATAAGGCTGACGAGGCGGTGAGAATTCTTAACGCTTCGGGCGAAAGCGCGGGCATTATCGGCGAAATCAGAAACGGCGAAAAGGGAGTGGACCTCGTATGATGAATATTGCAGTATTCGTTTCGGGCGGCGGAACTAATCTTCAGGCGCTTATTGACGCTGAGAGCCGCGGCGAAATCAAAAACGGAAAAATAACCTTTGTGCTCGCTTCAAACGAAAACGCCTACGCCCTTGAAAGAGCGAAGACGGCGGGAATTGAAAGCGCGGTTGTAAACCGTAAGAATTACACTACGAAGGCTGAATACGACAGGGCTATCCTCAACGCCCTTGAGGGCAGGAATATTGATTTAATAGTTCTTGCGGGCTTTCTTTCAATCCTCGGCGAGGATTTAATTAAGGCGTATTCAAACAGAATCATAAACATTCATCCGAGTCTTATTCCGCTTTTCTGCGGCGACGGCTTTTACGGAAAAAAGGTACATACCGCCGTTCTTAATTCGGGCGTAAAGGTAACGGGCGCAACCGTTCATTTTGTAAACGAGATTACCGATGGCGGCGCGATTATTCTTCAGAAGGCGGTTCCCGTCGAGCAGGGCGATAACGAGGATATTCTTCAGTACCGAGTTATGCGTCAGGCTGAGTGGGAAATCCTTCCGAAGGCGGTATCGCTTTTCTGTGAGGGAAGAATAAAAATAAACGGTAATAAAACCGAAATAATATGAGGTGCGTTATGGAAATTAAAAATCTTTTAACCGAGCTTAGTACGAATACCTACCCCGGAAGAGGAATAGTCCTCGGAAACAGCGCCGACGGTAAGAAGGCGGTAATCGCTTATTTCATTATGGGAAGAAGCGTAAACTCAAGAAACAGAATTTTTGAGGATAATGACCGCGGCGGAATAAGAACAAAGGCGTTCGACGAAAGTAAGATGGAGGACCCCCATCTTATTATCTACAATCCCGTTTTAAAGCTTGACGGAAAAACTATCGTAACCAACGGTGACCAGACCGACACCATCTATGATTTTATGAAGGAGGGCAAATGCTACCGCCACGCTCTTCTAACCCGTGAATACGAGGACGACGCGCCGAATTATACACCGAGAATTTCGGGCGTTGTAAAGCCTGACGGCGACTACGTTTTATCTATCTTAAAGTCTAATATGGGAAAGCCCGAATGCTTGAGATTTTTCTATGAATATCCCGCTTCAAAGGGACTCGGCCATTTCCTTCACACCTATAAATGCGACGGCAATCCGATTCCGTCCTTCGAGGGCGAGCCTACTCCCGTAGCGATTGATATTGACAGTATCGACGAGTTTACCGATAAGGTATGGGAAAATCTTAACGAGGATAATAAGGTATCGCTTTTCACCCGCTTTATCGACCTTGAAACGGGCGAAGAGGAAACGCGTATCGTTAATAAAAACATTTAGGAGAGCATAATGAGAGTTTTAGTTGTTGGCTCAGGCGGACGTGAGCACGCTTTAATAAAGAAAATCAAGGAATCGAAAAGAGTTGACTACATAGCCTGCTGTCCCGGTAACGGCGGTATATCCTACGACGCCGAGTGCTTCAACGTAGGCGCAACGGACATTGATGGCGTAGTTAATCTTGCAAAAGAGATTAAGGCTGATTTTGTCGTAGTCGCTCCCGACGACCCGCTCGTAGACGGTATGGTGGACGCGCTCAACGCCGAGGGCTTTAAGACCTTCGGACCGAATAAGGCTGCCGCGATTATCGAGGGCTCAAAGGTGTTTTCAAAAAACCTTATGCTCAGCTACGGTATTCCTACCGCCGAATATAAGGTGTTCGACAATCCCAGCGACGTAATTGAATATATTAAAGAGAAAAACGAATTTCCGACAGTTATCAAGGCGGACGGACTCGCGCTCGGCAAGGGCGTAATCATTCCCGAAACTCTTGAGGCGGCGATTGACGGCGTTAAGGAGATTATGGAGGATAAGATTTTCGGAGCGAGCGGAAATAACGTTGTAGTTGAGGAATTCCTTACGGGGCCCGAGGTTTCGGTTCTTGCGTTTACCGACGGAAAATGCGTGCGCCCTATGGTTTCCTCTATGGACCATAAAAGAGCGCTCGACGGCGATAAGGGACTTAATACGGGCGGTATGGGAACCGTATCCCCGAACCCCTATTATACCGACGAGGTAGCGAAAGAATGTATGGAGAAAATCTTTATTCCTACCATTAACGCTATGAATAAAGAGGGAAGAACCTTTAAGGGCTGTCTTTATTTCGGGCTTATGCTTACCCCGAAGGGACCGAAGGTAATTGAGTACAACTGCCGCTTCGGCGACCCCGAAACGCAGGTAGTATTACCGAGACTCAAAACCGATATTATCGACATATTTGAGGCGATAAACAACGGAACTCTCGGCGAACTTGAAATTGAGTGGGACGAGAGAGCCTGCGCCTGTGTAATTATGGCTTCGGGCGGCTATCCGAAATCATACCCGAAGGGACTCGAAATAAAGGGACTTGAAAACGGAGGACTCGATGGCGTAACGGTTTACCACGCGGGAACCGCGCTTAAGGACGGAAAACTCGTAACCGCGGGCGGACGCGTTCTCGGAGTTACCGCGCTTGGCGATACTCTTAAAGAAGCGCTTGAAAAAGCCTACGCGGGAGTTGAAAAAATTGAATTTGAAAACGCCCATTACCGAAATGACATCGGTCAAAGGGCGCTCAAGGCATAATAAAAAACGGAGGTTATACCTCCGTTTTGTTTTTTATTATCTGTTGTCCTCGTCAAAGGGAATAACGCCCTCAACCGCTTCCTTCGGGTAAATTCGCTTTTCATCGTTATCAAGGTCGATAAGAACGTATTTCATATTACCCATACCGAGCTCGTACATATAGCTGAGCTGTCTGTGACCGTGCCGGGTCTGTATTCTCTCAACAAGGTCGGCATGGTCGCGCTCGTCAAGGGCGTATACAAGGTCAACCGAGGCGCAATCTACGGCGCAGATATCGTCTGACGCGAGTATACCGATATTCGGCGTAACTACGGGCATAGCCGCGCAGCCCTCGCAGTCGCAGGACACCGACATATTTCTGAGAACGTTGATAAAGGTAATATTTTTACCGAAATAATCAACCGTCGCCTTTGAGCTTTCCGTAATTCTTTCCATAAGCTCCTCTTCGGCGATAGACCACATATTGTCTGAGCCCTCGGCGGTATGAATCATTTTCTTTCCGATTCTTCCGTCGGCGCAGCCGATACCTATATTCTTATTCGAGCCGCCAAAGCCGCCCATCATATGGCCTTTGAAATGAGTGAGAACGAGAAGAGAATCATAGTCTGTTATGTTCTTTCCCATATACATTTCGTTAAACCATTTACCGTCTTTTACGGGGAGCGCAACCGTTCCGTTTTCGTCCATAATATCGACGTTACAGAAGGTCCAGCCGTTAACCTTAATAGTTTCGCGGTGCTGCTCGGTAGTATAGCGGTCGCCCTCGTAGTAGGTGTTTGTCTCAACTATTGAAGCGTCGGGCAGTTCCTTT
This sequence comes from uncultured Clostridia bacterium, assembly GCA_947169815.1. Taxonomy (GTDB): domain Bacteria; phylum Bacillota; class Clostridia; order Oscillospirales; family Acutalibacteraceae; genus Eubacterium_R. Next base: position 20,329 of record CAMVRG010000005.1, on the reverse strand, counting down.
TCAATAAGCTTTTTAACCCACGGTCTCGGAATAATATTCGGGCCGTTTTTTTCGCCCGTGTGGAGCTTGATTCCGACCTTGCCCTTAATGTTTTTGCCGACCTTTTTATAAATCTTTAAAAGGCCTTCGGGGGAAAGGTCGCGCGTAAAGTAAACAACGCTTTCGTTTCCCTCTCTTTCATCATAGGGAATATATCTTTTTCCGTTCAAAGAATCCATAAAATAACTCCTTTAAAACCATTTTTTGCGTTTTCCTAAAATCATTAGCACGCTTACAACCGCTGCGGATAAAAGTATAACATAAAGATAACCGTATTTCCACGCGAATTCGGGCATACTCTGAAAATTCATTCCGTACCAGCCTACGATAAGCGTAAGCGGAAAGAAGATGCTTGTAATTACGGTAAAAAGCTTCATCGTTTTATTGAGCTTTAAATCGAGCGACGAGGAGTACGCGTCCTGAAGATGAGTAACCGAGCTTGAAAGCGAATCGGTATCCTCGCGAAGCCTTGTAATTTTCAGCCCGAGGTTTGAGATATAGCGTAAATCCTCCGAGTCGAAAATATCGTTTTCATTTTCCTCAATCGCGTCGGTTATGTCGAGAAGCTGTTCATAGTAGTTGTGCATTCTTAAAAGCTCTTTTTTAAGATAGAGAAGATGGAGGTTGAAGTCGTCGTCCGTTTCCTCTTTTAAGATAAATTCCTCATATTCCGTAATTTTAATTCCCATATTTTCAATGTAAATAAAATCGTCGCCGACGAGCGAGTCGATAAAGGAATAAATTACTTTTTCAAGCGTTGCGTTCTGGTATGAGTATCTGCTGAGCGCCGACATAAATCTCGTCTTGGTTGATTCGTCATAATCCTCAACGTCAACTACTATAATCATATTCTTTTTAATGTAAAGCGCGACGCAGTCCTCGCGCCCGTTTTTATCCTCGGGATTGATTATCCTGAGCTCAGTAAAGGTATATTCGTCATAGATTTCAACTCCCGAGCGGAAGTTTTTACTTGCGGTTTTACAGCTTTCAATCGTATTCTTTGAAAAACCGAGCGCCTCGCCTATCTCTTCAAGCTGAGCGGTTGTAACATATCCCGCCGTAACGAAATTCTCGTCAATTTCGTTAACGCTTATTTTTTTAAGTCCGTTATTAATCTGATAAAGCATACTACCACCTATAAGTATTTTTTCATATGATTTACGCCGAATACGATGAAAAGAATTAAAAGCACGGCGAGTATTATTCCCGCAATTATATTATTTATAAAGAGCGAGAGAATACCGCTGATTATGGGTGCGAGCGCAATAAACGCAATGATTTTTCCGAATTCCTTAGTGTATTTTTCCTTATCGGGCGGATTAGTCGCCCAGTTTCTGAGAATATTATTGTAGTTCCCGCGGGAGAGGGCTAATGCATAAAGCAGCAGCCCTCCACCGAACGCAAACGTCATAATTGCGAATATATTATCCATAGTTTATATTACTTTTATCTTAAATGTTACGGTTGCGGTGTATACGCCTGCTTGTGCGGCTTTTTATTTAACAGTAACTTTAATCTTTTTACACATACCGTTTTGAGCGTAAGCATATACATAGCAGCTTCCTTTTTTAACACCTTTAATTTTGCCCTTGCTGTTAACGGTAGCAATCTTTTTATTTGAGGATTCATAAAGTATACCGCGGTGCTTCTTAATTTTAAGCTTTTTTGATGCGGGCTTAGTTGTTGTTTTAAGCGTGAAGGTCTTCTTAACCTTAATGCTTACCTTATCCTTCTTTGCGTTTGTTGTAATTGATTTTATGTTGCCTACCTTACCGCCTGAAGTAGCAGCGTGAACGGTCTTAGAGGTTGATACAACCTTTCCGTTTTTGTCAAGCGCAACAACTATAAATTTGTAGTATGTGCCTTTCTTTATTTTGCTTTTGCTGACTTTTTTGACGGTTATTGAGGTAGCTTTTGTTTTTGTCTGCTTAACATAACTGTTACCTTTTCCGCACTTGTTTGCGTATATAACAAAGTTTACTGCTCCGCTCGGCTTTTTCCATGTAAGCTTGACGTAGTTTTTGCTTACCTTTGCCGCCTTAACCTGAAGCGCGGAGAATACAGAGCCCTTCGGGTCGGTTTCTGCCGAATACTTAGTAAGGTATTTTTCTGCAACGCTTTCCGAAGCGCCTTTGCCTATCGCAGTTCCGTCTTCGCCGTTTGTTTCCGTGGTTTTTGAGCCGCCGTCGTCCGTGCTGCCGCTTCCGGGAACTACGGTTGACATACTGTACGGGTCGTTTGTGTATTTTATAATAATCGTAGTGTCGGAAAGCGAGCGGTGATTAGTTGAGTCAATATATGAAATAATACTGTTGTTAGCTTCCTTTGTATAAATGGTTACCGGCTTGAAATTAACAATACCGCTTGTACTCTGAGCGATTCTCGGGTCGCCCGGCTCGTCGTATACAAGGCTTGCATTGCTTTCAATAAAGTAGCTTGTGAGGTTGGTGCAGCCCGCAAAAGCATTTCCGCCGATATAACCGACGCTGCCTGCGATTGCCATTTCGGTAATAGCTGTACAGCCGTTGAACGCAGAGGCGGAGATAGCTTCATATCCTGACGGAACAGCAACTTTTTTTACCTGATTTGAAGGGAATATGGGGTTTGTTCCGTCGCCTGCAATATATGCTGTTCCCTCAATAGCGGGATAAACCTTGCCGTTAATTGTGAGCGACTTCGGCCTCGGAAGCTCAACCTCGTCAGAGGTACCCTTGTATTCTACAATAAATACGCTGTGGAGCTCGTTTGTGCCGTCTGTCCAAACCTCATAAACAAAGCCGTTTTGCTCAACTCTGTAGGGCTCGCCTGAAGCGAACGCCGTCTGTAGCGGCAACAGCAAAAGCACCGCCGTAAGAATAAGCGCCATTAATAAACGAATTTTTCCTGTCTTTTTCATATTAATACTTCCTTTCTTATTTATTAATATTTACAATTTAAATTACTGTGTTAAAGGTATCAGCGTTAAAACTGAAATTTTTTTAATATAGTATTCCCGTTTGCGTAACGCTTCTTTCATCGCTTGGAAAGCTGAACCACTGTCTCAATATGCTTCGTGTGAGGAAACATATCAACCCCCTGAATTTTTGTTGCCTTATAACGCTTGTCTGTCAGGTATTCAAGGTCTCTTGCAAGCGTTTCGGGATTGCAGGAAACATAAACTATTTTTTCGGGTTTGATTTTTATAAGCGAATTAAGAAACCTTGCCGTCGAGCCTGCGCGGGGCGGGTCAAGAAAAGTGACGTCGAATTTTTCGCCCTCTTTTGCCATATCCTCAATGATTTCGCCAGCGTCGCCGCAGAGAAAGTATATATTTTCCGCGCCGTTGGCTTTTGCGTTTGAGACCGCGTCCTTAACCGCGCTTTTATTAAGCTCAACCCCGAGTACCTGCTTTGCGCTTTTTGAGGCAATCAGTCCGATTGTTCCCGTTCCGCAGTAGGCGTCGAATACGGTTTCATTACCCGTGAGATTCGCGAAATCCATAGCCTTATTATACAGCCTTTCGCACTGAACGGGATTGACCTGATAAAAGGAGTCTGGCGATATTCTGAATTTCATACCGCAAAGTGTGTCCTCAATATAGCCCCTTCCGTAAAGTGTAATATTACGTGAAGAAAGGGTGAGGGGAATCCCGTCGGGATTGACGTTCTGGATTACGGTTGTAATTTCAGGGTGCGCCTTAATAAGCGCTTTTATAAAGTTATTCTTTGACGGAAAGGCGGGCTTTGCGGTGACGAGAACTACCATAATTTCGCCCGTGCTGAAGCCGACTCTTACGAGAGTATGCCGAAGAAAGCCGACGTCCTTTCTTTCGTCGTATGCGCGGAGCTTAAAGGAATCAAGAAGTTCTCTTACCGTTTTAACTATTCTGTCAGCCGTCCTGTTTTCAAGAAGGCAGGAATCGTTCTGAATTATTTTTCCCGAGCCAGACTGAAATACGCCAGAGGCGTTTTTCTTTCTTTTATAATCGTAAAAAAATGCGGACTGTACCTTGTTTCGGTAATGGTATGGGTTATCCATTCCGATTATCTTTTCTACCTTGCAAAATCTCGAAAGAAGGGCTTCAAGCCGTCTTTGCTTATACTGAAGCTGCTCCTCGTAGCTCATATCAAGAAGCTGACAGCCGCCGCATTTTTTATTTACCTTACATTCCATAATCATTTTAAACGGGAGGGCGCAAAAACCCTCCCCGAAAACTAAATATTATTAATAATCTCGTCTGCAAGCGATTCAAGCTCTTTGATATTATCCTCGGTAAGTCTTGTTTTAATTGAAACCGTCTTGTCGAGAATGTTGATATCCTTCATCTTTTCAAATTCAGATTTCATCGTGCGTATTGCGCTCGGAGCCCACGAGGTATTTTCAACGAGGGCTACCGTTCTGTTCTGAAACGCCTTGTGCTCAAGATGATGAAGATAATCGCTCATAGGCGCAAAAACGCCGCCGTCGTAGCTTGACGCCATACAGAGAAGTACGCTGTGGCGGAAACCGTCCTCAACGCATTCTGCTATATCGTCTCTTGAAAGGTCGGCGAGAGCAACCCTCGGACAGCCCTTTTCTTCAAGGATTTCCTTCATTTTTTCTGCGGCTTCAAGCGTGTTTCCGTGAATTGAAGCGGCTGCTATAAATACGCCTCTGTCCTCAGGCTCGTAAGCCGACCAGGTTTTATAAAGCGAGATAACCTCGGGGATTGTATCTGAAAGCACGGGGCCGTGAAGCGGGCAGATATAGTTAATATCAAGTCCGCCGAGCTTGGAAAGAACCGCCTGAACCTGCTTTCCGTATTTGCCTACGATATTGAAATAGTAGCGTCTCGCTTCGCACGACCAGCCCTCGTCGGCGTCAACCGTTCCGAATTTACCGAAGGCGTCGGCTGAGAAGAGGACCTTGTCCTTTTCGTCGTAGCTTACCATAACCTCAGGCCAGTGAACCATAGGCGCCATAAAGAAGGTGAGCGTGTGTTCGCCGAGGGAAAGCTCGTCCTTTTCCTTCATAGCGATTACTCTGTCTGAGGGAACGTCAGAAAACTGGGGAAACATTCTGAGCGCGCCCTGAGAGAGAACAATTTTTGAGTCGGGATATTTTTCTGCGAAAGCGTCAATGCCTGCGCTGTGGTCGGGCTCTAAATGGTGAACTATAAGATAGTCGGGAGTCTTACCCTCAAGTATCTTATCAAGGTTTTCAAACCATCTGTCAACGGCTATTTTATCAACGCCGTCGCATACCGCGATTTTTTCGTCAAGTATAACGTATGAGTTGTACGCCATACCCTTTTCGAGTATATACTGACTCTCAAAAAGGTCGATATCGTAATCGTTTACGCCTGCGTATTTAATAGTTTGAGTAATTTTAAGCATAGTATTTCTCCTTAATATTTCTTAATATATTTTACAATATTTTAATTACTATTGCAATAATAATTGCTAAAAATAGTAACATATGTTAAAATAGGCTCGGAGGCGTGATATGGATATTAAGAGTATTATTTCCGAGTTCAGATTTGAGGGCGAACTCATAAGCGTTAAGGAGTTCGGCTCTGGACATATAAACAGTACGTATATAGCCGATTTCGGCGAAAAAAGATATGTAATTCAGAAGATAAATACTAACGTTTTCAAAAATCCCGACGCGCTTATGGATAACGTTTTTTCGGTTACGCGTTATCTTAAGAATATTATTATTGAAAACGGCGGAGAGCCCGAAAGGGAAACCCTTAAATTCATAAGAACGACAGACGGAAGGGAATATCTCAAAACGTCTGACGGCGAGTGCTATCGGGCGTACATATTCGTTGAAAACAGTATCTGCTACGACTCAGCCGACACGCCCGAAATGTTTAAGAAAAGCGGCGCCGCCTTCGGACAGTTTCAGAAGCTTCTTGCCTCTTTTCCCGCGGATACTCTTGCCGAGACGATACCCCATTTCCACGATACGCCGTGGCGTTTCGCTAACGAGTTTGAGCCCGCAGTATTAAAGAATATCTGCTCAAGGGCGGAAAGCTGTGAGGAGGAAATCAGCTTTGTAAGGGAGCGCGAAAAGAAGCTTTACCGTATTACCGACGCGCTCTTATCGGGAGAGGTTCCGCTCAGGGTTACCCATAACGACACGAAGCTCAATAATATTCTTTTTGATAAAAACACGGGAGAGAGCCTCGCGGTAATTGACCTTGATACCGTAATGCCCGGCAGTGCGCTTTACGATTTCGGCGATTCAATCCGATTCGGCGCAAGCACGGCGGCTGAGGACGAAAAGGACCTCGGTAAGGTTGAAATGAGCCTTGAATACTTTAAAGCATACGCCGAGGGATATCTCGGCGAGGCGGGCGCTTCTCTTACTGAAACCGAAAAAGGGCTTCTCGCCTATTCTGCGTGGCTTATTACGCTTGAGTGCGGAATGAGATTTTTAACGGATTATCTTATGGGCGACGTCTATTTCAAAACCGATTATCCCGAACATAATTTAGTAAGGGCTAAAAACCAGTTCAAGCTCGTTTCGGATATGGAAAAGAAAATGAGCGAAATGGAAGAGATAATAAAAAACTGCTGACAGCGTCAGCAGTTTTTCTTTTATGATTTAAGTTCGATTCCGAGCGATTTAAGGTTGTTAATGATTGAGTCAGCAACCTCCTGAACCTCCTCGCGCTTGAGCGTCTTTTCGGGGTGGGAGAATACAATTCTTGTTGTAATTGATTTCTCTCCCTCGTCCTCGTAAACGTCGGTAACCTCTATGCTCTTAATGAGCGGCGAGTTCGCGTTTTTAATTGCCTTTGCAATCGGCTCAAAGCGCTTTGTTACGAACGAAAGGTCAATCTCAATTGTCGGGAACTTGCTCGGCTCCTCGTATTTAATCGAGGCGTTTTCAATCTTGGCAAGCTCGGTAATATCAAGCTCGGCGTAAACGATAGCCGCCTTCTTGTCAATCTTCTTTGCAACGGTCGGATGAATGAGTCCGATTTCGCCGATTTCCATACCGTCGCAGATTGCCGCGTTAAGATTTCTCGGGTGCTGGAAGGGGTGAGAAACTTCCTTTTTCTCATAGCTTACCGCCTTGTGCTTAAGGTCATCAGCTATTACGTTGATAATATCGCGCAGCTCAAAGTAAAGAATATTGAGCGGCTTAACTCTTGAATAAAGAGTAATGCCAAGCTTTTTCTTTTCGATACAGAGCCCGTTTTCGTCGATACCCGTTACAACTCTTCCGATTTCAAAGATACCGAAGTCGGGCGAGTAAGAGGTGTTGCTCTTAACCTGACAGAGCTGAGTCGGAATCATCGAATTTCGGATTGTCTCAATATTCGGGTTTGTGGCGTTGATAAGCTTGATTTCGCCCTCAACGTCAAGACCGAGCGCCTTGAGCTCGTCATAGTAGCCCCAGACGTAGGAGTGAAGCTCGTGGAGCGAATAGCGCTTAACGAGTAAGTCCTTAATCTTATCCTCGTCGGTCTTTTCAATATCGGGACGTACGGGATAAAGCGGGGAGCGGGTAGTGTGAACGTCAAAATTATCGTAGCCGTAGATTCTTGTAATCTCCTCGATAATATCAGCCTTCATTGTAACGTCCTTAGTGCCTCTCCAGCTCGGTACCGTTACGCTGAAATTACCGTCATTCTCGCTTGCGTTGAAGCCGAGCGAGTTGAGAGTTGAAACGATTGTACCGTTATCAATTTCAATTCCCGTGTACTTGTCAACGAACGCCTTGTCAAAATCAATCTCAATTTCGGGATAATGATAAGCGTACTCGTCGGTGAGCGCGGAAACAACCTTAACTCCGCCATCAGCTTCCTGAAGCAGCTTTACAAAACGCTCGATTGCAAGAACAGTGAGCTCGGGGTCGAGACTCTTTTCGTAACGCATTGAGGAGTCCGTTCTGTGAGCAAGACGGACTGTTGACTTACGGATTGAAGCCGCGTCAAAGGTTGCGCTCTCGAGAGTGAGGGTAGTTGTATCCTCAACGATTTCAGAGTCGAGTCCGCCCATAATACCCGCGATTGCAACAGGAGTATCGCCGTTACAAATCATAAGAGTGTTCTCATCAATATTTCTTTCAACTCCGTCAAGAGTCGTGAATACAAACGGCTCGCTGAAGCGCTTTACGCGGATGTTTTCAACCTTGCGGCTGTCAAATGCGTGCATGGGCTGGCCGAGCTCAAGCATAAGGTAGTTAGTAAGGTCAGCAAGAAAATTAATCGCTCTCATTCCGCAGTAGTAAAGGCGTATTCTCATATTAACGGGGGATACGCTGCGGTTAATGTTCTCAACCTGAAGGCAGGAATATCTCTGACAGAGTGAATCCTCAATTTTCATATCAACCTTCGGGAGATTGGCATACTGAGCTGTATTGATTTTTTCAATCGGCTTGAGCTCGCGTCCCGAAAGGGCGGCGAATTCTCTCGCTATACCGTAATGTCCCCAGAGGTCGGGACGGTTTGTGAGCGATTTATTATCAACCTCGAAGATAATATCCTCGATTTCGTATGCGTCCTTAAGGTCCGTTCCGCAGGGAATATCGTCGGTGATTTCCATAATACCGCTGTTGTCGTCGGATATGCCGATTTCCTTTTCAGAGCAGCACATACCGTACGACGTATAGCCCGCGAGCGCTCTCGGAGAAATCTCAATTTCACCGATTTTTGCGCCAACCTTGGCGAAGGCGGTTTTCATACCTACTCTTACGTTAGGCGCGCCGCATACAACGTCGGTGAGCTGACCGTCGCCGGCGTCGACCTTTAAAAGATGTAATTTCTTTGAGTCGGGGTGCTCTTCAACGCTCTTGATTTCGGCTGCAACTATGCCCGAAATATCAGAGCCCTTGAAGAATATATCGTTTTCAACCTCAGCCGTAGAGAGCGAAAACTGATTTATTAACTTAATCTTATCCAGACCGCTTAAATCAACAAAGTCCGAAATCCAGTTCATTGATAAAAACATTTAATTCACTCTCCTTTCTTATTCCGCATCGTCGGTAAACTGAGACATAACCTTAAGGCTTCCGCTGTTGAGGTCGCGTATGTCGCTGATACCGTATTTCATCATTACGAGTCTTGTAAGTCCGAGACCGAATGCAAAGCCTGTGTATTCCTCAGGGTCAATTCCGCCCATACGGAGTACCTCGGGATGAATCATACCGCAGGGGCAAAGCTCGAGCCAGCCGCTGTGCTTACAGCTTGAACAGCCCTCGCCGCCGCAGATAAGACAGCTTATGTCAAGCTCAAAGCCGGGCTCAACGAAGGGGAAAAAGCCGGGGCGGAGTCTTACCTTGATATCCTTTTGGAACACCTCGGAAAGCATAGTTTTCATAAAGTAAATGAGATTGGATATCGAAATATCCTTATCTACCATCATACCCTCCATCTGGAAGAAGGTATTTTCGTGGCAGTTATCGGTAGCCTCGTTTCTGAAACAGCGGCCGGGGAAGATAGCCTTAATCGGTACGCCGTCCTCAACGAGGGACTTTTTATATTTTCTTAAAATCGCGTTTTGAGCCGCCGAGGTCTGGCTCTTTAAAAGCTGACCGTTAGTGAGATAGTAGGTATCCTGCATATCTCTTGCGGGATGGTCCTTAGGGATATTTACCGACTCGAAGCATTCATAGTCTGTTACAACCTCGCTGTAATCCTCAACGGTAAAGCCCATTGATTTGAATATCTGTTCGCACTGGCGCTGAACGAGAGTAATCGGATGATAAGAGCCTCTTGTAAGCCTTGCGGGCATAGAGAGGTCAAATTCGGGCATAAGCTCAATTTCCTTTTGTACCTGTAAAGCCTTAAGCTCCTCGGTCTTTTCGGCAATCTTTTCTGCAACTGCGCCCTTAAGCTCGTTGACCGCCTGACCGAAGGATTTTTTCTCCTCGTTTGAAAGCTCCTTCATACCCTTTAAAAGGTCTGTAACCGAGCCCTTTTTACCGAGATATGAAACTCTTACGCTCTCAAGCTCGGATAAATCTTTGATTGAGGAAAGCTCGTTTTCAAACTGCTTTTTCAGTTCAAGAATTTTACTGTTCATATTTACCTCCGTATTAATAAAAAAACCGCCTCATAATGAGGCGGAAAGATTCCGTGGTACCACTCAAATTACAGAATTATTTATTCTGTCGCTCTTATACCTTAACGCGGTAATTACGCCCCGCTTACTTTCTCGCGGGGGACTCATCGGCTGAAATTCAGTTACTCCTCCTTATGCGCTCTCACCGCCCGCGCACTCTCTTAAAGGCTTAAAGCAACCTACTTATACCGAATCAAAGCCGTTTTTTCATATTGCATAAATTATAACGCCCGCGCCGCACATTGTCAAGCCTTTTATTTTTATTGAAATCTTAATAATAATGTGATACAATTACAGGGTATATAAAACGATTAACTTACGAAAGAGTGATTTTGTGAAAAAAGTTATAATAATCGGCGCGGGCCCCGCGGGACTTACCGCCGCCGATACACTTTTAAAAGAAAACAAAGAGGATTACAGTATAACCGTTCTTGAGGGAAGCGGAGATGTCGGCGGTATTTCAAGAACTGTAACGTATAACGGAAACCGTATGGATATAGGCGGCCACCGCTTTTTCTCCAAGGATGAAAGAGTTATGCAGTGGTGGAAGGACAGGCTCCCCGTTCAGGGCGCGCCCTCGTTTGACGATAAAAAGCTCGGAAGGGAAAAGACTCTTTCCCCGGGCGGTCCCGACCCCGAAAAAGAGGATAACGTCTTTCTTATAAGAAACCGTATTTCAAGAATATATTTCCTTAATAAATTCTTTGATTATCCCATTTCCTTAAAGCCGCAGACCTTTATTAATATGGGCTTTAAGCGTACTGTTAAATCGGGCTTTTCATATGCGGGCTCCCTCGTACACAAGCGCGAGGAAAAGAGCCTCGAGGATTTATATATCAATCATTTCGGACGTACTCTTTATTCTATGTTTTTTGAAGGCTATACCGAAAAGCTCTGGGGACGCCACCCGAGTATGATTGACCCGAGTTGGGGCAAGCAGAGAGTTAAGGGTATCTCTGTTACCGAGGTTGTTAAAAATGCTTTCGGAAAGATTTTCGGCAGCAAGTCAAACGAGACCTCGCTTATTGAGGAGTTCATTTATCCCAAGTACGGCCCCGGTCAGCTCTGGGAAAAGGTTGCAGAGGATATCCAGTCTGACGGTGCCGAGCTTATTAAAAACGCAAAGGTCGTTTCTCTTTCAAAGGAAAACGGAGAAATAAGCTCCGTAACCTATGAGAAGGACGGCGAAAGAATAACGCTTGAGGCGGATATCGTTTTATCCTCTATGCCCGTTAAGGATTTGATAGAGGCTATGGAGTTTGAGGTTCCCGAAAAAATCGGGCGTATTGCAAGCGGACTTCCTTACCGCGATTTCGTAACGGTAGGTCTTCTCGTCGATAAGCTCAATTTAAAAAACGAAACCGATATTAAAACGCTCGGAAATATAGTTCCCGATTGCTGGATTTACGTCCAGGATACCGACGTTAAGCTCGGACGAATCCAGGTATTCAACAACTGGTCGCCCTATCTCGTAAAGGACGCGGAAAACACCGTATGGATAGGACTTGAATATTTCTGCTCGGAGGGGGACAGCTTCTGGAATATGAGCGACGAAAAATGTATTGACCTCGCCGTTAAGGAGCTTATTAAAATGGGCGTTATAAATTCGGAAAGCGACGTTCTTGACTCTCACCGCGAGAAGGTTAAAAAGGCGTATCCCGCTTATTTTGATACCTATTCTCATATGGACGAGCTTGTGGATTTCCTTAACACCTTCGGAAATCTTTACTGCATCGGACGTAACGGACAGCACCGCTATAATAATATGGACCATTCAATGGCAACCGCCTTTGAAGCGGCTGACGCGATAATAAATGAAAATCCCGACAAGTCGGCGATATGGAACGTCAATACCGAACAGTCTTATCACGAAAAGAAATAAAAAGAGAAAGAAGCAGGGGGTTATCCCTGCTTCTTTGCTCTGTATAGCTTATTATAGTCCGACTGATAAATCAGCTCATAATCTTTATCTCGGCTGAGGTCGTTGTCAAAATACGTTTCGGTTCGGTCTATAACCAAATAATTGAAACTGTACTTGTTTAAAAAATCCTTATAGTATATGCTCCCTTCGCGGAGGTCGTTGTGCTCCCTGATATAGTCATAGGAGCCGTTAATGTTTTTGATAAAAAGCTCGGCGCGGCAGTCAATATACGGGTGAAAGCCAAGAAATTCAAGATAAGGTCCGTTTTCAAAACCGCTGTACAAAACAATATTCCTGTTTTCATTATTAAGAATATCAACTATTTTATTCAAGTCAGCGTACAGTTCTTCATTTTCAGTCTGAGCCTGATTCTCAGCGATGAAAGAATATGCCGTGATACCGATAAATACGACGGCAAGCAAAAGTATTACAGCTTTGTTTTTAATCTTATTGTTTTCCGTTGCTTCTTCAACAGTTATTTTTATTTCAGCATCTTTTAAGAAATAGGAAAACGCAGCCATACCTCCTATCATAAAAAAGGCTATGGATTTTATATTGACAAACGCCATAATGCAACAGCCTGCAAAAAGCAAAACAAAGCGTGCGGAAAACGATTTTCTTCTGAAAAACACAAGGGTAATTATAATAAGCGAAAAGACGATTAAAAACAGTTTTCCTGCCGGAGACGAAGCGTCTACCGGCTGCATTTCGCCGATATACTTATTAACATCCGCGTTTTCAAATGCTTTAACAGTATATAAAACGGATTTGTAACCGTATGGATTTATAAACCCGAATGCAAAGCAAACTGAACCACATATTATCAGAGGCAGCAGTCTGCAGCAGGGCTCCTGTCTGAATCCTTTAATTCTTATCGGAAGAGCCGCTGCAACATAAGGAACAGCAAAAATAAACATCAATATCCACATTGATGCGTGGCAGTTAATTAAAGCAAGTGAAATAAAAGGCAGGGCAATCAGATACTTTTGGTTTTTTGTCTTAACGAATTTTTCAAGTAAGATTAATTCGAATGTCAGAAGAATGTAAGTAATAATCTGCGGTCTTGTTGAAAAGAATAATTGCGCTGAAACCGTATCGGATACAAAAGCACATATTGCCGAAATAAAAAAATTGCCGCTTACAAGATAAAAAAGGAAGTAAATAAGACAGCAAAACGCCATATAGCATAATACTACAAATGCTATCATACCGAGCTTCCCGAGTTTTGAATAAATGAGATAGAAGAGAACGTCGGTAAACCATTGCTGAACGACAATATTCATTTCACTGTGCATAGAGAGAAAATCTTTAACGGGAAAGCCGTTTTCAATTATATACTGTCCCGTCGGGTAAAGAAAATAAAAATCGTTTTCAAGCGACTTGTTTATCAGAGTTAATCCCAAAAAAGGTAAAAACAGTAAAAAATGCCTGAATTCCTTTGGTGCGGAATTGATGCTTTTTTTTTCTTTTGAATTCATCTTAATTCCTGTTTCAGTTATTAGTTTTATACAGCGATGTTGCTTCGGAACCGTAAACCAGCTCATAGTCTCTGTCGTGACTGAGCTCGTTTTCGAGCAGCTTTTCGGTATTCTTATCAATGATTATGTAGTTAAAATTATACTTGTTTAAAAAATCTTTATAATATATTTCACCCGATTTTGTGTTTATGTGCTCGGTGAAATAATCGAAATCGCCGTTGTTTTTCTCTAAAAACAGCTCGGCGCGACCGTCAATATACGGGTGATAGCCTTTGAATTCCATATACTGACCGTAATTAAAGCCGGTATAAAGAATTATTTCATCCTCTTCTTTTTCGAGGATTTCACAGATTTTATCCATATCCCCGTAAGCGTCAGCTTCCTCGGAACTCTCGTAATTAACTGTTTTCTCGGGGTTCAGAGCAGAGTACACGCAAACTCCCGCAATAAATACCGCAAAAATCAAAACTATAACCGCAAGTCTGCGCTTATCCTTCGCGGTTCTTTTTCCCTGAGTTATATTCAGACTAAAGGTGCAATCCTTAAGATAATATGCAAACGCCGCCGAGCAGCCGATAATAAAGTATGAAATTGATTTTACGTTAAGTAAGCCGAGCAGCGCCGTTCCCGCAAAAAGAAGAACAAAGCGAGTTGTATAATTATTTTTTCTGAGCCCTATTATTAACGCAAGCATTACAAAAAGCAGAGCAAAATATATCTTTCCCGTGCTTGAGCTCATACTCGGAGGAAGCATTTCAACTATATTTGAATTGAAATCCTTAATCCCGAATGACGAGAATATATAGGTTATAGCCTTGAGCCCGTACGGGTTAGCGAAGCCGAGCGCAAAGCATACCGCGCCGCAGATTAAAAGTGGTACGATATTACAGCAGGGTTCCTGTTTTATTTTCTTAAACTTAAACGGAAGCGCCGCTGCAACGTACGGAAGCGCGAAAACGAATATCATAAGCCACATTGAACAGTGAAGGTTTATGATTAAAAGCGAGATAAACGGTAAAACGAAAAGCGGCTTTACGCTCTTTGTTTTTACGTATTTTTCAAGGCAGTAAAGCTCAAGGGCTATCAGGATAAAGGTCATTGACTGCGGCCTTGTTACCATGAACATTACCGCCATTACTATATCAGCAAAAAACGCAACGCAGCAGGAAACGAAATGATTTTCCGTAATAAGCATTAACAGCTTATACATAACAAAACAGAATGCCGCATAGCATATAAATACGAAAGCGAGCATTCCGACTTCGCCGAGGCGGGAGTAAATAAAATAGAATATTACGTCGGTAAGCCACTGCTGAACGACAATATTCATATTTGTATGCATAGAAAGAAAATCCTTTACGGGGAAGCCGTTTTCAATTATATACTGTCCCGTAGGATAAAGAAAATAAAAATCGTTATCAAGAGTTGATTTAATAAGAAAGAGACCGAGCGCGGGTAAAAGCGCAAGAAAAAACTTGAATGCCCGCGGCATATCGTTTATATTAATTTTCCTTAAATTATCCATATTTTTTTCTCCGGAATTATTAAGATTAAAATCATTATACCATAAAGTGAATATTTCAACAAGCATATTATTTAATGAGATAAATATATATAGTAAGGGGGAATTGATATTTTTATACAAAAATTCTTTAAAAAACTATTGTATTTTATTTGATTTTTGTTTATAATGTATTGGTATAAATATATTCATAGCAAAGTATTATTACTAAATCAGGAGGTGACTTTACTATGACAGGCAAGACTATGACCTTTAAAATAGGCGGCGAAAACGAAGATATTATGAAGGAAACTCTCACTGAGGTTTTTGACGCTTTACAGGAAAAGGGCTATAATCCGATTAATCAGATAGTAGGTTACATTCTTTCGGAGGACCCGACTTATATTACAACTCATAAAAACGCGAGAAGTCTTATAAGAAAGATTGACCGCGACGAGCTTCTTGCGGAAATGGTAAAGTCCTATTTAGGATAAAACAGGGAGGACTTTATTATGGCAGAAGAAAAAAAGACCGCGCCTAAAAAGACCGCGGCTAAAAAGGACGAAAAGCCCGCTAAAAAGGCTGCGCCTAAGGCGGAAAAGGCTGGGACTAAGAACGAGGCTGAATTCCCCGAATATAAGGGCAAACCGCTTGTACGCTCAAAAAATACTCTTTACTACGGCGATTTAAACGAGCCTTACGTAGTTTGCCTTACCGTTAAAAGCGAGGTCGAAGTTAACGGCGAAAAGATTGCCGACGACGTCCAGGTTCAGCTTATCTCAACCGACGAAAGCCTTTCGCCCAAAGACAGAATTATTAAAAAGAGCGAAAAGAAGGGACTTTTCACAGCCCTTGATCTCGGCGAGGCGTGGCTCGAGCGTCAGCTTAAAAAAGGTTAATATGTTTTTAAAAGAAGGGAATTATCCCTTCTTTTTTTATGTGAAAAATTTGGTCGTATTTTTTTTGAAAAAAACTCTTGACTTTTCTTGACCTTTGTGTTATAACATACTCGAAGGTTAAAGAAAGTCAAAATCAAATAAGACTTTTGACCTGTAATCTGAAAAGAGAGAAGATGATTAAAAAATGAAGATGAGCGACTTAATTGCCGATATGATTCTTGATATGTTCGACGACGGTACCTCAACCGTTCAGATTCAGCGAAATGACCTTGCTAACAGACTCGGCTGCGTTCCGAGCCAGATTAACTACGTAATTACCTCGCGCTTTACGCCCGAGGCGGGTTACCGAATCGAGAGCCGAAGAGGCGGCGGCGGATACATACTTATTACCCGTGCCGAGAGCAAGGATAACGCGCTTATGAGTCTTATAAATTCAATCGGCGATTCGATAGACGAAAGAACAGCGAGGGCGCATATCTATAACCTTAATTATCAGCACGTTATCGACGATAAGGCGGCTAAGATTATGCTTTCCGTGCTTGCCGAGGCTAATTTCAAATCGCTTGATTTTGAAGAGTCGAAAAGAATAAGGGCAATACTTTTAAAGAAAATGCTTATTGCATATATTAACTAAGGGAGTGATTACTATGAAATGCACGCATTGTAATGAACGTGAGGCTAACACCCACATTAAGCGAATAATTAACGGAAAGAAAGAGGAAATGCACCTTTGCGAAGAGTGTGCAAGAGAGCTTGGCGTAATGGAGGAATTTAGCTTTGAGCCGTTTTCGGCTGACTCTCTGTTTTCAAACCTCCTCTCCTCGGGAGCGAAGGCGTTCAATACGCTTACGGGAATAGACCGCTGTACCTACTGCGGCTCCTCGTGGAACGATATAGTAAACAGCGGCTCTCTCGGCTGTGCTCATTGTTACGACCGCTTTGAAGACAGGCTTGCTTCGAGTATTGAGCAGCTTCACGGAAGAACAAAGCACGTCGGAAAGACGATAAGCTATACCGAGGAGCCCGAGACCGAAAAGGAAGAAACAACCGAAAAAACCGAAAAGCCCGATACTGCTCAGTCCCTTAAAGCTGAGCTTAAAAAGGCGATTCAGGAGCAGCGCTTCGAGGACGCGGCGGTAATAAGAGATAAAATCAAGTCACTTGACGGGGAGGAAAAGTAAAGATGAGCGTATGGTATCAGGGAGAAGGAAAAAACAGCGACGTAGTACTGTATTCCGAAATAAAGCTTGCAAGAAATCTTGCTGATTCTCCGTTTCCTCCGAGAATGAGCGACGATATAAGAAAGAACGTAACTAAAAAGATATACGCAACGGTTAAGAGCTCGCCCCTCGCTAACGAGTACGACGTAATTAACCTTGCAGAGGTATCGAACGCCGAGGCGGCTTCATATGCTGAAAAACAGCTTATAAGCAAAGAATTTCTGAGAAACAAGGCGAAAAGCTCTTTCCTGCTCTCAAAGAGCGAGGACGTATCGGTTATGCTCTGCGAAAGCGACCATATAAAAATTACCGTCTTTTCGGCGGGACAGAGTCTTGACGAGGCGTATAAAAAAGCCGACGCGCTTGACGACCTTTTCATAATCTCGTTTAAGCTCGCGTTCAGCGAAAAGCTCGGCTTTCTTACCTCCTCGCCCGCAGACCTCGGAACGGGAATGAAGGCGTCGCTCGTTCTTCATCTTCCCGCCCTTACAAGAGAGGGCGCTATATTCAGAATTTCCGCTATGGTCGGAAGGCTCGGCTTAACGCTTCGCGAAATGTATAAGGGCGCGGCGGGGGATATCTATATCCTCTCAAACGGCGTAAGCCTCGGAATAAGCGAAAAGAGCGCAATCGAAAACCTCTCCTCAATCTGCGACAGAATTATTGAACAGGAGCGCGAGGCGAGAGAGGAGCTTAAAGAAGATTTCGATTTTCAGGATAAAATCTGGCGTACTCTGGGCATAATGAAGACGGCGAGAAAGCTTGAAAAGAAGGAATTTCTCAATTTCCTTTCTCTGCTCAGACTCGGCGCAGCTCTTGAAATCCTTGATATTGACTATAAAACAATAGGCGATTTTATGTACAATCTTCTTGACGCTTCAATTATCGCCTACGCTAAAAAGGAGCTTGACGAAACAACCTGCGCCAAAGCGAGGGCGGAGGTAGTGCGAAACAAACTGAAATAACACAGAGTGACAGAATCACTCTGTATGAATAGGAGTGATAGTAATGTATAAGTTTAACTCTTTTACACAGAAAGCTAACGAGGTGCTTAACCTCGCAATAAAAGCGGCGGAAAATTACGGACATAACTATATCGGCTCTGAGCATATCTTAGTCGGTATCCTTAAAGAGGGCAGCGGTACGGCGGCAGGCGTATTAAACGATATGGGCGCCGATACCGAGGCGGTTGAAAGCCTTATCAGAACAGAAATAGGAACGGGCAATCCTACTAAGCTTACCCCCGACGACTTTACCCCGCGCTCAAAGCGTATTCTTGAAATGTCGTTCCAGGTAGCGAGAAGTATGCGCCATTCCTTCGTATCAACCGAGCATATTTTAATAGCTCTTATTAACGAGAGCGATTCGTATGCAGTTAAGTTCTTAAATGAGCTCGGAATTAACGAAAGAGAGCTTGTTGAGGAGCTTGCAGGAACGATGAGCGAAAGAGATATCGAGCGCTCGCGCGACGGCAGAACGGGTAAGAAATCAAAGAGTAAAACCCCGACTCTCGACGAGTTCGGAAAGAACCTTACCGACCTTGCGCGCGAGGGAAAAATCGACCCCGTTATCGGACGTGAAACCGAGATAAAAAGGGTAGTTCAGATTCTTTCCCGACGAAATAAAAACAACCCCTGCCTTATCGGCGAGCCCGGCGTAGGTAAAACCGCAATCGCAGAGGGACTTGCGCTGAAAATAGTACAGGACGAGGTTCCCGAGCTTTTAAGGGGAAAGAAAATCGTAGCCCTCGACCTTACCTCAATGGTTGCGGGTACCAAGTACAGAGGCGACTTTGAGGAGCGTATCAAAAAGGCGATGGACGAGGTGCGCGAGGCGAAGGATGTAATCCTTTTTATCGACGAGGTTCATACTATAATGGGCGCAGGCGCCGCCGAGGGCGCGGTTGACGCCGCAAATATCTTAAAGCCCTCGCTCGCGAGAGGCGAAATTCAGGTAATCGGCGCAACTACTATCGACGAATACAGAAAAAATATCGAAAAGGACGCCGCGCTTGAAAGACGTTTTCAGCCTGTAACCGTAGGCGAGCCCACCGAGGAAGAAACAGTTGAAATCCTCAAGGGACTCCGCGACAGATACGAGGCGCACCATAAGGTAAAAATTACCGACGAGGCTATTGAAAACGCGGTTAAGATGTCCGCAAGATATATCGCAGACCGTTTCCTTCCCGATAAGGCTATCGACCTTATTGACGAGGCTGCGTCCGTTGTAAGGCTTAACGCCCAGACGCTTCCGCAGAATTTAAGGGATATGGAAAGCGAAATCAAACGCCTTGAGCAGGAAAAGCAGAGCGCAATTACCTCTCAGGACTATGAAAACGCGGCGAAACTCCGCGATAAGCAGAACAAACTAAAGGAGCTTCTTTCAGGCGAAAAGGATAAGTGGAAGAACGTAGCCTCACACGAGGTTAAATCGGTTACAACCGACGAGATTGCCGACGTTGTATCTAACTGGACGGGAATCCCCGTAACCGAGCTTTCAAAGGAGGAGAGCGAGCGCCTTCTCAATATGGAGGAAATCCTTCATAAGAGAATCGTCGGTCAGGATAAGGCGGTAAGCTCGATTGCAAAGGCGATAAGAAGGGGAAGGGTAGGACTTAAAAATCCGAACAGACCTATCGGCTCTTTCATCTTCCTCGGTCCTACGGGCGTAGGTAAAACCGAGCTTTGCAAAACGCTTGCCGAGGCAATGTTCGGCGACGAGAACGCAATTATCAAGCTAGATATGAGCGAGTATATGGAAAAGCATACCGTATCTAAGCTCATAGGCTCGCCCCCGGGCTACGTCGGCTTCGACGAGGGCGGACAGCTTACCGAGAAAATCAGAAGAAAGCCGTACAGCGTAGTTCTTTTTGACGAGATTGAAAAGGCTCACCCCGACGTGTTCAATATGCTTCTTCAGATTCTCGAGGACGGCGTGCTTACCGACTCTCAGGGAAGACAGGTATCCTTTAAAAACGCAATTATCATTATGACCTCGAACGTCGGCGCAAATAAGATTACCGAACAGAGACAGTCTCTCGGCTTCGGCTCCGAAAGCGACGAAAACAAGACTATCGAGGAGCTTGTAATGGGCGATTTGAAGCGTACCTTCAAGCCCGAATTTCTTAACCGTCTTGACGAGATTATCGTATTCAGCCAGCTCGATAAGGACGATATTAAGGAAATTGCAAGACGTATGCTGAAAACTCTTGAAAAGAGACTTAACGATATGGAT
>CAMVRG010000004.1 GCA_947169815.1 uncultured Clostridia bacterium | reverse complement strand
AGGTTGCTATATATTTTGCCGCCGAGCCGAAGCCGGGCGAGTGGTCAATACCTACGAGGTCGTTATCAATAGTTTTAGGTATTCCGACTACTCTTATATCGCTTTTGATTTCAGCCGCGTAATCCGAAAGCTTTTTAACCGTATCCATCGAATCGTTACCGCCGATATAAACAAAGTAGCCGATTTCATAATAATCAAGCACCTCGAATATTCTCTTATATTCCTCCTCGTTTCCCGAAAGCTTAAAGCGGCAGGAGCCGAGGAACATCGCGGGAGAATGCTTAAGTCGGTTGAGCTCGTGAGGAAGATTTTTAAACATCGCCGAAAGACTTATAATGTTTTCCTCCATAAGCCCTTCTATTCCGTTTATCATTCCGTAAATATTTTCAACCTTATCGCTCAAAAGAGCGTATTCTATCGCTCCCGCAAGGCTTGAATTTATTACAGCCGTCGGGCCTCCCGACTGTCCTATTATCATATTTTTGTTCATAGTTCACCTTAAAAGTTTTTTATTTTCGGATATATATTACCATATTAACAGCCGTTGTCAAGCGCATAAAATCCTCGGACTTTATTTAAATTTAAAAATATGCTATACTTAAAGCGGTGATATTATGACTCAAAGCGAAAGACGAATTTTTTTAATTAAGGAATTACTTAATGAAAGTAGCAGGCTTTCGGGCTACTATAAGGAAAATATGACGGCTGAGGAACAGAAAAATCTTCTCCGCGCGCTTATGAATATCCGTATGCCCGCTCCGCTCAGCGATGAATTTTTAAAAATTCAAAACGAATATCTTAAAGATGAAATCAAGACAAAGGGAATAACGGATATAAAAAGCCTTGAGCCGATTGAGGAGGATATTTATCTCTGGCAGGGCGATATAACCACGCTTAAATGCGGCGCAATAGTTAACGCGGCTAACTCTCAGCTTCTCGGCTGCTTCCACCCGCTTCATAACTGTATAGATAACTGTATTCATACGTATTCGGGGCTTGCGCTTCGTAATAAATGCCACGAGCTTATGACGGCACAGGGCTATGAGGAGCCGACGGGGCGCGCAAAAATAACTCCCGCCTATAATCTTCCCTGCGACTTCGTTATTCATACAGTAGGACCGATAGTAAACATAGAACTGAGCGGCGAGCATAAAAGACTCCTCAAATCCTGCTACCGCTCCTGCCTTGAAATCGCAGAAGAAAACGGAATAGAAAGCGTCGCTTTTTGCTGTATTTCAACTGGCGTATTCGGCTTTCCTCAGAAAGAAGCGGCAAAAATCGCGGTTGATACGGTAAGAGAGTACAAAAAAGAAACGAACAGTAAAATTAAAGTTATATTCAACGTGTTTAAGGATGAGGACAGAATTATTTATGAAAACCTCCTCAAATAAAAAGAGCAGGAAGGGGCGCCCTTGGGGCGCCCGTCATAAGGAAGATTAGGTTTTGGCTTTGTCCTTTTGCCCCTAAAGAAATAAAAAACCGCTTGAATACGCGAGTATGCAAGCGGTTTTATTATCCCTTTATGAGCTAAAATTACTTTGCCAAAACTGCTTCGCACCTTAAAATCAGCCTATTTTTTGTTAGAACAAAGCATAAAATCGGATAAAGGCTTGCCGCCTTTACCCGATTTTTAATACAGTTATAGCGAAAAAGAGGCGATTTTAAGGCTGACATTCTTTATGACGGGCGCCCCTTCCTGCTCTTTTTTTATTTTCCGTCGGGGAAGCTCGTAAAACAGCCGCGCTCAAGTTCGGGCGCGCCGTATTTTTCCTTTCCGTCGGCGATTGCCTTAATCATAAAGGACATATTTCTCGCGAGGTTTCTCATCGTCTGTAAGCCCTCCTTATCCTTTAAAACGTCCTCGGCAGTAAAGCCGTGAACCTGGTTCCAGTAGGTGCTTGATGCAACGGGCATTGAAGAAATTGTAAAATACTTATTAAGTACGTCAAACGACGCGGTATTACCTCCGCGGCGGCAGGATACAACCGCTGCGCCGACCTTGAGGTGCTTCTGAAACGGCGTTGAATAAAAAAGCCTGTCAAGAAACGAAAGAAGGGTTCCGTTAGGCGAACCGTAATAAACGGGGCTGCCGATTACAAGACCGTCCGCCTCTTCAAAAAGCGGAGCGGTTTCGTTTACTAGGTCGTCAAAAACGCACTTGCCTCTGCTCTCGCAGGTGTTGCACGCAATACAACCTCTTACCGCCTTGTTTCCGACCTGAACTACTTTCGTTTCAATACCCTCGTTTTCAAAAACTTTTATCATTTCGTTAAGAGCAGTTGCCGTACAGCCCCTTGCATTGGGGCTGCCGTTTATAATTAATACCTTCGACATAATTATCCCCCTGATAATGTGTAATTATTGAAAAATCGGAGGGACTTTTAATCCCTCCGACAATCCGTTTTATTTCTGAGGTCCTCTGTAACCGTTTTCCTCCTGGAACTTTGCAATTTTATCAATTACGCCGAGTACAACGTCGAAGCCGTCTCCGACCGTTTCCATTTCAAAGCGCTCAGGCATATCTCTCCATGTGTGATAATAATATGTAAGCATGGGATTCTGAGCCGCGAAGGTAACGGACTTGATACCCGCTCTCGTCATAGGCGTAGAGTCGCAGCCGCCTACGGGGTTATGGATACAGTGGTTAGTTTTGCTCGGAATTTCAAGCTCAAGGAAGGTATCCTTAAACATCTGCTCCATATCCTTATCGAAGCGGCAGCCCTGCCAGTCGTCCTTTATAACGACCTCAAAGTAATCCTTGTCGGCAACCGAGTCGATATTGATATTCCAGGCGTTCTTTGTAAGCTCGTCGCCCTTGTGCTCCTGAGCAAAGAACATTGAGCCTCTGAGTCCCGATTCCTCTGAACCTACGTTGAGGTCAATAATTCTGCAGTTTTTCGGCATCTTGTCGGGATTTTCCTTAAAGTATCTGATTACCTCGTAAGAAAGCGCGATACCCGTAGCATTATCCATAGCGCCTCTTGACGCGTTTTCGCCGTTTGGATCACCCCACATAATTACGAACCAGCAGCCGATAGCTGAAATTACGGGGAAGATATAAAGTATAGTCTTGAATACCTGATAGAAGGTAGTCATCATAAGAACCTGCACCCAGTTTGCATTGAATACCTGAGCAATCGCAAGAACGCACATAAACATTGTAGCGATAGTCATAGCGAAGAAGCAAACTGCGCCGAAGCCTACCTTGCCGTAGGTTGCGATAATACCGATAATCGGCTTATCCTTATACTTATAAGCGTGCTCACTGTGGCGCCAGGTCCAGGACGTGTCGGTATGTCCCGAAAGGATAATATTATATTCAACGTTTCCGTCCTCAGGTTCAAGAATACCGTAGCTGTTCTGAGAAATAGCCTGAGGGAAGAACATATCAAACCAGGTCTTATAGAAGAAACAACTGAATATGAGCCAGAATACCGAAAGAAAAGCGAATATTCCGAGCGGAATCCAGAGCTGCGGGATAGCGAGAGCAAGATATGCGCCGAGGCTGATAATAAAGCCTGCCCAGCCTGCATATCCGAGTCCGCCGATGCCAGAGCGCGGAGATACCGCAAATTCCTCTTTCACGGGCTTGATTCCGATAGCCTTAAGCTTATCCGCCATATAATCGTGGAACTTTCTCTCGCCCTCTGTTCCGGGAAGACGGGAGCCGATTTTATGAGCTGCGTCGTTAACTATTTCGTACGCTTCCTCAGCATACTTTCTATTTTCTTCCTTCATAAGAAAACCTCCTCAATAGATTATAACAAATACATTTTAACACTTTAACGGGTAAAAAACAATAATAATTTATAATAAAGACCGAAAAAAGCCCCGCGGAACAGTATCCGCGGGGCTCCGTTTTTAACTTAAATGATGAATGAATATACCCGAAAGCGGCTTAGGCTCAAACCAGGTGGATTTCGGAGGCATAATCTCTCCCGCGTCGGCGATGCTCATAAGGTCCTCGATTGTTGTCGGGTGCATGGCAAACGCAAGCTCCATATCGGTAAGCGCTCTTTTTTCAAGCTCTTTCAGTCCTCTTATACCGCCGATAAAATCAATTCTGTCGCTTGTTTTCGGATTATCTATCCCGAGAATCGGCTTTAAAACGTTGTTTTGTAAAATTGAAACGTCAAGCTGTCCTACGGGGTCGTTTTCGTTAAACGTACCCTCCCTGGCGGTAAGCTTATACCACTGCTTATGATAAAACATAAGAAATTCGTGCTTGTTTGCGGGCGTCGCCGCCTTCTCCGCCTTTTCAACCGTAAAGCATTTTTCAACGAGCTTAAGATACTCCTCAAAGCTGTGTCCGTTTAAATCCTTAACGACTCTGTTGTAGTCCATAATTTCAAGCTCGGAGTCGGGATATGCAATCGCAAGTAAGAAATTGAATTCCTCGTTTCCCGTGTAATCGGGGTGCTGAGCCCTTCTCATTTCGGCAACTCTTACCGCCGAAGCGCAGCGGTGGTGTCCGTCGGCTATGTAAAGCGAGCTTACGTCTTTAAACGCTTTTTCAAGCGTTTTTATTACATCGCCGTCGTCAATTACCCATACGGTATGGTTTACATTACCCTGTTTAAAATCGTATTCGGGCATACGGCTTCTTATCCAGGAATTTACCGTTGCGGTAATCTTATTGCTGTTTCTGTAAGTAAGAAAAATCGGACCCGTATTCGCGTCGCATTTATCGACATGATTAATTCTGTCCTGCTCCTTTTTTGCGAGCGTGTGCTCGTGCTTTTTGATAACGTTATTGATATAATCGTCTACCGAGGCGCAGCCGACTATTCCCGTCTGGGACCTTCCTCCCATAACCTGACGGTAGATATAAAGACATTTTTCACCGTCCTCAATAAGCTTTCCGCTCTCCTCAAGGCTTATAAGGTTTTCTCTCGCCTTTTCGTAAACCTCGGGGGCGTAGTGGTCAATATTAGGGCTTAAATCTATCTCCGCCTTGTCTACGTGAAGAAACGAAAGCGGATTGCCCTTTACCATCTCTCTCGCCTCGTCGCTGTTCATTACATCATACGGAAGCGCGGGGATTTTATCGCCGCATTCCCTGCTCGGTCTGAACGCTTTAAACGCTTTGAATACCGCCATATTCTTTACCTCTTTCACCGCAATCATCAATTTACAATAACAGAAAAATTTTCCTGTCGTAAATCATAAATTACATAGATTATATTACTTTGAAAGCTCAATGTAAAGAAAAATTTATCTGAATAAAATATAAATATATGTTACGCCGTTTTCGTTATAGTTTCTATACTCGTTTCCCGATACGGGTATGGCGGACTGGGTAACCGTAAGCGTGCGTCCGTCGATGTCTACGCCCGTAGTCGAGCCCTCTGTTGAAATAAAACCAAAATAGTTGTAATGAGCTTCGTTTGAAAAGTCGGTTTTTCCCATAACTCTGTTTACGGGGAATATAATTCCCCAGCTCGGGTCAAAGCCCGAGGTAAGCGTAACCGTTCTCGAAGCCGCCCCGTTTCCCATATAGGTATCTATATAGTACGGAGCGTTCCACTTCATCTTATCAACCGCGGTAACGTGAATATCGTCGTTATTGCGGTGGCTTGTAACTGCGGCGTCAATAAGAACGTTGTCCGCAACGAAATCAAGCCTTTCAGGGACGTCGCTGCCGAGCCATTTTGATAAATGAAGATTTCCCGTTTTTTCGGAACTACTCAAAAATATCACTCCTTAAACTGTCTAAAAAAGTAAACGTAAAACTGTATCTGTCAAAATCGTTAAACGAGAGTGAGAGCGATTCTCTCATATCAAAGGTAAGCCTCTCGCCCTCACCCGAATATATCCAGTTAGTAAAATACGGCGTAAAGGCGTGAAGATATTTTGAAGCCTCATATAAATCCTCAAGCTTTACTCCGTTAAGACAAGCCTCGTCGGCCGAAAAGGATATACTACCCGAGCCGATAAGCGAAAACGCTCTTTGTGCCTGAGAAACCGAGCACTCTGAAAAGCCCGCCGAAAGGCGTTCTTCTATCTCTGCCTTAAGTTCCTCTGCGGTAAACCTTTCTCTGTCAATGCCGAGCATATCCGCATATCTCGCAAGCGTTTCCTTATCCTCGCCGCTCATAAAAACAATACTCTCAGTCCTCGCAATGCTCTCGTCTATCAGCGCGAGTCCTCTTGCGTAAGCGTAAAGCTCGGCGCAGGAAATACCGCCCTCGTTAAACGAAAGCCCGATTCCCTCAAGGAGCTTTTTCATTCTATCAAACGAATTATTCATAACAGCTTACCTCAATACTGTCAAAAGTGAGAAATTCGTCAGAAGAGCATACGACTATTCCGTCAACGGCGTCAGCGCTTGTAACCTCACAGAATTCAACTCCGTCTACGGTAAATACCGCATATGAAAGAGAAGAGAGAACGAGACTTTCGCCTATAAGAAGCGACTCTGTAATTTCCTTAACCTTATCCTTCACTTCTTCTTCGATTCTTTCAAACTCGCTGACGCTGCATTTAACGCTTATTCTGAGCGCGCAGTCGCGCTTTCGGGCTAAGTTGATTTCCTTGTTAAATCCGAAAATATCGGCTATGTACAGTTTGTCGCCGATTTCCTCCCTGAGCGCCTCGCTTATTTCTCCGTCGGCAGTCTTAAGAGAGACTACTGCGGTATTGTTTCTCTCAGACACACTGCAGTCAAGCACCCCGTCAATAGCGAGAACCGACTCTCTCAGCGAGTCCGCCGAAAAGCCCGTGCTCGGAATACTGTAAGCCGAAAGAATTCGTTTTCTCAGCCTTGAGTCGCTCTCCGCTTCAAAGCCGAAAGCGTGGGGAGCGGCGTTAGTTACTGCGGCGACCGTAAGCGGAGGGTTAACTATTACCGTGACCTCGCCCGCCTTAACATTATATGAGCCGCCGCATTCCGCCGCCTCGGCTTCGGTTGTTACGCTGAGTTCTCCCGCGGGAATTACCGCGCTTTCAAGCGTAACGAACTGGATGAACGGATTGTTTTTCGAGGCGCAGATACAGCCGCCGTCTATTACGGTATCCGTTTCGCTGAGCTCGCCAAGGCTGAAAGTAAGCATTACTCTCGCTTTTGAAGCCGCCTTCCTTTCGGCGCCCCTGAGCCTTGCATGAAAGTCGAGATATGAGCCGCTCGCCGTCTGGGGAAACGCCTGCTTTAATACGAATTCACAGCCGCAGAAAAGAGAGTACATTTCGCTTGCGACCGCCTCAAAGCGAGCGCTCAGCTCGCTGTATTTTTCAACATTTTCTCCGCATTTTTCAAAAAACGCGTTTTTCATTTCGCCGAGTATAGTATCATATGTCATTTTCAAATGGTAAAACCACCTCTCTGTCCTCATTGTTGATAGTAAGACTTACAGTTATTTCATTTCCGTTTTTCTTCACGCTCTTTACGAATACTCCGTCAAGACCGTAAAGCGCCTGTCTTATATATGCCGCCGCATATTCCTCAAACGGCTCTCTTTTTATCTCCCTTATACGGCTTCCGAAATCTTTGTCGGGGTAAAATTTTCCCCTTTCGGCATGTAGTATGAGGGAAATATTCTGTAAAAGCGCTTCAATATATTCAACCGTTAAGAGCTCCCCGCCGTCCTTTACATACTCGCCGTCAATTAGCTTATACAACTGATACCTCACCCTCTTTGTTAATTACATAATGTCCGTTGATAATGACCGTTCCGTCATTTTTAAGAAGAATTTTCGCTCCTCCCTTTGAAGAGATTTCGACCTCTCCCTGGGGGAGCGAGGCGCCGCCTTCTCTCGTCCCGAGAATAGCCTGTCCCTCCGCCGAGGGAACGAGAATTACCTCCTCGCCGACGGGAACCGCAGCCGAATATCCGTAGGGAGAATACGCTTTTATTCCCCTTGCGTTAACGGTTGAGCCCGCCTCAAGCTCTCCGCCGTTGCTCATACTTATGTATCCGCTCTGCGCCTTTTCGCTTTCGTGGTTTTTCGCAAGCATTCTGCTAATCCACATACATAATCTCCTCCAAATCGTGTTCTTTCAGGAGCGTTATTACCGTTCTCTCGCCGTTTTTATCAAGAATACGGAGAATCGAGGCGGTATAGTATCCGTTTGTTTCATATTCCGAATAATCAACTTCGTCATACATCTTAATCTCCAGAGCGCCCGTCAGCGTAAGCTCGAGTTTTTCATATTCCGACGCCGCGTCTCTCAGCATTTTTTTAAGCTCGATTCCTCTCTCCCAGTCAAAAAGCGAGGACAAATTGACCTTTTTCGTTCTTATAATTCCCCTGCGCTCAAAATACCTGCTTTTGATATGGCGCATATATGAGGAATCCGACGAGGTCTTGTAATCAATTTCGGAAAGCGGCGCGCCTCTGTTAACCGTTTTTTTAAGCGTTATAACCTTGTCCTTATCTATTTCACATACTTCGTCTGAGCCCGAAACGGTCAGTCTTCCGTCGGGAGTAACGGTTATATTTTTACCGCATACGTAAGAGACAAGACGGTTAATAGCCGAGTAGCACGAACAGCCCTTTCTTACGGTATATTTACCCTCGCACGACACATCCTTCATTAAAAACTCAAAGCCGTATTTTTCGGCGTTGATTTTAAATAGCGACCTTGCCGTCGGCGCGTCATAGGTGCAGGGCTGAGCCTCGTTATCCGTTAAAATACAGGCGGAGGAGCGCGCGTAGATAAAGCATTTTACGCCATCGGGAGCGTTTTCCTCGCGCTGAGTGTCGCAATAGCCGCTGAATATCAGCCCGCCGTCTATATATGCTTCCGCTCTTGATAATTCAAAAGGCGAAGAATCCGAAAGCCAGCTCAGTCTCAGCCCGTCGCAGGGCGCCGATACCGAGGAGGAAAGCTCGTATGAGATTATCCTTTCGGGAGAAATGGCTTCCCCCGTTTCGGAATAAAGCCTGAAACTCAGTTCAGCCATATTTTATCCCCCTCGTTTACCGAGAATAAATCCCTGCACTCATTCGCCCCGACAATCTCCTCAATCTTAACTCCGCATCGGTTTGCGATATCGTAAAGGTTCTCATCGGGAAGCGCGAAGGTGTAGCCGAAATCGTAGCGCCTGCGTTTTGAGTTTACCTCCTCAACGAAGGTAAATGAGTATTCAATTCTGTTTTCCGCCGAATCCGCCGAAAGCTTTAAATCGCTGAAGAACACTTTCATCGGTGAAAACAGAGGCGAGAAAAGATACGCCGCTCCCCTGCTCTGAAAAGCAGTCATAAGCATATGCGCCCTCTCGTTTGCGTTTTCCCCCGCGAAATACCCGCTCCCGCTTATTACCGTCGGGTTAAAACAGATTTCCTGCGCCCGGGCACTTCTTTTAGGTATCGGGAGCGTGCTAATATTCTTTGAAAAGCTTGCATTTATGCTCTTAACGTTTACGGGAAATTCAAACCCCTTGTAGCTCATTTTTATACATTTCACTGAGAATCACCTCCGCTGTAATCATACCGCCTTGAATCGAGAAAAATTCTGTCGCTGAGCTCTCTGACCTCCTCAGAGGTAAGCTCTCTTTCGCTGTTGTCAGTTTCCTTCATTACTGTTGTCCTCCGTACTTAATATATCGCTGAAAACCGCCGTACACTGCGCCTCAAACGCGCCGAGCATGTCGTTCCCGTCAAAGCCTCCCGTTTTTATTCTTATCGGCTCAAGGGGAAGAAGCGCCTGAGTTACAGTATCGAGCGTTCCGTTATCCGCGGGGCTGCCCTGCTCCTGAGGAGTAAATATATTAATATTTACCGAAAACTCACCGAACGCGCACTCCTCCCCGAGCGCAGTATTATTAAGAAGCGCGCCCCCGGGAGAAACGGTAATCACCGTACGGGTAAGTCTTGTCGGCTTCTTTGCATACGGAAACGCCTTTATTATTGCACACTCTGAGAGCGCGCCGTACTCCTTTAAAGTTCTGTAAACCTTATCCGTTATCAGGTTCAAATACATTTATATCGCCCTCCTCAGCTCTTTTAAGAATTCCTCTGTAATACTGCGTATAACCGCCCGTTGAAACTCTCTCCTTCTGAACGAAATAGAATTTCTCGTCGGCAACGGTTACAACCGCGTTTTCGCTAAGCGCCTTAATATCAATATCAAAGGGACCTATATAGTTATAGTAATCCCTGTAATATCTTCCGATTTTGCTTGAGTTTTCCTCAAAACGCGATTTGTTTTTTCTCCACGTCTGTTCGATAACCGCCCAGCCGCTCTGGTTTTCCTCCCCGTCGGTTACCGTGAAGGGCTTCCCCGCAATTCTGAGCTGAGCCTTAATTATGTTTGAATAATTCACTGAACCCTCCTGACTCTCCCTCTGCCGCAGCAGAGGGAGAAAAATAATTAAACCGCTTTAAAAACAAAATCCGTGCTTTTTACTAAGTCTGCGCTCTCCGCGAGAGCGCTTTCGTAAAACGCCTTTGCGCTTTCGGCGGCGCTTCCCTTACCTTTTGTAAAGCTCACGTCGCCCGCCTTGAAGGAGGTTATTCCGTTTTCATCGGAATCGAGAAGCGTTATGTAGTAATTGGCCCTTGCCGCAGCAAGAAGAATTACTCTGTCCCTGTCGTCCCCGGTATATCCCCTTGTAAGCTTTTCAACAAAGCTGATAGCGTTTTCAATAAGCGTTCTTTTGCTTTCAAGCGTTTCGCTGTCGGTGTGCGTGATTGAGAGTAAACACGCCTTGACCTCCTCGTAGCTTATCATATCTTAGCCTTCCATATATTTTACGGCGCTGTTAAAGATAGGCGAGAAGCCCGAAATCTCCGTAACGGCAGCTCTTTCAAGCTGTCTGTCGATAAGCTTGTCAAAGTCGGTTAAAACCTCTCCCGCCTGAACCTTTTCAAGCGCGTAGCCTCTGTCAAGACCTATCATCTTGTCGCCGTTATCCGCTCCGTCTACTCTTACAAGCTCTGCGCCGAGCGGAGTAATAAGCGAGCCCGTAGCGTGGAAGTTAAGTCCCGCGTTTGAATCTCTGAATTCACTCATTGTAAGAAGCTTTTTAAGAACGTCGCCCGAACAGATAAGTGTATTCATATTGTAGGGCGAAAACGCGTTCCAGAGCGTAACGATATCCTCGTATGTAAGGTCGCTCGGGTCGTCCTTAGCTACCGTAGCCGCGCCGCAGGAATTAAGAACATTACAAGCGTCAATAAGCTGGTCGCGTGCGATTGACGCGCCTATCTGCGAAAGCATAATCGTAAAGAGGTCAAGTCTCTGAAACTTGATTGCCTCATAAGACGCAACAAGCATTCTTCCGCGCTTTGTAAGTTTAGTAAGACTTGTCTTAGTCTTTATTACCGCCTCGGGAATAAACGCTCCCTCGCCTACGTTGGCAAGACCGATATCGTCCTGATTTGAGGTTACCTCAATCGCTCTGTAATCAAGCGAATCGATATTGGTAGTTGTTGCAATAAGCTTGGAAAGCGCGTCGCTCTGTTCAATGCCCGTACGTACCGCGCGCGATACATATTCCGGGAAGAGAACCGATGACGTTGAGGTAGCGAAAAACTTTTCAACCGTGTCGGAATCGTTTCCCGTAACCTTGATATTAAATCTTTTGAGCTGACGCTGATATGCGTCAAGTCCCTCAAGCTCGGTGCCTACGTAGTTTTCGCTCGGGTCAAGCTCCTCAAGCGTTTTTGTAAAGCCCTTGCTCGTAGTGTAAAGCCCCTTTTCGAGCTTAATGTTATCAAATGCCATTTATCCTTCCTCCTTAAAAAATAAATCCGACCGTACTGTTATCTTCGTCGATTTTAACGACCTTAACGCAGGTTCCCTCTGTATCCTCTGCTACGGCTACTCCGCTGTTTCCGTCATAAACGAGCTTGTTTATACCGTACTCGGGAACATCTCCCGTGAATCCGCACTCATAATATCCCTGAAGCTGAACGGTTGCGTAGCTTCCTCTGACTCCGACGCAGAAACCTAAAATCGGATTTCCCTCTGAGCCTTTAACGCATAAGCCGTTTTCGTCAAGGCTTACGGCGTAACCGTTTTTCACGGTTCCGCTGATTTTAAAGGTAGCGTAGTTATTGTTATATCCCTGAAATGAAATTCTCTCCATACTTTCCTCCTAAATTCTGAAATGTGAATAGTTTTTCTTTTCAGCCGCCTTTTTATCGTTCATAATCTGCGGCTGAGGAGCCTTTCTGCTTTTTGAAAAATAATCCTTAAAGCCCTTGAGCTCCTTAAAGGTCATTACCGCCGTAACAGAGGAAACAATCTCTCTGTCAATATCGGGCAGGCTTTTCATAAGCTGACGGGCAACCTCTTTTTTAAGCTCGTCCTTATACTCCTCTGAGAGCCTTGCGTTTTCCTCAAGTCCCTCAATATATGAGGAGAGCTCCTTAGCCTCCTTCTTTGATAGGGCAAGGTCTCCCTCACAGCCCTTTACGGTATTAATTACCTCGTTCAAATTAACATCCTCCTTGTCAGTAAACGCCTTCGTCACTCCCGCCTCTCTCTGGGCAGGTACGGCGACGAAGCTGAATTCATACGCGTCCTTAGCGCCTTCAAGCGTTCTGTAACAGAGCTTTCCGTTATACCTGTTTCCCGCGATATGGGAACAGCGCTCGCGCCTTGTATCCTTACCGCAGACTGAGCATATGCTCTTTTCAACCGAACACGAAACGGAAACCTCCTTTTTAATTCCCGCTTCAATCTCCTCGATAAGCTCGGCGTTACCCTCGCTTCTCAGCATATACGCCTTAGCCTTAAGACAGTATAAATCGTCGCCGCATTCGGTCTTTTCGCCCTCCTGCTTTTCAACCCAGGCGCAGTAGATTCTCGCCTTCTGGTCGCCGCTTTTCATAGAGTGGTCGAATATGCCCGTCTTACCCGTAAAAAGAGCGCAAAGCGAATTAAGCGTATCGAGCGAGAAGCGCTCAAAGTCTCTGTCAACCTCGTTATCGCAGAGTCTTATCGTAAAGGTATAGACCTCCTCTTCGCTGAGGGTCCTTCGCGTAAAAAGATTGATTTTTTCAATATCGCTTCTGTCGGTAAAGTTTTTTTCAATTTTACCCTTATTCATTTTCAGCCTCCCTTATAAGTCTGTCAGCCTCGGCGTTATAAACTCTCGCCTGAGCGAGCTCAGTCTCGTCCTGAAGCGTAATCTCGTCCCATTTAATATCAACGCTCTCGCCTCTTCCGCCGAGCATTAAATAGGTATTGCCTATCTTCTTTAAAACGGGGGTAATAATACGCCTGTACGCCTCAAGCTCGGTAGTGAGAATATCCGTCTGCTGCTTCGCCATACGCTCGCTCGTTGACCAGTTAAGCCCGAACATATAGGGCATAAGCCCCGTCTTTGCAATAATCTGTTCAAGAAGCTGCCTTACGGGAATTTCGCTGTCGAGAATCTGATTGTCCGCGCCTATGACGCTTACCTTAACGTCTCCTACCGCAACGAAATCCTTTATGCAGTCCTTAGAGCTCATAGCGTCGCGCCACGCAGAGGCAATCTGATTTGCTCTTTCCTTTGCAAAGCCTCCGCTTCCCTCTCCCTGGGGATTATAGGTTACCGCGAACCTGAGGTTTCCCGCTCTTTCCCAGTTATTGCCGATAGTGTTAAAGATTTTAAGAAGAATATCGCTGAAAAACGGAAGTCCTCTTAAAAGGCTTGTCCCCTCAAGGCGGGACGGCTCGGGATTTAAAACGCTGAAAAGAAGCTTTTCGGGCTCTCTGATAAGCACGGGAGAGCCGCCCGATACATTGTAAAACTCAATATCAAGACCGTTTTCGCACCTCTTAACCTCAAGCGTTTTAAGCTCTCCGTTATAAAGCGCAATAAAGTCGCCCTCGTCGTATATCATCTCTCCGACGGCGCTTCCGTAGGTCAGAAGCTGGTCAACATACGTATCGATAAAGGCGTTTATTCCCGTACGGTTTCCGCCGACGCTGACAAGAGAGAAATATTCGTTGATTTCCTTATCAAGCGCCTCGTTTCCCGTTACGAATTCAAAGCCGCCCATAAGCCTTACAATCTTATTAATTGCGCTGTCGATAATCGGTATGCCCTCTCTGAGCATTCTGTACGCCTCGGCGTTTCTTCCCGCAAGAGGAGAATAGCCCGAGATAGCCGAAAACGGATGAGAGCTCAGCGAGCCCGTCTGAACAGCCGAAGAGGCCGGCGCCGTTTCGTCCTTTTTTCTGTTTTTGTTAAAGATTTTCACACTAATTCTCCCTTTCCACCGCAACGGAGTATGCGATATCGCAGTCCGAGGTTAACACAGTTTGAACAAAATATCTTATATCATCCATTGCGTGGTCGTTTTCCTTTTTCGGCGCGTCGCGTTTTATATCGTTATCCCAGCGGTAGACGGAAAACTCGCGGATTGTGTCCTCACATTCGGGGGAAAAGAATATCCCGCCGCTTTTCAGCGCCTCGCATACCCTGTTAATCCCTTTGAGCACGTCGTTATCCGCCTTGATAACTCTGTATTTTCCGTGCCGTCTTACAGTCTCGATAAACGAGGCGGCTGACGGGTCGATAATAAGCGCCTCAATCTCTCTGTCGCCTGCGAGGGCGCAAAGCTTTTCGTAGTATTCCTCGTCGGTCAGCTGAACGCCAGCCTCTCGCGACGCGTGGTAATACTCCTTGATTCTGTACCAGCTCCCGCCGCTTCGTCCCCAGAGACCGAGCGAAAACGGATTTACCGTTCCGTAGTCGCACGAAAGGTAGTATGAGTCGAAATTATCCGCCGTTTTTATGTGCTTTTCCTTTGAAAACATCGGATAAACGAGCCCGTCGGGCACGGTCCACTTTCCCTCGATAAAACGCTCATAAAACGCGCCTGAATAAAGCTTTTCGTAACGGCGTTTAACTGCTTTTGAAAGAGAGGGATTATCGTCCATGGTGAAATGAAGATAAAGCATATTTTTCTCATCGGCTTTTTTTATCCACTCATTATAAAACCAATGATAGGGGTGCTCAGGGTTACAGTTAAACCAGTATTTTGAGTTTTCAACCGAGCACCTTGCAAGCGCCTGCTCAACAAAGGAACGCGGCATAAGCGCAACCTCGTCAAAAAGAACGCCGCCCAGGGTCATACCCTGGATAAGCGAAGCGGAGCTTTCGTCCCGTCCGCCGAAAAGGTAAAAACGGTTAGTGACGCCGCCCCTTTTGATAATGAGCATATTTTTACTTACCTTCTCTTCAACCTCAAAGCCGAGCGAGGTAATATGAGGAATAAGAGGCGTTATAACATTCCGTCTCAGAGAGGTGACAGTCTTACCGCACAGAGCAAACGAGACGTCACCGAAATAGTAAAACGCCCACGCTATGAACGAAAGCGACATGCTCAGCGTTTTACCGCTTCTGACCGCCCCGTCACAGATTATTCCGTCTCTGTTTCTGAGAGAGCTTGTCCTGCACCACCAGTTTAAGACCGTAATCTGCTTTTCTGAAAATTTGCTGAATGTTTTCATTTGTCGGATACACTCCCCGTGTTTTCAGCGCTTTTTTCAAGAGCCTCGTAGAAGCTCAGATTTTCGGGCGTTTTTTCGGGTATGCGCTCTCTCAGCTTTTCGCACGCCTTAATACGGTCAAAGAATTTAATCTCCATTCCGCCGCCCTTCGGTCTTTTAATCTCGCTCACGTTAAACAGATTGAGCTCGGGAAGCTTTTCAAGCGCCTCCTCGTCGCTCATATAGAGAAGCGATACCGCGTCGCTCACCTCTCCGAACGCAAGGGCAATAAGCCCGTTTTGTATCTGTTTTTCAAGCTTTGTTTTTCTCGGCATTTAACCTCCTCCTTTTTGCCGTTACACGGAAGGTCTCAGAAAAAGTCCTCCCACTATAAGGGTAAAAACGGGGCGTTTTATTCACGATTTATGCATAATCGGACCATAAAAATCGCAAAAAAATTTATTTTCGCCGAAATATTCACGTTTTATGCATATCCCCCGAAAACGTGAATAAAAAAACGCCGTGGAAAATCCACGGCGTTTTACGCTTGTTCAGTTTTGTTTTCTTACTATTCCGTATTCGTCAATATCGGGGGCGAAAAAGCGGCAGTTCTTTCCCTGGCCGAGCTCGTTTAAAAGGCTTACGTATTCGTCCTCGTCAAGCTCAAGGTCGCAGTAATATTCCTCCGCTTCCTCATCGTAGATATTGTAACGGCAGTTTTCACATAAATCAGCCATATCAGTTAAGCGGGGAATTCTCCTCTCCTTCGGGTTTATCCGCAACCTTAACGTTGTTCTTGTCAATATGAACGGCGGGGATAATAAGTCCCGGGAGCCCGCTCATAGCGGTTGTCGAATGAATAATTTGGCGAAGGAAGGGGAAAATCTGTTCAAAGCTTTCGGTGTGAATATCCTCTCTCTCGTCGTCCTCGCCGTAGGCGAAAAGCGCCTCAATTTCAACTCTTATTGAAAACGGTCTGAGCTGCTCGTCGTTCACTCTGAAATCGAGCATACCGAGACAGCGGTTTTCCTCGCCGAAATAGTTTACGTTATAGCTGAACTGCTTCGCAAGCTTGATTTCGGTACCGTTTGGAACCTTGTTTTCAAAAGTAATACCGTTTACCTTAAAGGATAAAAGCTCTACCATTTTTATTACCTCACTATTCTTATGTTATTAAGTCTTATACTGTCAAGGCCGCTGTCCGCCGCTTCGCCCTCAAATCTTACAAGCTCGAGATTTTCAACGTTCTCAGCGTCAAGGGCGAACTTATAGCTTTCGCAAAGCTCTCCCCACGCGGTCTTTGTTTTCATTATAGTTATATCCTTAGCGTATCTTATAAAGAACGCCGAATTATCAAGCTTTTCAACTCCCCATTCAAGGCAGGGGCGTAAATCGTAAACGCCGCAGGGCCACTTAGAGGTCTTTGTAAGCGTTACCGAGCAGTTTTCAAAGGTTACGTTTTCGATAAGATTATCCGCGTTTCCGTGGATTAATACGCCGTTTTCGCCCTTTGCGCTGATATTGAAGAAGCGGATATTACTGATTTTTCCGCTTTTAGTGTTTTCGTCGCGGTTAAAGGTTGTAATTACTATCGGCTCAGCCGTTCCCCACCAGTCGGGGCAAAAGCGCCGCGTTTCAATCATAATATTTGAATAGCTCACGTTTTCAACGCTTCCGCCGTCGCGTATCTGAATTGAAAGCCCTCTGTTTGAACGGGATATAATACAGTTTGATACGTTGATGTTTCTGAAATCCCCGACTCCCTCAGTTCCTATCTTTATCGCCGCCGAGGTTGAAACGAGGGTGCACGAATCTATAATTATATTCTCGCACGCGCCGTATTCGCTGTTGCCCTTCGTTGTTTTAAGGCATATACAGTCGTCCGCGCATTCGATATGACAGCCCGTTATTCTTACGTTTGAGCAGTGGTCGGGGTCTATACCGTCGCTGTTTGCAACGTCAAGGTCGTTTAGGATTCTTATTTTATCAATTAAAACGTCGTTACAGCCCGCGGGATGAAGCGTCCAGAACGGAGCGTCGATAACCGTAAAATCCTTAAAGGTTATATGGTCGCTTTTTTCAAAATATATTACCGTCGGGCGCGGGTAAAATTCGCCCGTAACGTAGTATCTGTCCTTGCGCTGAACAAAGGCGTGGCCGTTAGCGTCGATAGTTCCCTCGCCGCTTATCATAGCGCCTTCAGCGTCGTAAGCATAGATAAACACAAAGCTCGGCTTACCCGTTACGGGGTTTCCGATAAGCGCGGTTTTCGGGTCGTTTATGAGCTTGTTCGGTCTTATATATCCGTCAATATTTGAGGTTGCCTTAAGGGTAGCTCCCTTCTGAATATGTAAATCAACATTTTTTCTCAGTTTTACGGAATCGCTGTAAAAGACCTTTCCGCTTTGAAGAACGACTCTTCCGCCGCCGTTTTTCGCGCAGTCGTCGATAGCGTGCTGAATAGCGAACGCGTCGTTCGCTCTTCCGTCGCCCTTAGCGCCGTACTGCAATACGTTATATTCTTTCATATTCCACCTCTCAAACCTTATTATTCTTAATATACCACATAAAATTCATATTTACAATACGCCAAAAATAGTATAATATAATAAATAATAACAACGGGGAGGTAAGCTATGGCGAAAAACGAAAAAAAGAGAATAGAGCTTTTAGACGAGCTTCGCGGCTTCGCTATTATCGCTATGATAATACATCATACCTTCCTCGATATCGGCTTCTTCCTCGGGCTTTCCTGGGGAGAAGAGGTATTTAACAAGCTCTGTGTTTTACAGCCGTTTTTCTGGGCTATATTTATTATAATTTCGGGAATATGCTCGCGTCTTTCACGAAATACGCTTAAAAGAGGGCTGGTCGTTCTCGGCGCGGGGCTCGCGGTAACGCTTGTAACGGCGGTAATTATGCCGCTATTGGGAATTACGGGAGCGGAAATATACTTCGGTATTCTTCACTGTCTCGGCTGCTGTATGATAATTACGGGACTCCTTATGCCGCTGATAAAAAAGATAAATCCGATTATCGGTATGCTTATAAGCGTTCTGCTTTTCGCCGTATTCTATTCTGTCAGCGCGGGCTCGCTCCTCTTCGGGCTTATTAAGCTTCCCGAGGTTAATACAAATCTTCTCGCGCCTCTCGGTCTGTACAGCCCATCGTTTTACAGCGCCGATTATTTCGGAATAATCCCATGGCTGTTTATGTTCCTCTTCGGCGCGTTCCTCGGAAAATACGCCGCCGACGGAGCCTTTCCTAAATGGACTTATAAAAAGCGCAGCAGGTTCTTTTCCTTCGTCGGACGCAATTCGCTATGGTTTTACCTCGCGCACCAGCCCGTAATTTACGCCGTACTGTTTATAATATCCCTTATAATAAAAAGCTGACTCAGCGAGTCAGCTTTTTTTATTTTACTTAATTTTAACCTTAACCGCCTTTGACCATTTTCCGTAATAGGTCTTTCCGCTTACGGTATTATAGCCGCGGACTCTGAACTTATATGTTCCCTTCTTGAGTCCCTTAACGGTGTGTTTAACGGTTTTAACCTTTTTAACGGTCTTCCATTTACCGCCCTTGTACTGCTGAACCTGATAGCCCTTTGAGCGGGCAGCCTTCTTCCACGAAAGCGCCGCCTTGTTCGCTCCCGCCTTAGCCTTGAGAGAGCTTACCTTTGCGGGGTTGAGGTTCTTCAAGGAGGCGGTAATCTTATTTACGGCTGTACTCATCGTTACCGTTGCCGAATTTGAATTCTTCGAAACGACCTTACCGTTAACGCTTATGCTCTGAATAACGTAGCCGCTTGAGGGCTTGAGCGTAAACTTAACCTTTTCGCCGTAGTTATAGCCCTTCTTAACGCTCTTGAGCTTTGCATTCTTAAGAGAGGAGGTGTTGAACTTGGCGTAAGAGGTGGTCATATTCTGCTTGAGAATGCTCGACTCAATCTCGCCGAAGTCCTCTGTTCCGTAGCCTGGCTCGTCAATCGCGTCGCCCTTTGCGGACTTTCTGTATATTACGTTTTCGCCGCTCATTTCGTCGTCCTCTACCGTAAAGCCTACGAAGCAGCCCGGGAGAGTCGTTCCGATTACGTCGTTGTCGCTGAGGCTGTTTTTAGCCGAGTAGCCGAAGTTTACTACCGTATTCTTCGCGGGCTGATAGGTAAAGGAATCGCCTCTTCCGTAAGCGTATGCGCCGATACAGAAGATACCGCCGTTTCCGTAGCCGAGACTTCCCTTGTAAACCTTTACGGGCTTTTCTCCGTCCACGTCGTATTCGTAGTAATCGTCGCTTGAAAACGCGATATTCGATTTGCTCCACTTTGAGCCGTCAAAGGTTATGATTGAAGGCATTTCACCGCTTTCAACCGCCCCGTAAACGCCTACGAGCTTGTTTTCGTACTGAAGGAATTTTGTAAACGCTCTGCCCTCGGGAAGAGAAGCGGAGAGCTTTTCAAATTTCTTCTTCGATGCGTTGTACTTATAGAAGGAATTGATAAACTTGCCGTCGTTATATCCGCCCGCAAGATAAACTCCTCCGTTATAAATTCCGAGAGTACCGCCGATTACGGCCTCGTCGGGAAGCTCGCAGAGCTTAACGGTTTTCTCGCTCTTGAGGTCAAGATAACCGAAAACGGTATCTATACCGATAGTCGTTCCGTTAGTTGAAACTATCGCGTGCTGAGAGATAAAGTAGATTTTTGAAGCGGTGTAAACTGCGCTTGCTATATTACAGTGATTTTCAAATACGTCGTCGCCGTAAAGAAGAACGTTATCAATATTGAGAAGTCCCTCCTCGTAGGAGTACATTCCCATGTCGCCGTCGTAGTAAAGCTTTCCGACCATACCGTATTCGCTTACGTAGTATGCCTCGTCGTTTGCGGAGATAAGGTATCCGCCCGTTACCATTGAGGGCTCGCCCATAATGTCGGTTGCGGTATTATATGTAGGCTTCTTTGAGAGAAGAGCAGTAAGAGTATCGCTTCCGACAGCATTCGTTACCTTGATAATAGTTCTTTTAGTGTTGTAGCTGTTATCGGGGATAACGAGCTTTGAATTTGTCTTTGATACGGGGGTTACCGCCGCGCCGTTAACCTCAACCGAGGTAATATTTCTGAACGAGCCGCTTATCTCAACCTTTCCGTCCTTATCATACGCGGCTGAGAATACCATAGGCGGAATGCTCTCGGGGCTTTCAAGAGAGAGAACCTTTTCGTTTTCGGTCTTGTTCTCAAGAGAAGCGCTTACGCGTCCCGTATTCTTTATCATATTAATAACGTCGAAGATAGTCGCGTCGTTATATGCGTTTTTAAGAAGAGCTACCGCGCCCGCAACGTAAGGAGTAGCCATAGAGGTTCCGCAGTAGTAATCGTACTTTTCAAAATCGTCCTCGTTAATATCCTGC
The DNA here is from genome assembly GCA_947169815.1 of uncultured Clostridia bacterium. Lineage (GTDB taxonomy): Bacteria > Bacillota > Clostridia > Oscillospirales > Acutalibacteraceae > Eubacterium_R. Next base: position 14,985 of record CAMVRG010000004.1, on the reverse strand, counting down.
TTGCTGAGGGCAAAATCGTCAAGATATACCGTTGCGCCCTTTTCGGTTGCTTCTCCGAAGAATACAAGCTTTCTGTTTGTATCCTCAACGTATTCCTCGTCCTCGTTTTCTCCGTCCTCGTCCTTTGTGTTAGAGGTAAAGAACTCGTGAGACCAGAAATTTCCCGTCTCGCTTCCGCCGATAGCCGTGCTGTAATTCAAACGCTCAATCTCGTTAACGTCCGTGCTTGCGGGTACGTCGAAAACATAGTAAACCGAATCCTTTATACCGCTTGCCATAAAGCTTACGGAATAGGGCTTCGTTGCGTCCTCAACCGTAAACGGAATCTCGAAGGCATAGTCTTTAAACTTTCCCTTTTTGATTTCGTCGTTAACCGTAACGGCGATACGCTTACCCGAAACCTCGCCGAAGCCGCCGTCGCTTACCGATATACCGAGATTGTCCGACGCGTCGTCGCTCTCGGGCTTAACTACTTCGGGGTAGCCAAAATCTCCCGCTGATACGGGGCTTTCATAATCCTGAATATCCTTGACTAATTCCGCCTTCTTTTCGTCGGAATAAATCGACGGGTTGAAGCAGTTATATGAAACCGTTGAAAGAATATCAACGCCCGGAGCCGCTACGTCAACGTACTCCTTGGAATAGTTTGAAAAGTCCGCAAGCTCATCCTTTTCGTTTGTAGCAGAAACGGTAAGCGCATACTTGCTTTCGGTACAGGCGGGAGTTATATAAAAATCCTCGTCGTCGCCGAACAGGAAACCGCCCGAGCCGTGGTCCGAAAGATCAGCTGACTCGTTACCTGCGGCTATAACCGATACTGCGCCCTTTTCGCCGAGCTTGTCAAAAATCTCGTCATAGATTTTCTGCTCGTCGCGTGAGCCGCCGCCGCCCCAGGAGTTGTTGATAGCGGTAATATTTGCGCCGAGGTCGATAGCTCTGCTTATGTAATCGTAAGCCGCGAGCACGTCGGAATCGTCTCCGTAGCCGTCGTCGTCAAGCCATTTTACGGGCATAATCTTAACGTTGCTCTTGTTGATACCCGAAATACCCTTTTCGTTATCAGCCGCCGCGGCGATAATTCCCGCGCAGTGAGTACCGTGGCCGTTTCCGTCTCTCGGAACGCCGTCGCTGTTCTCGCCCGAAAAGTCGTAGCCGTGCTTACCTACGAGCTTATTTCCGTATGGATTCGTCCAGATAAGCCCCTCAAATTCGGGATTTTCAAGGTCAAGTCCCGTGTCGCAGATTGCAACAATCTGCTCCTTCTTGGAGCTCTTTGCGCTTTCCCAGAGCGTGTCTGCGTTAACGTCGTCGTTAACCGTTCCGCCGTTCTGGCCCGTGTTATCGAGCGCCCACTGATACTTGCTGTACGCGTCGTTCGTAATAGCCGATGCCTTCTTTTTAAAGTTCGGTACGGCGTACTTGACCGCGGAATCGCTGCTAAGCCTCTTAATCATTTCCTTCGTGGAAAGAGTTGAGGATTTAAGTACCGCGATATTGAGGTCCGCGCTCTTTTTGCTCTTAAAGGAATGAGCCTTTTTAAGCTTTATTCCCTTTCCGTATTCGTTCGTTCCCGCAAGAAGATAATTCTTCTTTGCGCCCTCGTTGAGTACCGCGATTACCTCGCCCTCAACGTAATTCTTTTCCTTATCCTTTTCGGCAGCCGAAGCGCCAAGCGGAAATGCAGTAAAGGAAAACGCCATCAAGACTGAAAGAAATACTGCAATCGCTTTTTTAAAGAATTTAGTCATACTTATTCTCCTTAAATAATCCTTCTGTATATAAGTACCTGAAATCAGCAAAATATTACATATTTTTTTGCATTTTTCTAAAATTAATATACCATTTAAAAACAGAAACTTCAATAGAAAGCAGTCGATTTTCATAAGAACTCAAAAAAATTAACAGATTCGTAATTTATAACGAATCTGTTAACAGTTTTTATTGGCTTTTCGCGTCGCAGGTTATGCGGATTCCGATTTTTTTGAGTACCGAGGTATCAACGTTTGAAAGCATAACCGTTGAGTGCATTTCGCAGTTTTTAAGGTTTTTAAGCTCCGCCATAGCCTTTGCGGCGTTCTCGTCCGTAACCGCTGAAATTGAAAGCGCAAGAAGGGTTTCGTCGGTATGGAGTCTCGGGTTCTTGCTTCCGAGGTAGCCGAGCTTTAACTGCTGAACGGGCTTTATAACCTCGGGGTTAATAAGAATAATTTCGTCGTCAATTCCCGCAAGGTATTTAAGCGCGTTAAGAAGACTCGAGGAGCAGCAGCCGAGAAGCTCTGAGGTCTTGCCTGTAAGAACGGTACCGTCCGCAAGCTCAATCGCCGCGGCGGGCGCTCCCGTATTTTTCGCTCTTTCTCTCGCGGCGCCTACGGTAGCCCTGTCCTCCTCGCTTATGCCAGCCTGATTCATAAGGAGCTCAATCTCATAGTATTCGTCGTTTCTCCTGTCGTCCTTCGCGGCGGCAATCTTTGCGTCTAAATAACGTCTGATAATTTCCTGCTTTGACGCTTCGCAGCACGCCTCGTCGTCAATAATACAGTTACCCGCCATATTAACGCCCATATCGGTAGGAGATTTATACGGACACTCGCCGTAAATTCTGTCAAATATCGCCTTTAATACAGGGAAAATCTCAACGTCGCGGTTATAATTTACGGTAGTCTTTCCGTACGCCTCAAGGTGCCACGGGTCAATCATATTTACATCGTTGAGGTCAGCCGTCGCCGCCTCGTAAGCGATATTAACGGGGTGCTTAAGCGGAATGTTCCAGATAGGGAATGTCTCGAATTTCGCATATCCCGCCTTGATTCCTCTCTTATGCTCGTGATAAAGCTGAGAAAGACAGGTAGCCATTTTTCCGCTTCCGGGACCGGGGGCGGTAACGACTACAAGCTTCCTCGTCGTTTCAATATAGTCGTTCTTTCCGTAGCCCGAATCGGATACTATTTTAGAAATATTTGAAGGATATCCGCTTATTACGTAGTGGTGGTATACCTTGTAACCCATTTTGTTAAGACGGCTTTCAAACGCCTCAACCTTAGCGCTCGGCGCGTATTTTGTAAGCACGACGCTTCCGACCATAAGACCGATTTCCGTAAATTCGCCGATAAGACGTACAACATCGTCGTCATATGTAATTCCGAGGTCGCCTCTGAGCTTAGACTTTTCTATATCCTGAGCAGAAATAACTATAACGACCTCCGCCTCGTCCTTAAGCTTGAGAAGCATCTGGAGCTTACTGTCGGGCTGGAAACCCGGAAGCACGCGCGAAGCGTGATAATCGTCAAAAAGCTTTCCGCCGAACTCGAGATAAAGCTTTCCGCCGAATTCGCTTATCCTTTCGCGAATTCTTTCGGACTGCATTGATTTATACCTGTCATTATCAAAACCGATTTTATACATAGTATCTCCTCCGCAAATTATAACAGAATATATTTTAACATTTTAGCGTAAATATTTCAACGCCTATATAATAAAAATTAGTATATTGACATAAAATTTTTAATGTGATAACATAGCCATTAAGATAATAAAGGAGGCATTAATTATGGAAATAACCAAAAAAACTACTATGGGCGAAATGCTGAATTACGACAGAGGAATTGCGGCGATTCTTATGCAGTCGGGTATGCATTGCGTAGGCTGCCCCGCATCAATCGGCGAAAGCCTTGAGGAGGCTTGTATGGTACACGGCATTGACGCCGACGTTGTATTGAAGCAGATTCAGGAATACCTTAAGGTAAAGGAAGCCAATAACTGATTTAAGGGGCGAATTAATGTCGCCCCATATGTTTATAACGAATTATTATGACAGATAAAAAAACAACGCGAAATACCTTTATTCTCGTTCTTACCGCGTTTATATGGGGCGTAGCCTTCGTCGCTCAGAGAGAGGGCGGAAGCGAAACGGGACCGTATACCTTTATTTTTTTAAGATACATAATCGGCGGAACCGTTCTTCTTCCCGTAATAAAGTTTCTCGACAGAGCAGGCGTATCAAAGGAAACCGTCCCGAAAACGAAAGATGATAAGCGCCTGCTGATAAAAGGCGGTATATGCTGCGGAGCCTGTCTCGGAGTCGCCTCGATTTTTCAGCAGGTAGGAATGTATATGGGAACCCCCGCAGGAAAGGCGGGCTTTCTTACCGCCTGTTATATTGTACTTGTTCCTATACTCGGACTGTTCATAAAGAAAAAATGCGGACTTAACGTATGGCTCGCCGTAGGAATTACCCTTTTCGGTCTTTATCTTTTATGTATGAACGGCAGCTTTAAAATGCAGAAAAGCGATATTCTCGTTTTATGCTGCTCGCTTGTATTTGCAATGCATATTCTTACTATCGACCGTTTTATAAATAAGAATGTTAACGGCGTGAGAATGAGCAGTATTCAGTTTTATACCGCCGCGGTTTTCGGTCTTGTTCCTATGTTTTTCATTGAGCTTCACGGCTCTTTTTCCGAAATACCCGCTATGCTTGCAACGGCGTTTACGGGCAAGGCGCTTATTTCAATTCTCTATGCGGGCGTTATGTCCTCGGGAGTCGCCTATACGCTTCAGATTATAGGTCAGAAGGACGTTAATCCGACCGTCGCCTCGCTCGTTATGAGTCTTGAATCGGTATTCTCGGTTCTCGCAGGCTGGGCGATTCTTCACGAGAGGCTCAGCGCGCGTGAACTTATCGGCTGCGCGCTTATATTCGGCGCGATAGTCCTCGCCCAGCTTCCGCAAAAGAAAAAGGCATAATAAAAAGCGTTACGGATTAACCGTAACGCTTTGTTTTTTTTGTTATGCTTTTTTCTTGCCTAATACCGCTTTGAGAATGAAGAGCGTTGCGAGCATAAGAACGATTCCTACGGGAAGCGCAATCGCCGCGCTCTTAACAAAGCCTGCGATAATATAGGTAATGAACGAAACCCCTGCAACCGTCATAGCGTAGGGAAGCTGAGTCGATACGTGGTTAACGTGGTCACACTGACCGCCTGCCGAAGCCATAATAGTTGTATCCGAAATCGGCGAGCAGTGGTCGCCGCATACTGCGCCCGCCATACATGCCGATACCGCGATAATCGTAATCGGGCCGTCCGTTGCGGAGAATACGGAAAGAACAATCGGGATAAGAATACCGAAGGTACCCCACGAGGTTCCCGTTGCGAAGGAAAGACCTACCGCGATAAGGAAGATAATTGCGGGAAGCATCATCTGTAAGCCTGCCGCCTGGCCCTCGATAAGCTGAGAAATGAATATCTTGGCGCCGAGAGAATCGGTCATAGTCTTAAGAGTCCATGCGCATACGAGAATAAGAATTGCTGGGGTCATCGCGTTAAAGCCCTCGGGGATAGCCGACATACAGTCTTTAAAGGAGATAACTCTTCTGCATACGAAGTAGATTACCGCAAAGATAATTGTAATAAACGAGCCGAATACAAGACCTACCGAAGCGTCGCTGTTTGAGAACGCGGTAATGAAATTCTTATAGCCCTCCTCGCCGTCGGTGAAGAAGCCGCCCGAATAAATCATTCCGATAACGCAGGCAATAATAAGGAATACAACGGGAATAACAAGGTCGATAACCTTACCCTTCTCGTTAGTTTTTTCCTCTGCCTTGGCTGTAAGCTTTTCAAGCTTTTCAACGGACTCGCTTTCTCTTGCAGCTCTTTCGAATTTAGCCATAGGACCGAAATCGAACTTTGTTACCGCAAGGAATATCATCATAACGATTGTGAGAAGCGCGTAGAAGTTATAGGGAATTGCCTGAATGAAGAGCGACATTCCGCTTTCCGCGCCCGCTCCCTTTGCAAAGCCAGCAACCGCCGCCGCCCACGAGGAAATCGGGGCGATAATACAAACGGGAGCCGCCGTTGCGTCGATAAGGTATGAGAGCTTCTCTCTTGAAATCTTCTTTTTATCCGTTACGGGACGCATTACCGAGCCTACCGTAAGACAGTTAAAATAGTCGTCTACGAAGATAAGAACGCCGAGCGCGATAGTAGCGAGCTGAGCGCCCGTTCTCGATTTGATATGCGTTGCCGTCCATCTTCCGAAGGCAGCCGAGCCTCCCGTCTTGTTCATCATAGCGACGAGCGCTCCGAGAAGAACGAGGAAGATAATAATACCTATATTGTACGAGTCCGCAACCGTATCAATAAAGCCTTCCTTGAAAACGTGAACGACCGTAGTTTCAAAGTCGAAGTTTGAATAAATAAGACCGCCTGCGAGTATACCGATGAAAAGAGACGAATAAACCTCTTTAGTGATAAGCGCAAGAACGATAGCAATAATCGGCGGAAGCAGAGCCCAGAAGGTAGCATACTGCTTGATTGACTGTCTTACCGTAGCGAGAGCCGTTTTGATATTCTCCTCAAAATTGCTGTCGCTCTGAAGATTATCAGCGTAGCCGTCAACATATTCGCTCGCGCCGAGGTTTCCCGTTTCCTCATCCTCCGCCTCAAGCGAAAGGTCATAGGTAACCGCGTCGTCGCCCTCGCCTACCGTTACTACCGAACCCGTAGGAGCGGGCGCGATTAACGCAATATCTTCATCGTCGGCAAATACATTCATTGAACCGAACATAGCGATACAAAGAATTACCGCAAGAAGAGCGGCAAGACCGAAGCGTCTTCTTTTGTTCATAAACATTCCTCCTAAATATATATAATAAAAATACTATAGCACATTAGCGCGTAAAAGTCAAAACAAATTGGAATAAAATTCATTTTTCGGAATATTTATGCAAAATAAAAGGGAGAAGCCTCAGCTTCTCCCGTTAATATTACTGATTATGTCCGCCGCACTCGCCGTTTTTCATTTTAGCGCACTCAGAGCATTTCTGTCCGCAGGCTCCTATGCCGGACTTTTTATCCTTAACTATTTTGCGGATTGCAAGGAATACGACAAAAATCAGCACAAGCAGAGTAAGAATCGTAGCTATGTTAGCCTGAATAAACTGCAGCATTTTATCATCTCCTTAAAAATCAGTATAGCTTATTTCTTGTTTACAGTCAAATGGTTTTCATTGTATTTGTTTTTGCGTACAAGCATATAGCATATGAGTACAAACGCCGCGAGCGCTGCCGCTATGCCGAAAATATGATTAGCTGCGTCGCCGCTGAAGAGACAGCCGAACTGATATACGATAAGTGAAACGAGGTACGCAAAGCCGCACTGATAACCGATTGCAAACCAGGTCCATTTTGCGTTGTTCATCTCTCTCTTTATAGCGCCGATTGCCGCGAAGCAGGGAGCGCAGAGAAGATTGAATACAAGATACGAATAGCCTGCGAGGGCGCCGTGACCGCCGCTGAAGGAATTGAAATCGCCCGCAAGGTTTTTCCAGATTTCGTCGCCGTTTTCAGCAAGCTCGCCGCCGAAGTGGTAAAGCTGACCGAAGGTTCCTACAACGTTTTCCTTTGCGATTAAGCCCGTAACGGCTGCAACGGTTGTTTTCCAGCTGCCCCAGCCGAGCGGAATGAACATCCAGGCAAAGAGATTGCCGATTTTTGCCATTAAGGAGTTATCAATATCCTCAATCATACCGAATTTGCCGCCCTCAACGCCGAAGTTAAGGAAGAACCATACAACGATTGTTGAAAGAAGGATAACGGTACCTGCCTTTTTGATGAATGACCAGCCGCGCTCCCAGGTTGAGCGGAGTACCGTGCCGACAGTCGGAAGGTGATAGGCGGGAAGTTCCATAACAAACGGAGCAGGGTCGCCCGAGAATTTTTTAGTCTTTTTAAGCATAATTCCCGAAACGATTATCGCGCCGACTCCTACAAAGTATGCAGAGGCGGCAACGAGACCCGAGCCTCCGAACAGAGCGCCTGCAATAAGTCCGATAATCGGAAGCTTTGCCGAACACGGAATGAAGGTCGTAGTCATTATAGTCATACGGCGGTCGCGCTCGTTTTCAATAGTACGCGACGCCATTACGCCGGGAATACCGCAGCCCGTACCTATAAGCATTGGAATAAAGGACTTTCCCGAAAGACCGAAGTGGCGGAAAATTCTGTCCATTACAAACGCAACGCGCGCCATATAGCCGCAGCCCTCAAGGAAGGCAAGCATAACGAAGAGAACGAGAATCTGCGGAACAAAGCCGAGAACCGCGCCTACGCCTGCTATAATACCGTCGCTGATAAGTCCGAAGAGCCAGTCGGGAATTCTTCCTTCAAGCAACGCGCTGACGGCGCCGGGAATCCATTCCCCGAAAAGAACATCGTTTACCCAGTCTGTTGCGCCCGAGCCTACCGTCCTCATAGCAATATAGTAGACGAGGAACATAACAACCGCGAAAATCGGAAGTCCCCATATACGGCTTGTAACCACCCTGTCAATCTTATCCGAGGTTGAAAGCTTGCCCTTATTCGCCTTCTTGTAGCAGGACTGAATAATCGAAGCTATGTAAATATATCTTTCGTTTGTGATGATTGATTCCGCGTCGTCGTCAAGCTCGTTTTCCGCCGCCTCAATATCCTCGGCGATATGCGCCTTGTCCGCATCGGATACGCCGAGCTTTTCTATTACCTTTTCGTCGCCTTCAAAAAGCTTAATCGCGTACCATCTCTGCTGCTCGGCGGGCATATCGTGAAGAAGTCTTTCCTCAATATGCGCGAGAGCGTGTTCTACTACTCCGCTGAAGGAGTGCTGCGGCGCTGTCGCCTTGCCAGCCGCCGCCTTTACGGCTGTTTCCGCCGCCTCTTCAACTCCCGTTCCCTTAAGCGCCGAAATCTCAACTACGGGGCACGCGAGCTGACGGGAGAGCTCATCCGTATCTATTTTATCGCCGTTCTTCTTAACAACGTCCATCATATTGATTGCTACAACTACGGGTATTCCGAGCTCAACAATCTGCGTTGTAAGATAAAGGTTTCTCTCTAGGTTCGTTCCGTCAACGATATTTATAATCGCGTCGGGCTTCTCGTCGATAAGATAATCCCTTGCAACTATTTCCTCTATCGTATAGGGTGAAAGCGAGTAGATACCGGGAAGGTCGGTTATCGTAACGTCGCTGTGCTTTTTAAGCTTACCCTCTTTCTTTTCTACCGTAACTCCGGGCCAGTTACCTACGTACTGATTTGAACCCGTAAGCGCGTTAAAAAGCGTCGTCTTACCGCTGTTCGGGTTACCCGCAAGTGCAATTTTAATGCTCATACTCTCTGTCCTTTCTTAGTTAGTTTTTGCTAACTCACATTTAAAAAATTATTCTACGTCTATAAGCTCTGCGTCGCCCTTACGGATTGAAAGCTCGTAGTCTCTTACCGTAATTTCAATCGGGTCGCCGAGCGGCGCAACCTTGCGTACGTAAATCTCTACGCCCTTTGTAATGCCCATATCCATAATCCTGCGCTTAAGAGCGCCTTCGCCGTGGATACGCTTTACCTTACAGGTATCGCCGATTTTAACGTCTCTCAGTGTCATACCTCTACCTCCTGCTTTTATATGAAATAATTTTAAACAAATATTTTCATAGCCATTTCCTTGCTTATCGCAATTCTTGACTCTTTAACCTTAACGATAATATTTCCGTTCTGCTCTGTAATTACGTTAACCGTATCGCCGACTATAAAGCCTAAATTTTCAAGATGCTTTTTCACCTCGGGCTTTCCGCCGATACGTTTAATAATTCCCTCTTTACCGTCGCCGAGTACTGCAAGCGGAATCATTTTACCGCCTCCTTTATTTAATCGTTAGCTTTTGCTAACCTGCCTGTGAAATAAATAGTTAGTTAAAGCTAACCTGCGCGCCAAAAAAGGCGGTTAGTCTTTGCTAACCGCCTATATATTACAACATTAATATTAAAAAGTCAAGCCTATTTTACAAATTCTTCGGCAACCTTTTCAATATTTTCAGCCGAAAGACCGAACTGCTTTAAGAGCGCCTTTGCGGGTCCCGAGTGGCCGAACTCGTCGTTAACGCCGATACGCTTAACGGGAGTCGGGCATTTTTCGCCGAGAAGAGCGCATACAGCCTCGCCGAGTCCGCCGATTATACTGTGCTCCTCAACGGTAATAACCTTTCCCGTTTTCTTTGCGGAGGCGATAACGAGCTCCTCGTCAAGGGGTTTAATCGTCGCTATATTGATAATCTCAGCGACAATTCCCTTTTCTGCAAGCGCTTTTCCTGCCTCGATAGCCTCGGCTACCATAAGTCCGTTAGCGATAATAGTAACGTCCTTGCCTTCTCTGATAACCTCGCCCTTTCCGATTTCAAACTTATAGCTCTCGTCGTGGAATACGGGTACGGCGAGTCTTCCGAAGCGGAGATAAACGGGTCCCTCGTATTTGTAAGCCGCCTTAACCGCCTGCTTTGCCTCAACGTCGTCCGCGGGACAGATTACGACCATACCTGGTATTGAGCGCATAAGCGCGAAGTCCTCGCAGCACTGATGAGAAGCGCCGTCCTCGCCTACCGAAATACCCGCGTGAGTCGCACCGATTTTAACGTTGAGATGAGGATAGCCGATTGAATTTCTGACCTGCTCGAAGGCTCTTCCCGCCGCGAACATAGCGAAGCTTGAAGCAAACGGAACGAGTCCCATAGTCGAGAGTCCTGCGGCGGTACAAATCATATTAGCCTCCGCGATACCGCAGTTTATATGTCTTTCGGGATAAGCCTTTTTGAATATTCCCGTCTTTGTAGCGGCTGAAAGGTCGGCGTCGAGAACAACGAGGTTGTCCGCGCCCTCAGCGGCAAGCTCTTTAAGCGCGTTTCCGTAGCTTTCACGGGTTGCAATATTCTTTACATCTGCCATAACTTACGCCTCCAATTCCTTCATTTTAGCAGTAAGCTCTGCCATTGCGATTTCGTATTCCTCGTCGTTGGGAGCCTTTCCGTGCCACGAGCACTCGTCCTCCATATATGAAACGCCGAGTCCCTTAATAGTTTTCATTATAATTGCAAACGGCTTGCCCTCGGTCTTATGAAAAGCGTCAAACGCCTTTTCAAGCTCGTCGAAATCGTTTCCGTTAACGGTGATTACCTCAAAGCCGAAAGCCTTCATTTTTTCGTCAATCGGCTCTGCGTTCATAACGTCAGCCGTGCGTCCGTCAATCTGAAGTCCGTTTGAGTCAATTATTACGCAGAGGTTGTCAAGCTTATACTGAGCGGCGAACATAAACGCCTCCCATACCTGACCTTCCTCAATCTCGCCGTCGCCGAGAAGGGTATATACGTTAATATCCTTGCCGAGATACTTCGCGCCCTTCGCCATACCCGCGGCGGCGCTTACGCCCTGACCGAGAGAGCCCGTGCTCATATCAATACCGGGTACGGTATTCATATTCGGATGGCCCTGAAGGTATGAATCAATATGACGGAGCGTTTTTAAATCCTCAACGGGGAAGAAGCCCTTATATGCAAGAGCCGCATAAAGCCCCGGGGCGCAGTGGCCCTTTGAAAGCACGAAGCGGTCTCTTGAGTCCCATTTCGGCTCCTTGGGATTATACCTCATCTCTTTTCCGTAAAGGTAGGAAAATACCTCAGCCGCCGAAAGCGAACCGCCCGGATGTCCCGCCTTTGCGTTATACGTGCCCTCGATTATGCCCATACGAATCTGCGTAGCAAAAATCTCAAGCTCCTTTTTAAGTTCGTTAGTCATATAACCGTCTCCTTAATTTAGTTATATACATTTTAACAGAAATATAATCTTTGTGCAATATTAAATTATTGCAAACGCTTTATATTTATGTTAATCTATTGCTATGAATAAAAACATATCAAAAAAATATCTCGTATCCGTTTCTGCGCTGCTCGTGCTCGGATACGGAGTTTCGTTTATCATATTGTATTATATCTCTAAAAACGCGGCGGGCGCGGCGCTTTATTCCGTTATCGCCGCTCTTATTCCCTGCGCAACCTATACGGGCGCGGTGTTCTTCGGTTTAAGGCTTATAAAAAAAGAAAAGCTGAGCCGAAAGGTAATAATTGCGGTATGCATATTTTTTCCGCTTACTCTTGCATTTATTACCGTTTCGGGTATAATACTCATAATTCCGCTTATTATTAAATCTGTATTAACCTTATTAAAGAAATGAGGATATAAATGTTTGTAGATATTGCTAAAATTAACATTAAGGCGGGCGACGGCGGCGACGGCGCCGTAGCCTTTCACAGAGAAAAGTACGTCGCCTCGGGCGGTCCCGACGGCGGCGACGGCGGCAAGGGCGGCGATATAGTTTTCGTAGTAGACGATAACCTCGCAACGCTCGCCGATTTCCGCTATAAAAGAAAGTACAAGGCGCAAAACGGCGAAAACGGACGCGGCTCGCGCTGTAACGGTAAAAAGGCGCCCGACCTTGAAATCCGCGTTCCGCGCGGAACGCTTATTAAAGAGGCTGAAAGCGGAGCGGTTATGGCTGATATGAGTAAAACCGAGCGTTTCGTCGCCGCAAAGGGCGGCAAGGGCGGCTGGGGCAACTCCCATTTTGCAACCCCTACCCGTCAGGTTCCCCGTTTTGCAAAACCCGGTATGCCCGGCGAGGAATGGACGGTAAGTCTTGAACTCAAGCTCCTTGCCGACGTAGGACTTCTCGGCTTCCCGTCGGTAGGTAAATCGAGCCTTATCTCGGTAGTTTCTCAGGCTAAGCCGAAGATTGCCGACTATCATTTTACAACTCTTGTACCCAATCTCGGCGTCGTATCAATGGGCGAGGGAAACAGCTTCGTTATAGCCGATATCCCCGGCCTTATTGAGGGCGCAAGCGAGGGCATAGGTCTCGGACATCAGTTTTTACGCCACGTTGAGCGCTGCCGCCTTCTTATTCATATAGTTGACGTAAGTGGCTCCGAGGGACGCGACCCTAAGGACGATTTTGAAAAGCTCAACGCCGAGCTCATAAAGTTTAATCCTGAGCTTGCCGAATGTCCTATGCTCGTTGCGGGAAATAAGATTGATATGGCTGAGCCCGAGCAGATTGAGGATTTTAAAAAGTACGTTGAAGAAAAGGGCTACGAGTATTACTCTATCTGCGCTCCGATAATGGAGGGAACTCAGGAGCTTATGAACGCCGTATGGAATAAGCTCAAAGACCTCCCGCCCGTTAAGGAATACGAAACCGAGGAAATTCCCGTTGAGTCAATTATAAAAAACAGCAACGGCTTTAAGATTACGGTTGTTGAAGAGGGCTATTATCTCGTTGAGGCGGACTGGTTCCCGAAAGTTCTCAAGGGAATTGATACCGAGGACTACGAGGCGCTTCAGTATATGCAGAGAGTGCTTGAAAAAAGCGGTATCTTCGACGCATTAAAGGAGAAAGGAATTCAGGAGGGCGATATCGTCTCGCTCTACGATATTGAATTTGAGTATATTCCGTAATGAGATTTACAGAAAACGAAATCAATCCAAAGCAGCTTAGCCCGCTTAACCTTGCGTTTATCGGCGACTGCGTATATGAAATGCTCGTACGTGAAACTCTCGTAGCAGACGCTAACCGCCCCGTAAACGACCTTCACAGGGAGAGCGTGAAATTCGTTAGCGCAAAGGCGCAGACCGAGGCGTATGAAAAAATAAAGAACTGCCTTACCGAAGAGGAGGAGGCAGTCTTTAAGAGAGGGCGCAACGCGAAGGTAGGTCATAACCCTAAATCCGCAACCCACTCGGAATACCATGCCGCCACGGGAATAGAGGCGCTTTTCGGATATCTATACCTTTGCGAAGAGGAAAACAGGCTCAGGGAATTGTTTAAAATTATCCTTGACAAAAGCGAATGATGTGATATAATTAATATCGCTGACGGGAGCATAGCTCAGCTGGGAGAGCACCTGCCTTACAAGCAGGGGGTCACAGGTTCGAGCCCTGTTGTTCCCACCAAAAAAGAGACACCTTTAAGGTGTCTCTTTTTTGTGCTCTTATAATTTCAAATCAATAACCGCTCTGAGTATGTTCATAGCGCTTCTCTGCATTTCGCCGAGGGTAATTCCGAGCGGCTTTCCGTAGGATTTAAGGAGCGTTCCGTCGGGTTTGCCGTTAGTTATTCTCTCGCCACCCGGCATAAGAAGGTCAACCTGCGCCCTTACTCTGTACGCCTGGTCACTTACGTTTTCAAACTCGTGGCTCTTTTCGCTTTTCATCCACCAGTCGGTCATAACGTTACCCTTATATCCCCATTCGCCTCTTAATATCGTAGTGCAAAGGTCATAGTTATAATGGCCGTAAACTCCGTTAATTCTGTTATAAGAGGTCATAATGTTTTTAGGCTCTGCTTCCTTTACACAGATTTCAAAGCCTTTGAGATATATCTCTCTGAGCGCCCTTTCAGAAAGGCGTGAATCGTTCATATTGCGTCTGTATTCCTGGTTATTGCAGGCAAAATGCTTCGGACACGCGGATACGCCCGCGCTCTGAATACCTCTTACCGCCGCCGCGGCAATCTTACCCGTAAGATACGGGTCCTCGCTGTAATATTCAAAATTACGTCCGCAAAGCGGATTTCTGTGAATATTAATACCGGGTGCGAGAAGAACGTCGGTTTTTCTTTCCTTCATTTCGCCCGATATTGCGCAGTAAAGCTCTTCAATGAGTTCAGTATTAAAGCTGCACGCAAGCAGAGTTCCTATAGGAATAAGCGAGCACGAGGCCCTCAGTCTTATACCCGAGGGGCCGTCGGTAGTAGTTACCGCCTTTACTCCCTTATCGCGCAGCGACTGAAGAACGCCGCCGAAGGCGCCCGCGTTACCCTTAACGCCGAGGGGGCTGTCCATTTTATAGTCGCCCCTCGTTATCGCCTCAAGCTCGTCAAGGCTGAGCTGAGCGGTAAACTCCTCAAGCGTATTCTTTCCGTTTTTAACGTCAGTCAGCTTAATTCCCTTATCTCCCGTAAGAGGTATGTCCTCGGGGAGATTATTTATTATTCTTGCGCCGAGGTCATATTTCTGAGTAAAAGAGTTTTTAATCTTTTCAACCCTTTTACCGTTTTCCTCGCGCGCGCAGATTATTTCAAATGAAATCTCGGGAGCCGCCGCCTGCTTGTGCTGAGCGTAAACCTCGGT
>CAMVRG010000003.1 GCA_947169815.1 uncultured Clostridia bacterium | reverse complement strand
CCGTAGGTTTTATAATCGTTCCCGTTTCTTCTGTCAAGCTGAAGCATATAGGAGTGTTTGTTCAGCTCGTCGGCAAGTTCGGGATAATTATCAACTAAATGATGCGCGCCGAGCTGACCGTGCTCCTCGCCGTCGGTAATCAAAAGCGAGTGCCCGCTGTCTTTCAACAGCCACAGCATAGCGCAGCCCGCCCTGTCGTCGGCGCCGAAGCCCCATTTTTCCGAGCCGCCCTGAGAAATTATATTCTTACTGTCGATTACGGGCTCGTGCTCTATCTCGGCGGAGTTTTCGGCAAGAGGCTCCTTAAAGCCTTTTTCGATATAGTAATCGTCCCAAACCGTATCCGCGTGAGCGATAAGAAGAACTCTGTCGTCTTTTTTTCCCGGGATATATACAAAATTGTTTTTCTCCCCGTCAAAGTGAGAAACCGCGCCCTCCTCTTTCGCAAAAAAGGACAAAACGGGCATAGAATCCTCGGGTCTGAAACGGAGAAAATCCATTAGTATTTCTGTTTCGTAAGACAGCATATTATATCCTTTCAACAAGCGCAACCGCCTCGACGTGGGGAGTACGCGGGAACATATCAACGGGCGTGATTTCTTTTGTTATATAGCCCTTCTCCTTAAGTATCGCAAGGTCTCTTGCGAGAGTTGAAGCGTCGCACGATACGTAGACGAGCCGCTTCGGATTCATTCTTTCAACTACGTCGAAAAGCTCCTTCTGACAGCCCTTTCTCGGCGGGTCAAGGATTACAACATCGGGGGTTATTCCCCTCTTTTCAAGCTCCTTTGCGCCCTCAAACGCGTCGCCGCAGAAATATTCGGCGTTATCTATCCCGTTTATTTCGGCGTTTCTCTTTGCGTTATCAACTGCCTGCGGTACGATTTCAATTCCTAACACGCGTTTAGCTTTGTCAGCCATCGTCAGCCCTATCGTACCCGCACCGCAGTAAAGGTCAACAACCGTTTCGTTCCCCGTAAGCCCCGCATAGCTTTCAGCGACGGCGTAGAGCCTTTCGCACTGGTCGTGGTTCACCTGATAAAACGAGTTCGGCGAGAGTTCAAAGATAAGACCGCAAAGCCTGTCACGGATTGTATCGCTTCCCCAAAGGGTAAGCGTTTTTTCACCTAAAATAACGTTACTGTTTTCCTTGTTTATATTAACGCAGACGCTTTTAACTCCGCTTATTTTCGTAAGCTCCTCTATAAGCATTTCTTTTTCGGGAAGCGAGTCGCCGTTTATTACGGCGCACGCCATAATCTCGCCGAGAGAGGTACGTCTCAGATAAATATGACGAAGAAGCCCCCTGCCCGTTTTTTCGTCATACGAGCTTATATCGGCGTTTTTCACCCAAAACGAGAATGCGTCAAGACATTCGCCGAAAGCCTCATTCTGAAGTTTACAGGAGGCGCAGGGTATAATTCTGTGGCTCTTATAGGCGTAAAAGCCCGCGAAAAGCTCCCCGTCACAGATTGAAACGGGATACTGACACTTATTTCGGTAACCGTCGGTTTTCTCTGCGCCGACGACCTCGTTAATCGGAACATCGAGATGCCCTATTCTTTGGATTGCGTCCTTAACCCTGCCATACTTATATTTAATCTCTTCGGCATAGGTCATATTTCTGAACGAGCAGCCGCCGCATTTATCCGATACGGGACAGTCGCTTTTAATTCTCGACTCAGAGTAAGTAATAATCTCTTTTATAATTCCGATACAGTAGCGCTTCGAGGTCTTGATAATATGCGCGATAATTATATCGCCCGGTACGGCGCCTCTTACAAACACCGCAATCCCGTCATAATGCCCGACCGCACTGCCCTCGCTCGTCACAGCCTCTATATTCAGTTTAATCTCATCGTTTTTCTTAATATCCATAAGTAAGATAATATCATAAATAATAAAAAAGGACAAGTGTTTCCACTTGTCCTTTGATGTTTATTTTTTCAGCGCTCGCTGGATTGCCTTTACGATTTCCACTATCGGAATTACGAGGAATGCGATACCGATTGAAGCCGCGTACTGATTAATAGTAAGCGGTATGAAATCAAAGGCTTTAGTTAAGAACGGAATATAAATAACAACCGTTGACAGTACAATTGACGCAAGCATAGCGCCGATAAGATACCAGTTAAGGCTACCCATCTGTACGATTGATTTACGGCGCGAGCGCATATTGAACGAATGGAAAATCTCAGACATTGAAAGCGTTAAGAACGCCATAGTCATAGCCCTTTGATGAACAAATTCGGGCGAACCGCCGCCGAACCTCTCGCCTAAGAAATATGCGGCAAGAGTAAGAACGGTTACCATAACTCCCTGCCAAGCGCAGTCAAAGCCCATACCGCCCGCGAATATACCGTCGCGGCTGTCACGCGGAGCGCGCTGCATAATATCGGGCTCGCCCTTTTCCATACCGAGCGCAAGCGCGGGGAAGCAGTCGGTAATAAGATTTATCCAGAGAAGATGAACGGGCTCAAAGAGAGTAAAGCCTAAGAGCGTTGCAATAAAGATAGTCAGTACCTCTGAGAGATTTGAAGAGAGAAGGAACTGAATTGAAGCGCGGATATTATCGTAAATCTTTCTTCCCTCTTCAACCGCCGAAACAATCGTTGCGAAGTTATCGTCGGCAAGTACCATATCGGCTACGTTCTTAGTAACGTCAGTACCTGTAATACCCATGCCTACGCCGATATCGGCGTTCTTGATTGAGGGCGCGTCGTTTACGCCGTCGCCCGTCATAGCGGTAATCATACCCTTTTTCTTCCACGCCTTGACTATTCTTACCTTGTGTTCGGGCTGAACGCGGGCATATACCGAGAATTCTTCAATTCTTGTATCGAGCTCCTCGTCGCTTATATTATTGAGGTCGGAGCCCGTAATAGCCTGTTCCTCGTTTTCAATTATTCCGAGCGACTTAGCGATAGCAACCGCCGTATCCTTATGGTCGCCCGTAATCATTATCGGTCTTATACCCGCCGTAGCGCACTCCTTAATTGCGTCAACAACCTCGGGACGAACGGGGTCAATCATACCCGTCAAGCCGATATAGCAAAGCTCTCTTTCAAGCTCCTCAGGCTCGTTTGAGGGCTGAACGGCGTAGGTTCTCATAGCCGCGCAGAGTACGCGCAGCGCCTTATCCGCCATCTCCTTATTCTGAGCGGCAATCTGAGCCTTAATATCGTCTGTCATCGGAACCTTTTTGCCGTCAACGAGCGCTGTAGTACAAAGTGAAAGTACAACGTCGGGAGCGCCCTTGGTATATTGAACGAAGCCGTTTTCGGTTTCGTGGACTGTGGACATCATCTTACGTCCCGAGTCAAACGGAGCCTCGCCTACTCTCGGGAACTTTTCTTCAAGCTCGTACTTTTTAAGTTCAAGCTTATCGGCATATGCAACGAGCGCCGCCTCGGTAGGCTCGCCCTTAACCGAGCCGTCCTCCTGAAGTTCCGCGTCGCAGCAAAGCGCCATAGCCGTTGCAAGCAGCTTTTCGTCGCTGCCTTTATATTCAACAACGGTCATCTTATTCTGAGTGAGAGTACCCGTTTTATCGGAACAGATAATCTGGGTACAGCCGAGGGTTTCAACCGCAGTCAGCCTTCGTATAACGGCGTTTCTCTTACTCATTTTGGTAACGCCGATTGAAAGAACGATAGTAACAACCGCCGCAAGTCCCTCGGGAATAGCCGCTACCGCAAGCGATACCGCTACCATAAAGAAGCCGAGAGTATTTTCAAAGGTCACCTTATCGCCCGTCATAATCGTACGGATAATATCAAACGCAAATATAAATACGCAGATTCCAAGAACGAGAACCGAAAGCACCTTGGAAAGCTGATTAAGCTTAATCTGAAGCGGAGTTTCCTCATCCTCAGCCTGAGTAAGAGCGTCGGCAATCTTACCCATTTCCGTATCCATACCCGTTGCTACAACAACCGCTTTTCCGCGGCCGTAAACGACGTTTGAGCCCATATAGCACATATTCTTTCTGTCGCCGAGAGGTACGTCGTCGGAACCCTCAGAGCTTATAATCTCCTCGGTCTTTGAAACGGGAACGGATTCGCCCGTAAGCGCCGCCTCCTCTATTTTAAGAGAGGCGTTTTCAATAATACGGCAGTCAGCGGGAATACTGTCGCCCGCTTCAATTACAACTATATCGCCTACAACTATGTCCTCGCTTTTTACGTCGATAAGCTTTCCGTCACGGATAACCTTAGACGTAGCGGCGGCGATTTCCTGAAGCGCTTCAATAGCCTTTTCCGCCTTCGCTTCCTGATATACGCCGAGAACGGCGTTTATAATTACAACTACCATAATTATAATTACGTCAGCCCAGCCCTCTTTTTCGCCGTTGATAACGGCGGTAACGGCGCTGATAACCGCGGCAACTATAAGTATAATAATCATCGGGTCGGCAAGCTGAGATAAGAAACGCTTAATGAGCGAATCCTTCTTACCCTCAGCGAGCTTGTTCTTTCCGTTTTCTTCAAGTCTTCTGAGAGCCTCCGAGGACGATAAGCCGCTCTGAGAGGTTTTATTCTCTTCAAGCACTTCTGAATAGCTTCTTAAATACTCTTTCATAAGTTCACTCCTATAAAAAAGACCTGTACATAGCAAAACTATGTACAAGTCTCATTCTTTAAGGCTAAACCAGTCGTAAAGACAAGTTGTTGATTTAGCTCGCGCTATGTAAAGGATTGCGCGGAACTACTCCCTTATACGCCCCGTATTATACCATATATTAACAGTAAAATCAATAAATAAAATATAAAGTTTCAGGAAGGAAGTTAAACCCTTGCTACCATTTCTCCGTATTCGTCTTTACATTTCTTTATATACGCTTCAACCTCGTCTGCCGTCGGCATAGCGTCTGAGCAGGAGTGTGCCGCGATAAGAATCGAGGCTGAGGCTGAGCCGAATTCAAGGCAGTCGATAATGTCCTTACCCTTAAGGAGAGAATAGAGAAAGGCTGAGCCGTAGCCGTCGCCGCCGCCGAAGCCCTTGAGAAGAACCGCGGGGAAGGGTTTGATATCGTAGAAATTACCGTCGTTAGTGTAGGCGGTAGAGCCCTTTTTTCCGTGCTTGATAACGCAGATTGAAGCGCCGAACGACTGCCAGTATTTAGCGGATTCGGGGTCGCTTTCCTTAATTCCGATAATTCCTTCAGTAAGGTCAAATTCCTCGCGCGAGCCCATAATTACGTCCGCGTTCTGAGCAACAAGAGAATAATAAACGGCAATTTCGTCCTTGCTCTTCCACGTATAAGCACGGTAATCTATGTCGAAGATAATTCTTGTATTATTCTTTTTTGCAAGCATCATCGCCTTGAGGCACGCCTCTCTTGACGGGCTTTTTGCAAGCGCGGTTCCGCTTATAACGATAGCCTTAGCCGAAGCGATATACTCCTCGTCGATATCCTCGGGAGCCATACAGAAATCCGCAACGCTTTCGCGGTACATAAGGATTGAGGACTCGGTTATAGAGAGAATCTCGGTAAAGGTGAGTCCGATATTTTCTCCGTTTTTGGCCCTCGTTATATGAGAGGTGTCAATACCCTCGTTGTTGAAATAATCTACAACAAAGTCGCCGAACTGGTCGTTACTTACACAGCCCTGAAAGCCTACCTTACAGCCGAGTCTCGCAAGACCGACGGCGATATTAGCGGGAGAGCCGCCGACGTATTTATTAAAGTTAGACGACTTTGAAAGGGGCATATACATATCCGTCGGGTTAAAGTCGATAGCAATTCTTCCGATAGGAATAAAGTCAATCGGCTTACTCATATCAAATGTTACATAGTTTTGCATAACTTTTCTCTCCTTATGCCTTATTATCCGTTCCAAAAATCAATATATGTGTTTTAGCGTTTTGATAAGCGCCCTCAACCTCAGCGCCCTGAAGGTCGTAGTAGCCGTTTATCCTATTTTCATTATAGCATTTTCTTACCGTGCTTTCAACCTTATCAAAAGTAGCGGTAGCAATATTTATCTTTTTTATTCCCGTCTTTGAGCAGCGCACGAAATCCTCGGGAGTTATTCCCGTTCCGCCGTGTAAAACGAGGGGAGTTTCGGTAAGCGAATCAACCTCGGACAGAATATCGAATCTCAGCTTCGGCGTGCTCTTATAATTTCCGTGAGCGTTACCGATAGCGATAGCAAGCGCGTCAACGCCCGTCTCCTTTTCAAAGCGAACGGCGTCCTCGGGGCGGGTACAGTTAATCGCAATATCCTCGCTTCCGTCCTCGCTTCCTCCTACGCAGCCGATTTCAGCCTCAACCGCCGCGCCGTACTGCTTCGCTTTCTCTATAACCTTTTTGGTCATCTCTATGTTTTCGTCGAGCGGAAGATGAGAGCCGTCGAACATTACCGAGGTAAAGCCGATTTCAAGCGCCTGAGATATTTTTTCCATAGTCTTTCCGTGGTCAAAATGAACCGCAACAGGAACTCTTGCGCTCTTTGCGGCGGCTACCATAAGCGGTCCGATAATCTCGAGCGGAGACTGTTTTAAACGCACCTCTGCTATCTGAAGAATAACAGGCGCGTTAAGCTCCTCGGCGGCTTTAATAACGCCGAGAACCATTTCCATATTCGCTACCGAAAACGAGCCTACGGCGTAGTCGCCCTTTTCTGCGTCAGCCAGAAGCTCTTTCATATTAACAAGCATAATATCACCCTTGTTTTATAAAAATAAAGCAACTTATCCGTAAGCCGAGTTCTGTCGTGGACGGTTATCTATCTCGACGTATTGTTACCAATACGCTCAAGCCGCCCTTCGAGGTTATGTGTCGAGCAAACAGCCCCTCAGTCGGCGTTGCAGCGGATGGGGTTTACATGGCAGCAGGCGTCTCCGTCTGCTCGGTGGGCTCTTACCCCGCCTTTCCACCCTTACCGTAAACGGCGGTATATTTCTGTTGCACTTTCCCTAAGGTCACCCTCGGCGGCCGTTAGCCGTCATCCTGCTCTGTGCTGCTCGGACTTTCCTCACGCTTTCGCGCGCAACCGTCTGGATAAGTTGCACTAATATAATAAACGAAAATTATTACAAAATCAATAATTATTAAAATAAAAGTTGAAATATGCCCTGCGATGTAGTAAAATTATTTCTACTAAAAAGGTAAAAGGTGGTAATTATGCCGAGATTTGATAACGAAGGCTTTAATCCCCAGAGAAGAATAAATAACGACAGCAGGGACAGAAGCGTTCCCGAGGACGAGAACTATTACAGAGGCGCTACTCCCGACGAGTATGTTCCGATGCATTCCTCCTCAGCCGAGATAAGAGATAATCAGCCGGGATACGGCGGGAATAATTATCCTACAGAGGAGGAACTGAGAGAACAGAGGGAGCGCGAGGAATATCTTAAAATGAGAGCCGACCAGCGCGCTCAGAGAAAGCAGGAATCGCAGGCGAAGAAAAAGATAAGCAATAAGAAAAAGAGAAAAGTTACCGTACTCGCCGTTATTCTCGCCGTTATTCTTATTCTTGTCGGTATGGTCGAGGGCGTTCTCGCCAAGATGAACTACGACGAGCACCTCGATAATAAATACGTCGCCGCAGCGGATTTAAAAGACAGCGGTTCGGTTAAGAACATTCTTCTTCTCGGAGTTGACGCAAGAAAGAATCAGAAAAAGGAAACGAGCCGACCCGATACTATGATGCTTATATCCCTTGATATGAAGCACCACTGTATAAAAATGACCTCGTTTTTAAGAGATACCTGGGTTTACGTCCCCTCTCTTGAAAAGGAGCAGAGGCTCAACGCCTCAACGGGAAAAACGGGATACAGCGGAGTAGTTGACGCAATCGAATATAATTTCGGCGTAGACGTGGACGGCTATATAGTAACTAATTTTGAAATGTTCCAGTCGCTTGTTGATTCAGTCGGCGGGGTTGAAATCAAGGTTACTAAAAAGGAAGCAAAAGAGGTAACAAGCCATAAGGGCAGATACGGAAACGTTAAGCTCAAGGCGGGAAGGCGTACCCTTAACGGAAAGCAGGCGCTCGCCTATTGCAGAATAAGAAAGATTGATACCGATTTTAACAGAACTCAGAGACAGCGCACAGTAATGACGGCGATTCTCAACAAGGCAAAGAAAAACCCGTTTAAGCTTTATAAAATGGCAAACGCAAGCGCCGAGTATATTGAAACGGATTTAACTAAAGCTCAGCTTAAAGGCGTAGCCGCTATGGCGGGATTCTGTATCAGCGGCGATATGTTCCAGGAAAAGGTACCCTTTGAGGGAACGTGGGAATACGCCAACAAGGGCGGCGCAAGCGTAATCGCAATAGATATAGATAAAAACAAGGAAAAGCTTATCGAATATATTTATACAAAAACCGCAAAGCAGTTAAAAGCCGAGCAGGAACAGGAAAAGAAATAACAATAAGAAAAAACAATTTAAAGCCGTGCGGTAGAGCCGCACGGCTTTTTTTAATACAGCGGCAGATACTTGTACTGCCGCTGAGAGGAGAAACATTCGGAGCGATTACTAACATAATGCGAAGCGTTATGTTTCAATCGCGTAGTACGTTTCGACGAAAAAGGGCGCGGATTGCTCCGCGCCCCCCTTGAGTTTTTATGAAGTTGGGACCTATTAAATATCGTCCGGATCAAAGTCCTGGTCGATTCCGCCAGTTGATGCAGTTAATACATCTACGGTTTCAAATTCTTCAAGGTCAACCTCAGGCTTTGTATAAAGCTCCTTCATAATTGTACCTCCTATGCTTAACCCTCTCTCCCCGAAGGGAGAGGGCGGTTAATTATTAAATTATGTTAGATTAAACGGCTACGTCCTCAATAGCTGAGTAGTATACGTTACCGCTTGCATCAACGATGAATGCACGAACTCTGATTGTACCTGCTGCTGAAGCCTTGAAGGTAAGAGCGAACTGGTCAGACGCACTTGCGTCAGCAATCTTAACTCTTACGCCGCTTGCGGCCTTAGCTGCCTCAAGGTCAGCAAGGTCAGCGTTAGAAGCGCTTCTGCCGTACATCCAGCCACGCTGCTTAATTGTTGCGTTGCCTGCTGCACGTGTTGCAAGAACTGTGTAGTTCGGAGCATTGTTTGTTACGTTGATGATGTTAACGATAGGAGCAACCTCTGCATCAGCTACAGGTGTAACTGTTACATCAGCACCTACGTAGAAGGTGTACTCTTCGCCGTAAGCAACTGTTACGCCGTCGATTGCCCAACCTGCTGCGCCTGCTGCCTTAACTGTTACCTGAGCGTCATAAGGAACGGTAGCGGTTTCACCGTCTACTGTACCCTCTGTTGCTGTGATAGTAGCGCCGGGAGCGTTTACAGTATAGGTTGTGTCAGCCTTTTCGTACTGTGCTGTGAATGTTGCGGACTTGTCGTTAGCCTTAATATCTTCGTCAGACTTGTCATATCCTGCGAATGTGTATCCGGGATATGTCGGGCCTGCGGGAACTCCCTCAGCAACTGCAGCCTGATACTCAGCAACTGTTACATCCTTGAATGCCTTGATGGTGTTACCATACTTATCATAGAAGAATACGTTGATGTTATCGTCTGCAGTCTCCTGGAATACAGGAACGAGAGTAAGGTCTGTGTATGCTACGCTTGAGTAAGTCTCAGTTGTTGATACGAGCTTGCCGTTAATCTGCCAGCCAAGGAATGTTGTGCCAGCGGGACGAACAGCTGTTACTGTGTACTTGTCGCCATATGCAAATGCCCTAGTTACCTCAGAGCCGTTGGTCTCGATTGAGCCCTCTACTGAACCAAGGTCAGTAGCAGCAACTGTGATGTTAACGCCTGCAGCAGCGATTGTTTCAGTCTTAGTATCCTGAACTTCACCGTTTACCTTAGCTTCCCACTTATCGTAGCCAGCTTCCTTATTAGAAGCGTCCTTATGGCTGTAAACTGTATCAACAGCGATTTCCTGAGTGTGAGATGCATCGTTTACGCAGTGCTGAACACCTGATGCAGTCCACTTATTCTCGCCTGATTCAGCTGTCTGAGCCCAGGTGATATCAATAGCGCCTGAGAAGTCATGGTTCTTAGCAGGAATTGTTTCGCCGCCTTCGGTCCATGTATCGCAAGCGTCGCAGTACTTACCTGCAGTTCTTCCTGCAGTTTCGCAAGTAGCGGCGATAGCAGCCATGTTCTGAAGGTTCTCGTGGTTGTTAGCGTCGAGAGGAAGGGTTTCAGTCTCAACAGAATTTGCATCATACTCTCCGCATGCGCAGTAGAGAGCTGTCTGATATGAACCTGCTGTCTTACATGTTGAAGCAACACGAGTATTGGGGATTTCCTGACGTGTTGTGTAGTTATGAGTATGAGCAAGAGCTTCAAGCTCAACAGTCTTAGTAGCTGTTACGCCTTCATAAGTTGCCGAGAAGGTTACAGAACCTGCAACACCTTCCTGAGCAGCTGTGAATGAAGATACAGTAGCGTTTACGTTCTGAGACTCGGTGTGAGAAGCAGAGTTAGCGCAAACTCTCTTGAATGTAACAGTAGCGCTGTTGTTAGCCTCTACTGTCTGGTCAGTAGTTGTAGCCCAAGTTGAATCGTCAGCAGCCCAAGCGCCCCATGAATGAGCGTTTGTATCTGTTACAGACTCGGTAGCGGTCTTTTGGCAAACGGTACAGGTATAAGTCTTAGTACCGGGAGTTGTACATGTCGGTGCGGGGTCAACAACACCTTCGTCGAATGTATGAGCAGCCTGAGCAAACTCAATCTCGAAGGTCTCGTCAGCAGAACCGAATGTACCTGAAGGAACGTTGTTGTCCTTCCACTGTGCCGTGTAATGATAATCATCATCAGCAGCCTTGGTGTAATCAGCAAGGTTCGGTACAGCGTAAGTAGTTGTAGAAGCGTCAGCTGTGTAGCTGAGGTCCTGATATCCTGCCGGAGTAGTGATAGTTACTGTCGGATAAGTAACAACCGGAGAAGTGTTGTATACGTTGCTTCCCATAAAGTTTACGGTTGCGCCCTTTGCAAGCTCGGTAACTCCGTCGGTATCATACTTATTGTAGTTGTAAATATCATCCTTTGCAATGTGGTCGAAGTCTGAAGTATAGTAAGCTTCATCTTCATGAAGACCGAAGGTGATATTATCCTTATCAGTTACCTTGAAGAGGTAAGTAACCATAGGTACTCTGTAGTCAAAGTTATAGCTCGGAGCACCTGTCTCGGGGTTCTTATAGGTGTTAACGCCTGAGCCCTGTGTAGGACAAGAAGAAAGGTCGGTGTAATCGCCGTTTGACGCACCGCCGGCTGCGATACCCCAAGATTCATAGGTTGAACCGCCAACGTCGAAGTCTCTCTGATTCTTGAAGTAAGTTGAACCTGAAGAAATCTGGGTAATCGGAAGTCCCTCAGGAGCAAATTCTTCATAGACTACATCGTTATCATAATCCAGACCTAAATCTTCAACAGTAGTCTGAAGGGCGGAGTTATCGTCCTTAGAAATAAGCGTAAGGCTTGTAGCCGTTTCACCAGAATCAGGATCTTCATAAGACCACTTATAAATCGTTGCAGGAGTAATACCTGTATACTCAAGGTTTACACCCCAAGCAAATACTGTTGCAATATTTTCAACAGTTATTGAAAGTGTAAAGTAGTCGCCGTTCTGAAGCTGATAGTCGCCGGTCTTCTTATATCTGATATTATTTCCGCTTGCACCGCCAGCGGCAGTAAAGCCTGCTGTATCAGCAATTGACTTCCTTGCCCACATCTGTCCGCCGTTTGAAGTTTCAACATACTCAAGAGGCATATCCTTAACGCCACGGTTTGTGACTGCAGTAGCTTTCTGAGTATAGTTGAAGTACTGGTTATTAAAGGTAAATGCGTTGAAAACTAAACCGAAGTTCGGAGTTTCATCAGCGCCGTATGCCATAGCTGTGAAAGGCATAGCAAACATTACCATTAATACAGCAAGGAAGGAAGCGATTACTCTTTTAAAAGATTTTTTCATTAATTTTTCCTCCAAATTGTATTGATTCTTAAATCAATAATTAATTATCAAGCGATAATTCGGGATAATTTACAGTTTTGTTAAGAATTTTCTTGAATGCTCCGAAATCAATGTTATTGACTTTATTGTCATTGTTATAGTCGTATAAAACATCAGTTCCGTTTAACTTTTTGTTAAATGCACCAAAATCAATATTGTTAACTTTACTGTCGTCGTTATAATCGCAGTAAATAATCGGAATTGAAACTCCGCTTATATCAGTGTTACCGCTGAGCGTAACCGTTCTGTCTATCGTCGAAGCACCGGTGAGAGTGATTTCGGTAGTTCCCGCAGGAACCGTGATTTCAAACTCTCCGTAGTGTCCCGCGGCGGACGAGGTAACCGCGTTGTTTCCGCCGGAATCCTTAACGTACTCGCCGCCCACCTTAAAGTTAATTCCGCGAGCGCCGAAGGTACCCGTATTTCCGTTTTCGTTCTGCGAAATAAGAACAGTACCGCTGATAATTATGTCATTGTTAAATACGGGAGTCACGTCCGCCGTCATTGGATAAACGGTATACGCTATTCCCTCGCCCTGAGTGAGGGCGTAACAATCATCGCCGTCTCCGAAATCCGCCTCAAAGAAGGTAAGGTCGGAGTCGGTTACAAAGTTGAAATAATCGTTAAAGTCGATTGTTCCGTTACAATTTACCGTTGCGCTGAAGGACGCTAAAACCGTACCCGACGAATCTATCGGGGAGGTATCCTCATTTTCGGATACTAAAATTACGGCTATCTGTCCGTCGTCAATATACTCTGCGGCAGCTTCTTCAAAGCTGTTGTCAGTATCGGCATATGTTGAGAGGACGCTCAGGTCAGTCAAGACGCCCGAACTCAAGTTGGCTGTTGCCTCAAACTGCATTACCGCAGCATTTTCCATCCCTGAGAGAACTACGTCGACTCTATATTCTCCCGAGGTCAGGGCGTTGCCGTCGACTGCATCGCCGCTTTGGTCATAAAACGAACAGAATAAATACGGAGTTTCCGTACCGAGCGTTCCCGTCTGTGCCGAGGCACAAAGCGGAGCGCAGAAAACTGTAAAGCTAAGAAGCATCAGGGCGGCAAAGAATTTTCTTACGGTATTCAATTTTATCACCTCCAAAAATTCCTGCTCTCTGTTGTAAAAACAACAATACGTGATAGCTCTTCAATGCACGTTCCTCATACCACCATGGTGAAAGAACCTTCATATCAGGAACACGCATTAAACTTTTCCCTGCCCCCCTCCGAAGAGGGGGGACTTACGGAAGCTCTAACGATTTAATAAATAATTATTAAAACATTATATAGTGTGACAATTAGTCAAGAGACTGAGCAGAATAGCTGATATTCTTGTTCAGAATCTTCTTGAATGCACCAAAGTCAACGTTGTTAACCTTATCGTCGTTATTAAGGTCATACTTAATATCTGTACCATTGAGTTTCTTCTTGAATACACCGAAGTCAACGTTGTTAACCTTACCGTCCTTGTTGTTATCAAGAGTTACAACCTTAATGTTAGCGCCGCTTACGTCAGCTGTACCGCTGAGAGTTACAGTTCTGTCAACCGTAGTATCACTTGTGATAACGATTTCAGTCGTTCTCTCGGGAACTACGATTTCGAATTCGCCGTAGTGACCTGCCTCAGATGAGGTTACAGCAGGCTGTCCTTCAGCGTCAAGTACGTAGTCGCCGTCAACCTTGAAGTTAAGTCCGCGAGCACCGAATGTACCGGTTGTGCCGTTAGCATCCTGAGCCATGTAAACTGTACCGCTGATTGTAATGCCTTCGGTTTCGCCCTCTTCGAGGTTGTTTTCAGCCATTACAAGGTGGCATCTTGCGTCATAGCAATCAGAGATTGTAGCGCCGCTGTTGATAGCTGCAATACATTCGCCGAGTGCGTCAACGTATACCTTCCAGGATTCTGCCGAGTAAACTACAGGACCCTCGTTAACGAGTTTGTTGCCTGTGCCGATAGCACCGAACTTGAGCTCTGTGCCTGCTGCAACAGTTACGTTATAAGTATCCATAAGGTCATACTCGTGGCCTTCCTTGGATGAGTACGGGAACTCGTAAGGCTCTACGCTTGAATCTACAGTAGCAGTAAAGTCGCTGTAATCGTTAGCAGTAGCTGCGATTACCTCGTCATAGTCGTCGCACTTAGAAGTTGCGTGAGCAACCTCGTCAGTTACGAGCTTACCTGAAGCAGAAGCGTTGAACGCAACAATCTGAGCCTGAGGCTTGTAAAGCGTATTATAAGATCTTACAGCCTCAAGAAGCAGAACGGAAGGTGAATATGAATAGTAATTATATACTACATAGCCATCCTCATCAACCTTATCAGCCATGTAAGTTGAACCGTCATCAGCCGTCTTCTCTTCCTGCTGTGCCTCAGCAACAAGAAGTGCTTCAGCTTCCTTAGCCATATCAACGCCCTTCTCATAGAGAGCGGGTGAGTTGTAGTTGATATTGTTACAGCCTCTGCGAGCTTCAATTACATCACTAACTATACTCTGAACCTCTGCGGACGGATTGGCAATAGCAAGGTCAATAAGATTTTCATCGTTATCAGCAACATCGAGACAAGTTGCGATGTTAGATGCGTTAATACCGCTTGCAATAGTAAGATTAAGAGCTGTAGCAAGAGGAGTCTTAAGATTATTATATGCTGATATAGTTCTTGCAATATTCGAAGTGAGATAATGAGAAGCAAGACCCTTTGAATGACCCTTTAACGAACCATAAGGACCATCAATATCGCCGGTTGAAATAATAGTGGTGAATGTATAATTCTTATTATTTCTAACAACCATCGGAGCATAGTCAGTTGAAAGTCCCGATTCGCTGTCACCAGAGATAATTCTTACGTGAGCTTCACCAAACTTCTCGTCAACACCTTCATCCGCGTTACCTGCCTGATATGCGTCAACTGAATAGCTCTCAGTATTAAGATATACGCCAGCAAGCGGAGTACCGGGGATATAATCGCCAATTGTAGTTCTGTCAACAGCGATAGCAACAATTTTTTCGTTGTTTTCTTCGTCTGTTACTTTACGATATCCGATTACGTTTGGATCCTCTGCAATAGTTGTCTCAGCAGGTTCAACGTCATCTTCGCCGTATACGGTATTACCGTTCTTATCAACAGCAATCCATGCTGCTGATGCATTGGCATTAGTTGAAGGAACGCCAGCCTTAGTATAATAGTTAGGCGTATTAGCCGCTACTGTTGCATAAGAGTTAGCAACTGTTGTTGCAGAACCGCCGTTCTTAACATAATAAGCATAAGCAGCTCCACCGGCATTAGTTCCAAGTCCAATATAGTTTGCACTTGTATAATTAATACCTGTTGTAGCATTATTTGAAGCAGTAACAAGCGTTTCCGGAGCAGTAGAGCTTACATGATTTCCGCTGAAAGCTTCGGTCCAAGCTTCGTCAATAATGTTACCAACATAGAAGAAATCAACTGCCTTTGTTGAATAGTTTCTTACAACGTTTCCGCCGTTTGCGTCAACTGCAGCGATTGTATAGTTTACAACAACTGTATAAAGAGTATTCGTTGAAGCAGTACCGCTTAATACAACTCTTGTATATCCTTCGGGAGCTAATGCGCCTGTAGTAAAGTACTGATCTCCGTCCTTAGCAAACGAGAAATTGTTGTTAACAGTTCCATCAGGATTGAGAACCTGATAGCTAACAATATTAGCTGAATATCTTCCGCGCTGAGCGATAGTGCCGTCAGCCTTTTTATAGAAGCTTGCAAAGCCCCAAGACTCGTTTCTAATATCCATCTTAACGTTAATATTCGTGCTCGTGAAAGCATGCTCTTTAAGAGTTGCAGTTACGCCGCCGATTCTGTTATCGCCAAGTTTAGGAAGAATATGAAGCGCGTTAAGACCAAATCCAAGCGCTTTGTAAGTACTTACAGAAGCAGCATTAGCATTGCCACCGCCGAAGAGTACCTCGTAGAGATTCTTAATAAGATTATCAATAGATACATCTATAAGGTTAGCTCTCTTCAAGAATGTGTCAACCGGGTTTGTAGTTGATGCCGTCTGACTAATGATTGCTCTCTGTGTGGTTGATCTTGAACCAAGAACAATATTAAGAAGAGGTTTAACAACATCAAAGATAACGAAGTTGAGAATCTTTGAATTAGTAAGCGGTGCACAAGTGAAGAGATCTCCTACATAAGTGAATACCTTAGTGAAGAGAGTCTGTCCGCCAACGTCTGCAAGACCGCATACAAGCTGATCCCAGATAAGCTTCTTCGAGCTGATAGTTCCTACGCTGTTGCTTACAGCTCCGTCGCCTGCTGATGTAGCCTGCTTAAAGAGCGGTGAAAGAGCGGGAAGGAATCTGTTAAGAATTACATCAAGATTCTGCCATATGGTCTGTGACTTGGTAATTCTTCCTTCAAGGTTTACAAGACCCGCAATGCCCTTATCTACTGCGAAGTAGCAAGCAACACCGTTAATAGTCTGCCAAAGAACATTGTCGATACCTGAGCCCTTACCGAAGAAGGTATAGCTGTACGGATCAAGAATCTCAGCGTTGCCGGTATTGTTGTTATAGCCTTCAGTTACTACGGTTGTAGCGCCGGGAGTCTGCTTGTAAACAGGAACGCCAGCAGCTGTAACAACGAAGAGAAGTGCGTCGCCAGCCATAGGTACGATTACGTCGTTAAGAAGGCTTTCGTCTGACTTAGCTACGATGTACTTATAAGAAGCAACTGTCTGTCCGTCAACGACAGCGTCTCTCTCTTCGAGGTCATAGTACTGTGAGTAATCTCTGTCGGGATATACGTACTTGAGATATTCGCTGAGTGCAACAACTGCGCCTGACTCAATATCGCTTACCTTATCCCAGTCGCTGTCATGAATCGGCTCTGTGAGAGACCAATGCTTAAGAGCGGAGATTGCAAACGGAATAATAGCCTCTTCGAGGTTAGCTTCCGTTACCTGAGTATTAGCGCCGTTAAACGCATAGAACGAATTAAGAATGTTTGCGTCAGTAGCGTCAGCCGCATACTGTAATACCTTAGCAGCGTCGCTGATAAGAGTTGAAACTGTTCCTGCAACTGTTCCTGTTGAATCAGCTGCAAGTGCAGGAAGAGTCATCGGAGTAACGCTGTATTCACCGTCAGTCTCGACTGTCTTACCAACTGTGTTGTTCTTACTGTTCGGGAAGAGGTCAGCCATAGCGGCAACGAGTACGTCGTCAATCTGGCTGATGAGTGTTCCGGAAGCATTAAATGAATTCTCAAAGAAATCAATTACAGTCGGACATCCGATTTCCTCAAAGTAGAGGTTAAGCGGACCAGTCTGAATGTGGAAATACTGATCAGCAAGCGGGCTGTAACGAACTTCGTTAAAGAGAATGCTTGCGTCGATGTCTCTCCAGTTGTAATACTTATTCTTAGCAACTCTTTCTTTGTTATAAGTTAAAGTATAAGCAATGTATTCTTCGAAATCAGCAGCTGAATCAAAACCGTAATCCTGATACTTAGCAGCTGTGAAAGCAGCCATGTTAGCAGCAGTATAGTTCTGAGTCCAATCTGTTCTGTTCCAGCCGATATTATCGCTTACCCAATAATAGAAAGCGTTATCAAAGTTTGTACCGTGCTCATCATGACCGCTATAGTTAACGTGTACAAGCTGTACGGTAGGCTTAAGAGCTGTTTTCCAAACAATCGGAACCGCTCTCATAAATGCAGAATGAAGTGTATCATTTGCATTAATTGAGAATGTAGTTGAGCCATACTTAGCAACGAGTACGTTACCTTCATAACCTTCCTCAGTTGAATAAATAAGGTTGGGATCCCACTTATTTGCCGTAGCAAACGCAGCGTCGATTTTACCTGTTGATTCATCGAACTTGCCTGCAGCCTTAGCAATTGCATAACGGCGCTTGGAAGAATCGTTGCGGTAACCTTCAATATCGTTACCCTCGGCGTCTTTCATACCTGAGCCGGTGAAATCAACTCTCTCGGGATATGTAATCTCGAAGCTGAGTTTCTGAAGATAGTAATTGGCAATCTTATATGCTTCCTGGTCATAGACCCAACTGTTATCAGTCTTCAAACGGTCTACACCATCGTCATAAAGACCCACATTCTTAACGATAAGAGATTTAAGCAGATTGTAAACGATACCGTTTCCTGTCTGATAAAGTCTCGTCTCACCGTCTTTTTCCCAGTCTTCAAGGCCGAGAGTACCTTCTAACATCTTGTAAATATCAATGAGGTCTTTGTTGTCTTTAGTGTTTTTAATGACCATAAGTTCACCATAAAGAAGATTACGAACCAAGCTCGAATTGTTTCCGTTATGGTAATTGTCATTAAGTAACCACTTTAACAGACCTTTAACTATGTATTTAGCAGAGTTATTACTTCTGTAAGAACCGTTGCTAGCTTTATATCCAGCTGCACCCTGGCTTACAGAATTATGGAAATAACCGCCGAATACGTCCCAGTTAATACTTGACAATGTATCAAGACTGATATTCGCAATGCTTGCAATACCACCCGCTTCTGCGGTAATATCACTTACTGCCGTTTTGACCTGGAATAAAAGATCAATAACATCGTCGATGCTGGTAACTCTTCCAGAAATAGTCGTGTCAATATCTACACCGAGTAACTTAGCAGCCGCTTTTGACTTAGCATGAACATAAACAGCAGGAAGGTGGTTGATGTCAAGAGTAAGTTCCAAAGCTATTCCAAGAGCACTGGGAATTTTTCCGGGAATGTCGGCCGCTGTAATGGTTGCATTGATCGAATCCCAGTCCAAATTGATAAGCAAATCATCTAAATAGTCAAGAAGAGCCTCGAAAGTCTGATCGTCGGTAGCGTCGACCCATGCTAAAAGATTGCTTTTAACATTAGAATCGTTATAGCCGCCTTTTTGATATGCCTGAGCAGACATAGCAACTCCGAAGAATCCGGAAACAGCCATTACAACCGCGAGAACCAATGAAATCAGCTTACGAGTAAAAACTTTAGATTTTTTTGTTTCCACTTTTCTGTTTTCCTCCATAAAGAATTTACGATTAATGCGTACTTTACCGTCGTCGCAACCTCTGACCAGCTGCAGAAAATCCGCAGTAGGTTGAAGAACAATTAAGTTCACAGTAAATTATAAATTTAATTATATAAAACGCATTTTACGCAAGTTAATTAAAACATAAAAAACATTATTTGTCAATACAATTCGCTGAAAATTATGACGATTATGGATAACCGTCCAAAAATGTTAACAAATTGTGAATAAGGTATTGACAAATTAAGGCGTATGATGTATGATTTGAATGAAATGTTAACAGTTTGTTCAAAAACTTTTTACGGCTTGTTAACTAAATAGGATGTAAAATTATTACATTTTTTACATATTTGTAATGTTAAGTAATTTCACTTTACAGATACAACTCAAAAGTAAAGTGAAGTTCCTTTACAACGACTATATATAGAGTAACCGAGGCGATATTTATTCTCCCTCTATTTATTGCCCGTTCACTCGCCGCAGCGGAGTCATCTCCTTAATTGTTTGATTGTACCCCTTTCACCAAACGAATTACTCCATTTTCTCGCTCCGCTGCGGCAAATTATTTTGTCGTAAATTTCAGATTTTTATATATAAAATGGTATTCT
Organism: uncultured Clostridia bacterium; assembly: GCA_947169815.1. Taxonomy (GTDB): domain Bacteria; phylum Bacillota; class Clostridia; order Oscillospirales; family Acutalibacteraceae; genus Eubacterium_R. The sequence goes on along the minus strand of CAMVRG010000003.1, from coordinate 16,240 downwards.
CGCTCAGAGCAGAGGGTAAAATGATGTTATAATGTAAAATTTTTATTAATTTTATTTATTTATTTCTATTGACATTATTTTATTTATCTGTTATAAATATATTGATATCGTTCGCACAGTATGGGAATTTTGCGCCCAAAAATCAGACAGCTTCGGCGTAAATCCGTACTGTATCGGCAAAAATATCGCTTTTATTATTATTTTAAGACTTGATACTTTTGTCGAAATCATTAAAAGAAAAGGAGAGATGATTATGAGAACGACCAAAAAGTTACTAAGCCTGTTTCTCAGCTTAGTAATGGTAATCACCAGTTGTTCAATCCGTTTTACCGCCTTCGCAGCAGACGGAAACAAAACCGACACTAACCTGAACTACTGGAACAACGCGACCGAAGCCGAAGAGGCTTTCGACGCGCTTAATGACTTGTTAGGCAGTCTTATTCAGATTGACGCTATCAAGAAGCTGTTAGAGGATAACAATATTGTTAACCCCGTAACATCACAGACCACCCTGTCCGACGTTGTTGCCGGCGCTTCCCCGCTTCTTCTCAATGCATTCGGAGAAGAGGTTAGTAAAGAGGACTTTTTAACAGAAAAATACGGTAGCGCGTACTCAGACAATAAGGAAGTTTATGACACCACTTTTTCACCGCTTGACGCTGTGAATCCAAAAGATGGTGACTGGAGCTTTTACAGACTTTACAAATTCTGCGAAGCTGGAAAAGAAGCCAGTAATGCTGCTTTAAAGAAGTATTGCACAGATACTCTTAAAGAACTTGATAAACTCCTTGCAAAGTGCGAAAAAAATCTTGACACGAGACAAGATAGTGATAACGCGATTAAGGCTCTTTACGAGCAGAGCGAAGAAGCTGACGCAGTACTTGATAATATCGCTATTGAAAATGCGCCTAACTCAGATCGTACTTTGGGAGAAATTACAAGCGAAGAAGATATCCGTAATCTCCTTGGAAAGCGCAAAGATTACTATTATGACTTTTATGTAAATGTTTTTAAAGCTATCGGTATGGATAATGAACTCGATAGCGCTGCTAAGCTTTATTTTTACCACGCGGTTCCCAAAGGACGTTTAGTTCTCAACACGTACATTTACATTTATCTTATGGATAAGGCCGGAACCCCGATAAAAGCTAATCAGCTTATTCCTGGTAACGAAACTACAATTACCTTGTCCAACTTAAGTGAAATTAAAGATCTATATTTTGAAGAGGGTAAAACTGTTGACAGAAGAGGTAGACTTACCGGAAATACTTTCTTGAACGAATATACCGGTTTGGCTGACGAGACTCCTGTAAAGCCCATTAAGCTTTTAACAAAGAGTGCAGCAAACCTCACAAAAGCTTTCGACTCTTACTGGACTTACGCTATACTTGATAAGTATATTGTTTCGGAGAACGATTATAGTACATCTTTTGAAACCACTTCAGAAAACTATTTTACACTCCTGAAGCAGTTAAACACTGAAACTTCTCTTGTTTCTGGTGACTATTCGGATGCAGATGCACTTGGCGAAGCTATGCTTTCAGCTATGGGAGACGCAGCAGAAGATTACAAAGTGAATACTAAGGGCGTAAAGATTGCTGATTACTTTAAAATCGGTTTTTGCAATCCTTATGAGAAAAGCACAGATATAGAGCCTTATAGCTATTCAGATTATGATAATCTTCCTGAATCTGCTGTAGTTGCTGCCGCAAATATAGCCCTGAATGAAAAAGTAATTCCTATTTTAGGAATGACATCTCCGATTGATCTTCAGTCGATGATAAACAAACTGTTGGACGGAGATGCTGATCTTGTAAGCATAGTTACAAATATTTGGGAGAGGTTATACAATGAACCCGCCGAAACTGTTTTCAACTTATTACCGTTAATTATAGTAATTGTTGAAACTTTACTCCCTGTTATTCTTCACGACGATATAGATGACCACAACGTTTATTCTAATCTTAGGGGAGAAGATACAATTCCGTATCGTATATTGGATGATACACTGCTTTCTCCTGATATGCTTTCAGGTATGATTGCTGATATCTCCCACAATTATAACCCAAAACTTGACCTTTATAGATATACACAAGCTGCAGGTAATACTGATATAGGTCTCGGTGCTCTTCATATCGACTTAAATACTGCGCTTCCCGCAATCCTTCATTGGATAACCGGAGATCGTATGACAGCAGTTGGAATGGTTGGCACATATTCTGATGTTGAATATCATGATCCTATTCTCGACGATGAAGGTCGTTATGTTCTTGATGAAGGCGGTAACATTCAATTTGAAACGGAAACAAAAACTGCTGATTTCAATGAAAATGTACCCCGTTTCACAAATATCTACATAGCTGACCAGGTTATTGCTTCTCTCGACAGCGAACAGCTTGTTAAGTTAATCGCAGGTCTTATCGGAGGAGATACGGCTACTACGCTTCAGAATCCCGGTGTTTATGAAATTGTAGATGAACTTCTCACCTTCCTCAGAGACGGCGTAGACGATTATCTCAAAGAAGATGCCGGATATGTACCGGGACAAGGTTCTACTGATAAAAACCTTATTAAGGATATGGACGGTACCTATAATGAAGGTAACGACGGTCTTAATGACCTCAAGGTTGGTCTTCCCAAGTTAATTGACAGACTTGGAAAGAACTTTATGGAAAAATATGCCGTTGATTCCGACTGGGCGTTCAACTATGAAGGTAAGATTGCTACACGAACTGTTAGCGGAATAGTAGAAACTTATAATGTTCATTATGATAAATTTGAGACTCTTGCTGCAAACGATTCCAACAAGGCTAACGCCGTTAAGATTCTCACATCTGTTGTTGACCTTCTTATCGGCAACTGGATTAACGGCTTACTCGATTTCTTAAACGATGTCATTTCAGACGATAGCAATAAGATTACATCCGAGGTTCCGCTCGTATACGGCTTACTTGCCGCTCTCGGCGACTTCGGCGAAACAAGCGTTATTACCGACGCATTAAACGGTCTCTTCCAGCTTAAGAGAAGCGACGACGCTACCTTCACGTTAGAGCAGAGAACTGCGGCTAACACCATTGAAGGCGAAAGCAAGACAAACTTTGTCGGCTTCTCAATTACCTCCGGTTTCTTCCTTATTTCTAATATACGTTTCACTAAGGGCGGAGAATCAAGAGGTCTGTGGCCGTTTATCGAAACAATAATTAAACAAAACGAAGGAAAAGCAAAATACAACGTAAACAAGGCGCTCCACGGTACGGCTCCCCTTCTTGCAAGCTCCAAGAAATCAAAGAACGTATCGGCAGCCGGAACAGATTACGACAAGCTCCTTACTAAGGAAAACCTTAACGCTGCGAAAAAGCTTGTTGATGTTCTTGATGAATTACTTGCATCTCTTCTTTCAAATACATCGCTTAACGGATTTGATCTGGATTCTACCGACAACCTTCTTTCAGGCGTTGTTACGGTATTTGCCGCTTACTTCGGCGCTAAGAATACAAATGATTTATTAAAACTCGTTAATAACTATTTGTATTTCGTTGTAGGCGAAACCTCTCAGAAGCCTGCTACAACAGGTAAGATTGGTAATAAGCCGACCTCAGACGGAGACGTTGACAAGAATAAGGTATATACCTCGGCTAACCTTTCAAATCTCGTTATTCAGACATATTCACTTCTTGAAAACATTATAGACTATCTCTTCTATAATGCTGATTCGGGCGTACTTAATAAGAGAGACCCGAACATGCTTATCGCCGACGCTCTTTACGGTATCGTTTCTCCCGATGCAGTTGCTATGCGTCTTACCGATAAGTATGAAGATACTGCTAAGATTCTTAAGAAGGAAGATTACCATAACTGGAATTCCTTCAAGGTACAGATTACAGCTCTTAACTACGATAAGAAGACCTATAATACTCACGACTTCCTGAAGTACGGCTTCAGCAAGGGCGACAAGGAAGCGTTCTACGATGCACTCGGCGAATCCTTTAACGGTATTGCCGCTGTACTCGGCGCTGCGCTCGCTACCTCTGTTACCCAGAAGGGTACCGAAAAGAATCTTTACAGCGAAGTTCTTGTTCCCCTCTTCACTAATATCTCAACGGGTGTTGGCGCTAAGGGCAAGATTATGAGCGCTTCCGATTTCAACAAGGCGTTCAAGGATAAGAAGTACGGCAAGATGCTTGTTGACGGAATCCTCATGCCGTTCGGCTACATCTTCAACGAGCTTTACGACGCTCCGATGAGCTTCATCCTCAACCTTGTTAAGGGACTCGGCGGCGTTCTCAGAGACTCGCAGATTACACAGATTGTCGGCGGTCTCAAGGGCACCATTGACCTTCATATCAACGGTATCGCGAACATCCTTGACAAGGACGTTTCAAATCTCTCGCCGACCTTCGCAAAGCTTGTAAAGACTAAGCTCAACGACCTTATTAACGGTGTAATCGATCTTAACGGTCTTCCCAAGAAGTATATTGCTACGGCTCTCTTCAATAAACTTCTTGCAGGTAAGTTACCGCTTAACCTCAAGCTCCCGAACATCAACTTCGACAGACTTTATGCGGCTGAGTCACCCGCTGAGGTACTTCTCCTCGTATACGCTTACGTTGTAGATTCATTACTCGGCGCTGACCTTATCACAAGTCTTATTAACAGCTTAGACCCGAGCGTTGCCAAGATTCTCAAGGGACTCAACGCTGCTCAGCTTCTCACAGTAATCGTTAAGGCGATTAACGTATTCAAGAGCCCGACCGAGGTTTACTGGTCATTCGCTGAATACTCAAAGAAGCTTAAGAACACATTTAAGTATCCTGACTTCGTAACCGCTAAGGAAGCACGCGAAGACGTTGACAAGCTCGATGACCTTGTTAACAACGTATTCCCGCTTCTCAACAGCCTCGGAGTAACGGATATCGAAGGTCTCAACGCTCTCGTAAGAGACAATCTTTACACTAACGAAATCATTACTACCATTGCCAAGGCTCTTTACGGCGCACTTACTGGCAACGATACGGTAACAATGATTCTCGCTTCGCTCCAGATGGACGTAACTCCTAAGGGACTTGCCAAGTACCTTACTGACAAGAGCTACGGAAAGACCTACACCTCAGCCGCTAAGACTCTTAAGAAGGCTAAGAGCTGGGATAAGGTAGGAAAGATTAACTGGGGCTTCACGAATAAGACTAACGGCGCTAAGACAGGCTTTATCAACGGTCTTGCAGCTTCGCTCCGTCCGCTCGACGATATTCTTGCGGTTCTTCTCTGCGAAGGCAAGCTTCCGCTCTTAAAGCGTCTTGACATCAAGGCTCTCGTAAGATCGCTTAAGGTTAACGGCTCAACGGAAATCCTTTCCGACAAGGGCGAAAACGCTGCAACTCTTAACTATAAGATTAAGGGCGGCAAGTTCATCTTAACCGTACAGAGCTACAACAAGACAGCAAGCGACCACAGAACAACCAAGAGCGAGCTCGTTATCGACATCGACGGTATCGTTGACGACATTAACGACACGCTTCAGAGTATTGACCTCACACTCGGAACAAACGGTTACGAAAGCGCGATTATCCCGCTTCTCGAAGCGTTTATGTGTGACGGAATCAAGACATACAAGCAGTACAAGAAGGATTATAAGAAGGCTAAGGATAACCTCCTTATCAACATCCTCAAGCCTATCGGCGGCTTAATCGACGACGTAACTAACGCTCCGTTTGATACCCTTTGCGGTATTCTTCCGAACGTTGCTTACTTCCTTGACAGCTGCGGATTATCTCAGGCAGTTGCTAATCTTCTTGCTCCCATTACCTCACAGAAGGGACTTATGGGCGTACTTAAGAAGAACGGTCTCGACCTCGACAAGCTCATCAAGGGCATTACGGGTAAGAACCTCGGCGATGTTATTGCCGACTTAATCGGCGTTGACGTTAAACTTAACCTCAAGCTTAACGACCTTAAATCCTTCAACATTCAGGATATTGTAGTTCCGCTTCTTTCAAATCTTCTCAAGGATAAGCTCGGAATGACGCTTCCGAACTTTACCTGGGCTCAGATTGCAAGCCACGGCACTATCGAAACCGTAAAGAGCAAGGCTAAGAACGACAAGGGCAAGTACACAACCCTTCAGGTTCAAGCTCGTAAGGGCGAGGTTCTCGTAGCGGTATTCAGATATGTTGCTAAGGTTCTTATCAAGAACGCTAAGGCTCTTAAGAAGCTTATCTGCAACATCGACGCTATTAAGAAGAACGATACTCTTAAGGCTATCATCGGAAGCATATTCGATAATATCGCAATCGCTACTCCTGATGAAATCGTAGGCGCTCTCTTCTATCTCCTTAACGGAAGCGCTACCGATAAATTCTTCGATTACAGAGACTTCAAGTATAAGGATTCAACATTTGAGTGGGGCAAGCTCGACGAAGAGTTCTGCCGTAAGCTCGCTCCGATGCTTGACGGACTTATCGGCGGACTTCTTGAAGGCGGTCTTACGGGACTCGTTGAAGAGAAGCTCTACACCGACGACCTCGTAGCTAAGGCTGCAACCGGTATCTACGGCGCAGTTGAAGGCGTAAAGGTTGGCGACGGTTCGCTTACGGACCTTCTTGCTCAGACCGAGATTGACTTCTCAACCGATAACGTTGCTAAGCTTCTCACAGACAGCAACTACGGTCAGGAATATCCGGCCGCTGCAAACGTAATCAGAAGAGCAGGCTCATGGAAGAAGATTAAGGCTGAAAACCTTAAGTTCGGCGTAAAAGACAGAGACAGCTTTATCCACGCATTAACCGCTGTTCTTCGTCCGATGTTCGGCGTACTCGACGTACTCCTCAACGACGCTTCGCTTAACCTCTTCAACCTTGTATCTGTCCCCGGTTCTGACGGTTACACCTCCGCTATCGCTCCTCTTCTTGAGGGTCTCGGAGTTTACAACATTAAGACACAGTACCAGTACAGAGAAGACATCTTCCACGAGTATGACAATATCCTTCTTGATATTCTCAATCCTCTCTGGGATAAGGTAGAAGACGTACTTGCTGCTCCTCTTGAGACAGTAGCTAATATGCTTCCGAACCTTGCACTCTTCTTTGCAAACGACGGTTTAACTCAGGTACTTGATAATCTTCTTACACCTATCACAGCGCTTCTTGACGCATTAAAGCCGATTGCTAACGTTAATACAATCCTTAAGGCTGCAGGACTTGACGTTCCGAAGCTTCTCAAGGATAAGGTCGGAATCAATATGGCTAAGTTCGACCTTTACGACATTAAGGGTACGCTCGGCGGACTTATCGGCGCTGACAAGGTTGTTCCGCTTATCAACTCAATTCTTCCGAAGATTAAGATTGGCGGCTCTGCTCTCAATCTTGAGCTTCCCGACATTGACTGGCTCGCGCTTGCAAGCTGCGGCGAAATGGTATTCAACGAGCCTTCACAGGTTGCTTGCTTCGGTTCAAGAATGTACGTTAAATCCGATGAGGATATAACCCTCATTACGGTACTCAGATTCCTTATCGAAACCATTAATTATAAGGGCAACTACGATGCAATTGTTAAGCTTATAGGCGGTATCGACGGAATGTCCGCAACAGTAGCTGACGTTGTTGGTCAGGTTCTCGGAATGCTTCAGGGCGAAACTGACGCAGTTATCCTCGACCTTATCGACCTTCTTCAGACTCTTGCAGGATAATTAAACATTAATAAAATAAGCCTTGGGGAAACCCAAGGTTTATTTTTATGCAATAATAAAAGGCAGGTCGAACCTGCCTTAATTATTTACTTTTTCTCAAGCGCTCTTATTGCGTTGAGTACCGCAATTACCATAACGCCTACGTCTGCGAATATCGCAAGCCACATTGTAGCTATTCCAGCCGCTCCGAGGATAAGGCATATAAGCTTTACTCCGATTGCAAAATAAATGTTTTCATAAACTATTCTGAGACAGCGCTTAGCTATTCTTATCGCCTTTGAAATCTTAAGAGGGTCGTCATCCATAAGTACGACGTCAGCCGCCTCAATTGCCGCGTCAGAGCCAAGAGCGCCCATCGCAATACCTATATCGGCTCTTGAGAGAACGGGCGCGTCGTTTATTCCGTCGCCCGCGAAGGCTACCGCCTCTTTATCCTTCTTACCGCTTATTATCTTTTCAACAAGGCTTACCTTGTCGGCGGGAAGAAGCTCGCTGTATACTTTATCAATTCTGAGCTCATAGGCTACGCTTTCGGCAACCGCTTTAACGTCGCCCGTAAGCATTACCGTTTCTTTGACTCCGAGCGCTTTAAGCTCGGCTATCGCCTGTTTAGAGGTCGGCTTGATTTTATCCGCTATAAGAATACATCCGAGATATCTTCCCTCTTCGGCAACGTAAACGGCGGAACCCGACTTACCGTTTTCCTTAAAGTCAATCCCGAGCGTTTTCATAAGCGCCGCGTTTCCTACCGCAAGCTCTTTTCCGTCAAGCTTTACCGTTACGCCCTTGCCGCTTAGCTCGTTAATGTCGCTCAGTCTGTTTCGGTCAATTTCGCCCTTATAAGCCGATTTTATACTTAAACTTATAGGGTGGTTTGAATATTCCTCGGCGTACGCCGCCTTTTCAAGTATTATATCACTGCTGACGCCCTCTGAGGCGCTTATTTCGCTTACTTCAAAGACTCCCTTAGTCATCGTGCCCGTTTTATCGAAAACAACGTATTTCGTCTTTGAGAGCGTTTCAAAGAAGGTCGCGCCCTTAATCAGTATGCCGTTTCGGCTCGCGCCGCCTATTCCCGCGAAGAAGGTCAGCGGAATTGAAATAACGAGCGCGCACGGACAGCTTATTACAAGGAAGGTCAGCGCTCTGTATATCCACTCGCTCCACATCGCCTCATAGCCTGCTGATAACCTGATAAGCGGAGGCGCAAGAGCAAGGAGTAGCGCCGAAGCGCAGACCGCGGGAGTATAGTATTTTGCGAACTTCGTTATAAATTGTTCGGTTTTCGCCTTCTTCATACTTGAATTCTCAACAAGGTCAAGTATTTTAGATACGGTAGATTCGCCGAACTCCCTGGTCGTTTTTATTTTAAGCAGCCCGTTTATATTGATACAGCCGCTTATAACCTCGTCGCCTTCAAAAACCTCTCTCGGCGCGCTTTCGCCCGTCAGGGCGCTTGTATTAAGAGTTGACGTTCCTTCAATTACGATACCGTCAATCGGGATTTTCTCCCCCGCGCTGACAACTATTACGCTTCCGATTTCAACCTCGTCGGGGTCAACCTCCTGAATTTCGCCGTCCTTTTCAATATAGGCGCAGTCGGGACGGATATCCATAAGCTCGCTTATATTCCGTCGGCTCTTTCCTACGGCATAGCTCTGGAAAAGCTCGCCCGTCTGGTAGAAAACCATAACGGCTATAGCCTCGGTATAGCTTCCGTTTTTTAACAGGGCTATTATTATAGCGCCTGCGGTAGCTATCGCCATAAGAAAGTTCTCGTCAAATACCTGGCGGTTAATTATTCCCTTAAACGCTTTGAGTAGAATATCATAGCCCGCTATAAGATAAGGTATTAAAAATAATATAAATCTTATATAAGGGTTAACGCCCTTTAAGGTTACAGAAAAAACAATTAGAAGCAGCGCAGAAACGATAATCCTTATAAGATTAATCTTCTGCTTTCTATTCATTAGATATATACCTCTGCGTCGCTGTCAACCTTGCGGCAGACCTTTCTTACCTCTTTCATTACCTTCTTTTCGTCGGCTCCCTCTTCAAATTCAATCTTCATTTTAAGGAGCATAAAGTTAACCGCGGCGCTTACTACGCCGTCAACCTTTGCGGCGGCAAGCTCCATTTTATTAGCGCAGTTAGCGCAGTCAACATCTATTTTATATGTCTTTTTCATAAAGGCACCTCCAACAGATTCATATTTATACATATGAACGATTGTTCATCTGTTCAACCATATTATACACCATATTATATTCGTTGTCAATATAAAAAACGCAAGGTTTCCCCTGCGTTTAATAATCTTCAAGAAATGAATGCTTTATTTCGTTTTTTGTATACCCGACCATCGTATCAAGACAGAGCGCCGAAAGACTGTTTAATATATTGCTTTCGGTATCGGGATTTTTCTTTTTCAGCTCAGAAAGAAGCTCAGCCGCCCTGCTTTCGCGCTTATTATTATCAAAGGTCAAAGCGTTTAGCTTAGCCCATCTTTCAACGTCGTCGCGGCTTACACAGAACATAGGGCGTATTATCTCAACATTGCCCTTTTCTATCGGGAGCACTCCCTTTATTTCGGATTTCCACAGCATTCCCCCGAGCACGTCCTCGCATATATCGCTCAGCGTATTGCAAAGGGCGGTTTTATTAAACCCGACCCCGCCGTCACTCAGCGGAATATTAAGAATATCCGCGTTTTCAATACATTCGCTCTCCCCCGTTATTATCAGCTCAAACCCGGTTTCGCTGACTCTTTTAAGCTGAGAGAGCAGCTTGGCAAGGAGCATCGACTCGGCTGTATTTTCAAGCCTTAAAAGGATTATATCGCCGTCGTTTATAAGTCCGAAGTTTTTAACTCCGCGGATAAACGGGTTCCACAGCTCCTTACGGTAGGTCTTTATAATCGTTCTTTCAATAAGCTGATATCTTTTAAGCTCTCTCGCCATATCAGGAATTAAAATGATTAAACGGAGGCTCTACGCTCGGCTTTTTCTTATTTACCTTTTCAAGCTTATTGCCGTTTTCGTCGATGATGTCCTGTCCGTCGATTTTAAATACGAATTTCTTAACTGAAATTGAAGCGGGAACGTCGTCAATAATGAGAGCTGAGTTTTCAACCTTATAATCGGCGCCGCCCGTAAAGAATTTTGCGTCCTCGCCGTCAAGGTTTGATTCGTCAAAATATGAAATATTCACGTCGTCCTCGTCTGTAAACTGAAAAGCATACGCCTCACGCGAGGAGTCTGCATAGTAATACCATATTCCGCTTTCAAGGAAGGAATAGTCAGGAGCCGTGGTTGTTTCGGCAGTTGTGCTTTCGGTAGTGCTTTGAGTTTCAGACTCGGCTGTGGTGCTTTCAACCGCCTCGCTCTGAGATACTGTGGACTCGGTTGTCGTAACCTGCTCCTCGCCGCCCTTATACATAAAAGCAACCGCAGTGCCCACGCCTATAATCAGCGCGGCTATAACAAGGATAATTACAGTTGATTTTTTATTCTCCATAATAACACCTCAGAATTATTTTTTATTATTCTATCACAATAAATTGACAATAGCAATAACGTAAAACACAATTAATAAAGAAACGAGGTGGCAGATTTTGTTGCTTTTTGTAACAATTTTTTTCCATTTTGTAACTTTTTCGCGTTTTACTATTGAAATTTTATTTTTAATATATTATTATAAAGGGGATAATTAGGAGTTTTATATGGCTGATAAAACGAAAAACGGTAAGAAAAAGACTTCTTCATATAAAAGAAAGACCTCGCCCGCTAAGAAAAAGTCCGTTAAGGGTAAGGCAAATAAAAAGAGTATTATTCTTATAATAATATCTCTTTCGGTAATCGCTCTTATAGTCGCCGCAGCAATTTTTTCAGGCGGCTCGGCTAAAAGACAAAACAGAGTTACCGAGCTTTCAAAGGAAGTTGCGTGGGGAATCGACGTTTCCTCCCACAACGGAAAGATTAACTGGAAGAAGGTCTCAAAGAAGGCGGATTTTGTATTCGTAAGAGTCGGCGTTCGCGGCTATTCAGAGGGCGAAATCAGCTTTGATAAAAGGGCTGAGGCTAATATCAAGGGCGCTATCAAGCATAATATCCCCGTCGGCGTTTATTTTTATTCTCAGGCAATCAATAAAAAAGAGGCTGAAAAAGAGGCTGAATTTGTTTTAAATAAAATTAAGGGCTATAATATCACCCTGCCCGTTGTAATTGACTTTGAATACGCTTCAAGAAACGGGAAATCAACGGGAAGGCTGTATAAAGCCAAGCTCGGAAGAAAGCAGAATACCGAGATAGTAAATGCATTCTGCGATAAAGTAAGAAAAGCCGGCTATACCCCGGGAGTATACGCTTCAAGCTACATATACCGATGGCATATGAATATGAAGAATATACCCGACGACGTATTTATCTGGGTTGCCGATTACAATAAAAAGGTAACCTACGACGGCTACTACGATATATGGCAGTACAGCGAAAAGGGTAAATGCGACGGCGTAAGCTCAAAGTACGTCGATACGGATTATTTTTACACTAAAAAAAGATTATAGGGGGAAACATGAAAATACTGTATAAATTATTATCTGTAATTCTTACAATTTCAATACTTTTCTCCTTCCCTGTTTACGCTCACGCAGCGTCTAAAACGGGCAGTATTTTCACGTCCTCAACCTATACTCATCAGGACCAGTTCGACAAGTGCAAAATCTATCAGGGCGTTGACCTTTCAAAGCATAACGGAACGGTTGATTTCGCAAAAATGAAAAAAGCGGGAGTTAAATATGTAATTCTCCGCGCAGGATACCGCGGTTACGCCTCTGAGGGTACGATGAATAAAGACGTTAAATTCGACGAATACATAACCGCCGCCGCAAAGCAGGGCTTTGATATAGGAATATATTTCTACTCTCAGGCGATAACAACAACCGAAGCGAAACAGGAAGCTAAAAAGACGGTAGATATTATCAAAAGTTATAAGAAATACATAAACCTTCCCGTAGCGTTCGACTATGAATTCGCCGAGGTTTCAAGCGGCCGCTTCGATAAGGCGTGGAAAAACGGAACGCTTAATAAAACGAAATGTACGAAGATTGCAAAGGCTTTCTGCGAAAAGATTAAATACTACGGCTATAATCCGATGATTTACGCTAACAAGAGCTTTTTAAGCGAGGTTATCGACGGTAAGGAGCTTGCAAAAAGCTATCCCATATGGATGGCAAATTATACAACTAAAACAACATATAACGGAGCCTTTTATATCTGGCAGTTCTCCTCAAAAGGAAAGATAAACGGCATAGACGGCTACGTTGACTCAAACTTTCTTTATTCGGGAAGCGAGCTTGCTCAGAAAACCTTCACCGCGGACGTAATACCTAACTGCGGCTATACGGGAAATAAAATAACTCCAGGCGTCAACGTAAAATATAACGGCGACCTTCTCGTTAAAGGCGAAGATTATTATGTAACGTTTAAGAATAACATTGAAATAGGGCAGGCGTCAGTTACAGTTACGGGCTGTAACGACTATGAGGGAGTTCCCTCGGCTACGTTTAATTTCAATATCGTTCCGCCAAAGGCTGCCTCGCCCGTTCTTACAAAGAGGAAAGCGACTTCGCTGACGGTAAAATGGGAGACGCAGGAGGACGTTGACGGCTACCGCGTTTCATGCCTTGAAAACGGAAAGTGGGTTCATCTTGTTACTACTAAAGAGACGGTTGCCGAACTCAGCGGGCTTTCCCCCGCTAAGGATTATCCCCTTATCGTTCAGGCTTATAAGACAGTTAATAAGATAAACTATTTCGGCGTAATCTCAGATATAGTTACAACCTGCACTAAGCCCGCTAAGGTTAAGGGATTAAGCACCTCCAAGAGAAGCAATACGTACATTAAGCTTAAGTGGACAAAGCAGGAGGACGCAGATAAATATATCGTTTACAAATATAACAATACCTCAAATGAGTATGAAAGCTATAAAGAAGTAAGCTCAAATACCGCAAAGATTACCGAGCTTAAAGCAGATATCAAATATAAGTTCAGGGTAAAGGCGGTTAAGGTAAACGAAAAGGGCGTTACAATGAACGGCTCGTTAAGCACAGCGTATTCGGATTACACCTGCCCCGCCGCTCCTAAACTAAAAAGCGCCGCTTCAAATTCAGTCAAGGCGATAACAGTAAAGCACGGCAAGGTTGCGAACGTAACGGGATATCAGGTTAAGTGGAGCACGACGAGCAGCTTTAAACAGAACTATAAAACGAAGAAATTCACGGGCGCCGACAGTCTGAAAAATACCGTTAACGCTTACCGCTCGGGCGGAAGCTACTATGTTAAGGTAAGAGCATATAAAGTAAGAAACGGCGTAACCTACTATTCGCCTTACAGCGATTACACACATATTTATACAAGATAAGTAAAAGAAAAGGTCTTAATGCGTTGCATTAAGACCTTTATATTTTTCCGCTTAAAATATCCTCTTCGGCTTTTCCGCTCATAATATATCCGAGCAAATCCGCTACGCAGCCATTATTACAGTGGCACGCCTCATACTTACATATTCTGTGTATAGCCGAGGGAGCCTGACCTGCGCAGGCGGGAAGCCCTACCGTTTTAAGCATATCCCAGTCGTTATAATAATCACCGATAGCCGCGACGTGGCTTTTATCAATTTTAAGCATATCCGCGAGCTTCATTATTCCGACTCCCTTATGGGTATCCTTCTGAAGCATTTCAAGCGAAAGCGCAGACGAGCTCATAAAATTAGCCTCGGCGTCCTTTTCCTTGTTTTCCTCTCTTATAAGCGTCTGAAGCTTATTGATAACAAAGGGGTTTGACCAGAAAATAACCTTCATCCAGCCGTCCTCGGGCACATCGTCGAGCGACTTTACGTATTCGTGGGGCGCCTTGTCAAAATACATTGTTGACCTTGCAAGGAGTCCGCTTTTAACGATATATACATAGTCGTCAAAATAAACTCCTATATCAACGCTCTTGAATATCTCGTCATATTCCTTCGCGATATAGCGTACAAAGTCCCTTCCCTTTATACCAATAGTTGAGCGCCAGAGCATTTCGCGTTTATTATAATCGTAAAGCCCCGCGCCGTTGAGAACTACTGCGGGCTGATTTGGCGTTATTCTGTTATAGTTTCTTTCAAGGCTCGACTGAAGTCTTCCCGAGGCGAGAGTAAAGTTTCCGCCGCGCTCGGTAAATTCCTTAATAGCGTCATAATTCCGTTTCGGAAGCCGTCTCATTTTATTGTTCAGCGTTCCGTCAATATCGGATACTACAAGCCAGTTTTCAAACGTCTTTTCCATAAGATATTTTCTTAATAAAATCCTTAAAATATTCGGGCAGCTCGCTCTCAAATTCAAGATACTGCCCCGTAATCGGGTGGACAAAGCCTATCATTTTTGCGTGGAGACACTGTCCGCTGAGTCCTTTAATTACCTTTTTCGGTCCGTATACGTCGTCGCCCGCAACGGGGTGGCCTATATACGCCATATGAACTCTTATCTGGTGAGTTCTTCCCGTTTCAAGCCTGCAGCGGATATGGGTAAAATCGCCGTACCTCTTTATTACCTCATAATGAGTCGTAGCGTTTTTTGAGTTTTTAAAGGTAACAGCCATCTTTTTTCTGTCCTTCGGGCTTCGTCCGACAGGCTGGTTTACCGTACCCTTATCCTCTTTGATATTACCATAAACTACCGCCTCATAGGCTCTTTCAAAGGAGTGGTTCTTTATCTGGGCGGCGAGTCCCGTATGCGCCAAATCGTTTTTAGCGACTATAAGCAGCCCTGAGGTGTTCTTGTCAATTCTGTGAACTATACCCGGTCTTAAAACACCGTTAATTCCCGAAAGGCTGTCGCCGCAATGGTAAAGCAGCGCGTTAACAAGAGTACCGCTGTAATTACCGCTCGCGGGGTGTACAACCATTCCCTTGGGCTTATTAACTACAAGTAAGTCCTTATCCTCATATACTATATCAAGCGGGATATTCTCGCCCTCAACGTCAAGAGGCTTTGCGTCGGGAACGGTAAATTCAATTTCGTCTCCCGCCTTGATTTTATATTTTTTGTCCAGCGCCTCCCCGTTTAAGAGCGCGCCGCCTCCGTCTATTATCTTCTGTACCGCAGAGCGCGTAACGGTATCAAGGCATTCGGCAATATACCTGTCGAGCCTTTCGCCCGCGCTATCTCTACTGACCTTAAACGTATATTTCTCAGCCATCCTTTTTACCGTCCTTTTTAAACGCATCGGTAAGAAGACACGCCGCAAGCGATATTGCGCCGAGAGTTACCGCGCTGTCGGCAATATTGAATATTGCGAAATTAACGAAGGTAGGCTCAATAAAATCTATAACGTACGCGTAAAGCACGCGGTCAATAAGATTTCCCAGACCACCCGATATGATAACGCCTATGCTCCAGTATTCCCACAGATTATTACAACGGTTTGAGAATAAATACCAGAGCGCAACGCCGCATACGATAAACGTAAGCGCAATAAAAAACCACCTTGCGCCGCTGAACATGGAAAAAGCCATACCCGTATT
>CAMVRG010000002.1 GCA_947169815.1 uncultured Clostridia bacterium | reverse complement strand
TCGCGCATATTATGAGGCGGAATATTCGTTGCCATACCTACGGCTATACCCGAAGAGCCGTTTACGAGAAGGTTCGGAAAACGGGCGGGAAGGACGGTAGGCTCGTTTTCGGTATCGTCAAAGTTCGGAGCCCAGTCGACAGTATCCTTCTTAATATCCTCAAGCATTTTCATTGCCGTTTTTGAAAGACGGGATTCGGTATATCTGTAAGCGGCGGCGGGGTCGCCGTCGATTGAACCGAAGTTTCCGTGACCGTCAACGAGGATATGTCTCATTGAGAAGGTCTGTGCAAGCCTTACCATAGCGTCGTAAACCGAAGCGTCGCCGTGGGGGTGATAATGACCGAGCACGTCGCCGACGGTCGTTGCGCACTTTCTGTACGGATTAGTAGGATAAAGATTGTTTTTATACATAGCGTATAAAATACGCCTGTGTACGGGCTTTAAGCCGTCTCTTACGTCGGGTAGCGCACGCGATACGATAACGCTCATTGAATAATCAAGGAACGCCTTTCTTATCTCGTCGCTTATTTCTACGTCTACGATTTTCTGGTTATCATAACGGATTTCTTCGTTCATTGTGTTTCCTCCTTATTATGAAACCTTATATATCCAAGTTCTGTACAAACTTTGCATTCTTTTCGATGAACTCACGGCGCGGCTCAACGTTGTCCCCCATAAGTATAGAGAAATTCTCGCTTGCGCGCTGAGCATCCTCTATTGTAACGCGGAGCATCGTTCTGTATTCGGGGTCCATCGTTGTTTCCCAGAGCTGTTCGGGGTCCATTTCGCCGAGACCTTTATATCTCTGTATATCGCACTGTCCGCCCATTTCTTCAACTATCGCGTCGCGCTGTTCGTCCGAGAACGCGTACTGCGATTTTTTACCCTTGCTTACCTTAAAAAGCGGCGGCTGAGCGAGATAAACGTAGCCCTCTTCTATAATCTTCGGCATATAGCGGAAGAAGAAGGTAAGAAGAAGCGTTCTGATATGCGCGCCGTCAACGTCGGCATCCGCCATAATTATAATTTTATGATATCTGAGCTTATTTATATCAAAGTCCTCTCCGATACCCGTTCCGAGCGCCATTACTACGGGAACGAGCTTTTCGTTTGAGTAAACCTTATCAACTCTTGCCTTTTCAACGTTGAGCATTTTACCCCAGAGGGGAAGAATCGCCATATGCTCTCTGTCTCTTCCTTCCTTTGCAGAGCCTCCTGCCGAGTCTCCCTCTACGATATAGATTTCGCACTTAGAGGCGTCTTTACTCGTACAGTCGGCGAGCTTACCCGGAAGCGAGTTGCTCTCAAGCGGAGATTTACGTCTTGCGTTTTCTCTCGCCTTTCTTGCGGCCTCTCTTGCGCGGGAGGCGTCGAGAGCCTTGTTAAGTATGGTTTTTGCGGTCTGGGGATGCTCCTCAAAATACGTCATTAACTTATCGTAAATGAGCGAGGAAACAAGTCCCGTAATATCGGTATTACCGAGCTTGCCTTTTGTCTGGCCTTCAAACTGAGCCTCGGTAAGCTTAACGGAAATAACCGCCGTTACGCCCTCACGGACGTCGTCGCCCGAGAGCTTTTTATCGTTATCCTTAAGTATTCCGAAGCGCTTTCCGTAATCGTTGAATACTCTTGTCAGGGCGGTTTTAAAGCCCGTTTCGTGCGTACCGCCGTCAACGGTATTAATATTATTTGCAAATGAGAGAAGAGTTTCGCTGTACTGGTCCGTATAGCAAAGCGCAACCTCAGCCGAGCGGTCGCCCTTGGTAGTTGAGATATGGATAACCTCTTCCTGTATAGGGTTATAGCCGCGGCTCTTATTAATATACTCTACGAAGGAGCGGATACCGCCCTCGTAGCAATATTCCTTCTCGTGCTCCTCGTCTTCATATCTGTCGTCGGGGGAGCGGTCAAATTTTTCTCTCTTATCGCGAAGAGTAATTGAAAGACCTGCGTTGAGGAAAGCCTGTTCTCTTAGTCTTCTCTGAAGAATATCAAAGTCGTATTTTACGGTTTCCTGAAAGATTTCGGGGTCGGCTTTAAATCTGATAAAGGTTCCGTGGCCCTCGCTGTCGCCGATAATATGAAGGTCGTTTACGGGAATACCTCTTTCAAAACGCTGAGAATAGATATGTCCGTTTTGGGTTACCTCTACCTCGAGCCACTCCGAAAGCGCGTTAACTACCGACGAGCCTACGCCGTGCAGACCGCCCGATACCTTATAGCCCGAGCCTCCGAACTTACCGCCAGCGTGCAGTACGGTAAGAACTACCGTAACGGCGGGAATGCCCGTCTTTTCGTTAATACCCGTAGGAATTCCTCGTCCGTTATCGCGAACGGTGATAATATTATCGGGAAGGATTTCCGTTTCAATATGGGTACAAACGCCCGCAAGCGCCTCGTCTATTGAGTTATCAACAATCTCATAAACAAGGTGGTGTAAGCCTCTCGGACCCGTTGAGCCGATATACATACCAGGTCTCTTTCTTACCGCTTCAAGTCCTTCGAGGACCTGAATATCGTCGGCGCTGTAATCTTCGGTTACGATAGTATCAATGTCCTCTTCCTCTAAATTTGTGATTTTTACTTCTTCGCTCATAAAATTATATCTCCTTAAACGATATAATGCTTTTTATTTACTTCTTTTATTTATCGTACTTGTATTTATCGGGCTGATATATATTTTTTCATCAGTCACGATAAAGCTTTTCGGAAGGTCAAAATTTACGTATTCAACCTTTTTATTCTTTTCGGCGGCGGAAAGATAATCCCTCGTAGCCTTATTTACCGTCGAGGTATCCATATCAAACACGCCGATTATTTTTTTATCGGTAATTACCGTATTTTCGCCTAAATGTATAAACATAATCAGTCAATTATTTTTCCGTCCTCTATATGAATCGTTTTTCCTTTTTTAAGACGGAGAATCTGTTCCTTATCGCAGCAGGTAATAAACACCTGAGAGCTTTTTATGTTATTTAAAATATAATCCTGACGCTTTTCGTCAAGCTCGCTCATAACGTCGTCAAGAAGCGCGACGGGCTCAACCCCCGTCATTTTCTTTAAAAGCGCCGCCTCGGCGAGTTTAATAGCGAGCACGCAGCTTCTCTGCTGCCCCTGGGAGCCGTAAACTCTTGCGCTTTTACCGTTAATCATAATTTCTATATCGTCTCTGTGAGGACCTTTTGTAGTATTACGATTCATTATATCGGGGAGCTTTGACTCCTCAAAAGCCTTCAGGAGCTTTTCTTCGATATCATAAACATCCTCTATAAATTCGTCGCATCCGCTGTATTTAAGCTCAATTTTTTCTTTATTTGAGCTTATACCGAGATATACCTCGCTTGCATAAGGCATAAGCGCGTCGATATATTTAAGTCTCTGATAGATTATTTTTGCGCCCGTTCTCGCTAAATTCTGATTCCATATATAAAGCATACTGTCAAGCTCGGGATGCTTTACCAAATCCTTTAAAAGAGAATTACGCTGTGAGAGAGCTCTGTTATATTCCTTTAACAGCTTTCGGTAATTTGATTTAATCTGACAGAGAGCGGAGTCAATAAAATAACGTCTTTCGCGGGGTCCGTCCTTAACCATACTTAAATGTACGGGTGAAAATATAACCGCTTTAAGCTCCTCGCTCAGCTCGTCCCTTTTATTTTTAACTCCGTTAAGGCTTACGCTTCTTTTATTATCAATAATAATTTCAGCGCTTTGCTCTCTTTCATTATTATCAAATTCAATTTTTATTCTGCTTTTTTCGCTGTCAAATTTAACGAGCTCTTTATCCTTAGCTCCTCTGAAACTTTTTGCGCCCGTAAAAAGATAAATTGCCTCTATAAGATTTGTTTTACCCTGTGCGTTTTCGCCCCAGATTATATTTACGTCGTCAAAATCGGCTTCAAGAAAACTGAAATTTCTGAAATTTTCAAGTTCTATTCTATTTATTTTCATATTTTATTGTGTAATCGGTACCGAAGGCTGAGACAACGTCTCCGTCTCTCAGCTTTTTTCCTCTTGCGGTACAGATTTCATTATTAACCTTAATAATTCCGTCCTGAATTATCTCTTTTGCCTCTCCGCCCGTTTCAGCGAGTCCCATAAACTTTAAAAACGCCTGAAGCTGAATAAATTCAGTATTAATTTCGGCGGTTTCTTTTTTATGCTCGGCAACCTTAACCTTAATTTTCATTTTTAAGCCTCATGGGAAGAACTAAGAAAAGGAAACTGTTACCTTCGATAGGCATAATCTTAACGGGACTTACGGGACCTGCAAGCTCAATTCTTACCTCGTCGGTATCCGCTGCATTAAGAGCGTCAATCATAAATTTTGAATTAAAGCCTATCTCAACTCTGTCGCCCTGGGTGTTAGCGTGGGTATAATCTATTACACGGCCGAGAGATGAAACTGTTGAAACTCTGAGCTGGTCATTATCAAAAAGACAGCGAATCGGGTTTTTCTGATTATTTTCAATAACGGGAAGAGTTCTGTCGATACAGTTAATCGCGTCGTTTGTATTAATTAATACGGTTGTTGAAACAGTACCCGGAACAGCCGTTCTGTAATCAAGAAAATCGCCGTCAAGAAGACGTGAGATAATTGAATAATTCTCAACTTCAAAAATAATGTGGCGTCTTCCGATATTGATTTTAATAGTTTCATCGCTTTCGGGATTCATAAGCTTAATAACTTCCCTTATAGTCTTTTTAGGTACTATAAAGGTAAGGTCGTCGCCGTTATATGAAACAGCCTCTTTTCTTATAGCAAGACGGTAACCGTCAATGCCAACGAGAGTAATTTCATTACTTGTAATATCAAATTTAAGTCCTGTATAAACGGGTTTAGAGCTTTCGTTATCCGCAACCGCGAAAACAGTCTGAATAATCATTGAATGTAAAAGCTTCTGATTAAGCTCAATATTCTGGCCTCCGTTAACTGAGGGAAGCTCGGGATAATCGTCAGCGTCGATACCCGAAATATTATACTGAGCCGCACCGCTTATAATTGAAACCGCGTTTCCGTTAGTTTCAAAAGTTACCGTTTCGTCAGGGAGCTTTTTTAAAATATCGCAGAGAATTTTGCCATTAATAATAATAGCGCCCGCTTCTTCAACCTCTGCGCTTAATATGGTATTAATACCGAATTCAAAATCGTAGCCTGTAAGAGAAAGAGTATTTGAACCGCATTCGATTAATATTCCCTCGATAGTAGGCATTGTTACCTTAGTGCTTACCGCTCTTATAACATTATTACAGGCAATATTGAGTTCTTTTGTACTGCAGATGAATTTCATTTGTATTCCGCCTTTCAGAAAAAATTTTTGATTGATAAAAAAATGAAAATGAAATTTTTATTTTTTTCGCAGAAAAAGATAATAATTACATACTCTCATTAATATAAACGGAAGAAATTGTTAAAAAGTTTCTTAAACGTTTATTTTTTCTCATTTTTTATTAATCTTTTCTGTTGAAAAAAATATGGAAAAAATGTTAATAATATGGAAAACTTTAATTTTTAACAGCTTTTAAAAATATTTAATTGTTTAAAAGGAAAAATATGTGGAATACTTACTCTTCTTTTATGTTGTTGATTATATCAAGAACCTGAGAATTAAGGCTTGAATTATTGGCGAGAAGTTTTTCCATTTCCTCATAGTTATACATAACGGTTGAATGGTCCTTATCAAATTCCTTACCGATAGACTCATAGCTCATTTCAGTAACCTTTCTGATAATATAAAAGGTCATTTTCCGTGCCATAGCTATATTTGCGGTACGCTTTTTTGAATATATATCCTCAACCGAAACGCCTGTTGTACGGCTTACCTCGTCAACTACTTTTTTAATAGTAACTGGAAGCGGAGGAACATCGTTTACAATAATATCTTTAATCGCGCTCTGGGCAATAGCGATAGTAGGCGCAATCTGTTCGCCGTAGGTACACATAGCGTGGAGTTTTTTGGTAATACCCTCAAGCTGACGGATATTCGACTTTATTTTTTCGGCGATAAATTCAACTACCGAATCGTCAATTTTAAAATTAAGAAGCTTTGCCTTACGCTTTATAATTGCGCAGCGCGTTTCAAACTCGGGAGTCTGAATATCGGCGAGAAGACCTGAAACAAAGCGTGAACGGAGTCTGTCAGTCAAAGAATGAATTTCTTTTGGAGGTCTGTCCGAGGTCAGTACAACCTGCTTTCCGTTATCAACAAGGGAATTGAAGGTATGGAAAAATTCTTCCTCTGTCTGAGTTTTACCTGCAATAAACTGAATATCGTCTACAAGAAGAACGTCGATATTATTTCTGTATTTATCGTGAAATTCGTTAACCGTTTTATCTCCGAGAGCGGCAATAAATTCGTTAGTAAATTCCTCTGCGCTTATATATTTAATATTAAGCTCGGGATATTTATTTTTAACCTCGTGGCTTATGGCGTTTAAAAGGTGAGTTTTACCGAGACCCGACGCGCCGTAGATAAAAAGAGGGTTATAATCGGTAAGATTTACGCCGTTATTGAATATTCCGCCCGGATTATCCGCAACCGCCTTAGCCGCGGTATATGCGAATTTATTTGAGGGACCTGAAATAAAGTTTTCAAAGGTAAAGGTTGAATTTCTTAAATCTTCAAGGTCAACCTTTGAAAGCTTATTAGGCACCGACGATATTTCATCTATACAGGTATATTCAATATTACACTCAAATCCGCATACAGCCTTAAACGCTTCGCGGATTAAAGAATCGTATTCGTGATATACGGTTTTCTTTTTAAAATCTGTTGTAAAAAGAAGATTAGCCGTTCCGTTCTGAAAATCGAGTAATTCTATATCAAAAAACCATACGTTATATACGGTCTCGTTAATTCTTTCTTTAATATAATCAACAACATTTTTCCAGAGTTCCGTCATACTGTTCATAAATTTTATCCTCCTTCTTTATATATTTATAGTAATATATATACTAATACAAATATTTATTATAATATATAATTTATAATATGTCAATATTATTTTTAACATTATATTTTAAGTGTTGTGGAAAAGTATTACTTGTTTTTTATCGTTTAATAATATATAATTAACCCGAAAGGCGGTGAGAAAGTGAAGATATTTAAAAACAGAGGAGATATTTATATTTCAAAGTCGAAAAAGATGTCAAATCAGGCAAAGATTTTATATGCTCTGCTTGCGGTAATAGTTGTTTTTACGGCTGTATTTACCGCCTATCTTCATAAAAATTATTCAAGCGCCGCCGACTTTTTTGCAAGAGGCGAGGTAACGACTACCGAAAAAGAGGAAAATATTAAAGAAATTCTTCCCGAAACAGAGGGAAAAACGAATTTTTTAGTAATGGAAACCGATGAAAATAAAGAAAAAATTCACTATATCTTTTTAGTTCAGGCTGACAGGGATAACAGAGCATATAAAACAGCGGCGCTTTCGCCCGATATGAGCGTAGGCGATTCAACGGTTCAGAAAATATATACCGCGTCGGGCGGAGCCGGGCTTAAAGCAAAACTAACCGAATACCTGGGCTTTGAAATCGATTACTACGCCGATTTTGAAAACAGCGGCTTCGTTGAGGTTGTTAATAAGCTCGGAAGCTATGTATATATTTCAAACGAAAAGATAGATTACAGCGATAATAAAGAGGACGATAAGTATACTCTTAAAATAAAAGAGGGAGAACAGACCGTAAGCGGAAGCGAAACCTCGAATCTTTTAAGATATTTTACCGAAAAAACTAAAAATTACAGCGCTGAAAACGAGCTTATTTTAAAGGCGTTGCCCGAGCTTCTTAACGAGAAAAATTATGAAAACGCGGATTCGCTTTTCAAGCTCTTTATGAAAAACTGTACTACCGATATTACGGTAAGAGATTTTGAAAACGGTAAAAACGGCGTTATGGTATTCTGTACGCTGAGTACGGATTTAACGCTTTATTCGGCTGCTACGGAATTTGACGATACAAATAAGCTTACGGATACCTCGGTTAAAAATATCAAGGGCTATTTCAGCAAGTGAGGAAGAATATGATAAGTAACGAAAATAAGGAAATTATAAAAAAAGCGGTAAGGGATATACTTATCGCGGTAGGTGAAAACCCCGACAGAGAGGGTCTCGCAGAAACGCCTCAGAGGGTTGCAAATATGTATGAGGAGCTTTTTTCGGGGCTCAGAGAGGACCCGAAGCAGCACCTTAAAATGTTTAACGAAAAGTCAAACGACGAAATTGTAATAGTCAGAGACATTCCGTTTTCTTCAATGTGCGAGCATCATCTTCTTCCCTTTGTCGGAAAGGCTCATATAGCGTATATTCCGAGCGATAATAAGATTATCGGGCTTTCAAAACTTGCAAGAATTGTTGATAATTTTGCTAAAAAGCCTCAGGTTCAGGAAAGGCTGACCCACGATATTGCCGATTTTCTTAACGAAAATCTTTCGCCGAAGGGCGTTGCGGTTATAATTGAGGCTGAACACAGCTGTATGACTATAAGAGGAGCGAGGGCGAGCGGCTCAAAAACCCAGACCTCAGCGCTCAGAGGCAGTATGAGAACCGACGCGAGAACGAGGGCGGAAGTACTTTCACTTCTGACGAAATAATATGTGGTACTGCAGAGATAAGAAAATTGAATACGGAAAAAGAACGCTCATTATGGGCATAGTCAATATTACCCCCGATTCGTTTTCCGACGGGGGAAAATGCTTTGACGAAGAAAACGCAGTAAAACACGCGCTTGAGCTGATTGACGATGGAGCGGATATAATAGATTTAGGCGCCCAGTCAACCCGTCCGGGGTATGAAGAAATACCGCCGAAAGAGGAGTGGGCCCGGCTTGAGGGCGTATTAAAAAAGCTCAGACCTCTGACGGAAAAGCCCGTTTCGGTAGATACGTATTTTCCGTACGTTGCAAAAAACGCCCTTGAAAACGGGGCGGATATAATTAACGACGTCAGCGGCAGTCTTAATAAAGAAATGGCGAACCTGATTAACGAAAGCGGCGCGGGCTGGGTTATAACCCATAACGGCGCTGGCGGAGTCAGCGAGGTCAAGGCGTTTTTTGAAAAGGCTATTACAGTCTGTAATAAAAAACAGCTATGTCTTGATATGGGCATAGGCTTCGGCAAGAGCTATGAGGAAAACTTAGAGCTTATTGCGAACGTTGAAAAGTATAAACCCCAGGGCGTGCCGCTTCTTCTCGGAGTAAGCCGAAAGCGGGTAATAGGCGCGGCAAGCGGCGAGGATAAGCCCGAAAAAAGGGTTTACGGTAACATAGCCGCCGACACAGCGGCGATTTTAGGCGGAGCGGATATAATCCGTATACACGACGTAAAAAACGAAATAAAGGGCGTCAGAACGGCTGACGAGATAAAAAAATGGATAAGATAACTGTTAAAAACTTAAAACTGTTTGCTTACCACGGCGTAAATCCCGAAGAAAAGGAAAACGGACAGACCTTTTATATCGACCTTGATTATTACCTTGATTTATCAAAGGCGTGCGAAAGCGACTGTCTTGACGATACGGTAAGCTACGCAAAGGCGGTAAAAACTATACGAAGAGTATTTACAGGAAAATCCTATGATTTAATCGAAAAAGCGGCGCAGAGAGTCTGTGAGGCGCTTTTTGAGGAGTTTGAGGAGATACAGAGGATAGATATAACTCTGAAAAAGCCCGAGGCTCCCGTAAAAGCGGAGTTTGATTATATGGCTGTATCGCTTACGAGGAAACGAATATGAAATATATTATCGGAATAGGAACGAATATAGGCGATAAAAAAGAGAATATTGAAAACGCCGTGGGGGCGCTTTCCCTTGTTCCGAAAACCGAGGTTTTAAGACGCTCGTCGGTATACGAGACCGAGCCCGTAGGCTACGCCGAACAGGACAGCTTTTATAATATCTGCGTTGAAATTGAAAGCGGTTTTGAGCCGAACGAATTGCTTGGAATCTGTCTCGGAATAGAGGCGGGCTTCGGGCGAATCAGGGAGTTCAGAAACGGCCCGAGAATAATTGATTTGGATATTATTCTCGCTGAAAACAAGAGAATTGATACCGAAAATCTTACCGTTCCCCATCCGAGGTTTAAGGAAAGGCGCTTCGTCTTAATTCCGCTTCTTGAGCTTTTCCCCGACGGCGAGGCTTACGGAACTGAATTTAAAAGCAGTATGTTCGGTATAAAGGGACAGCAGGTTAAACAGATATAAAAAAAGACAAAAAGACAGGTAAAACCTGTCTTTTTTTACATAAAGGATGAGATTGAATCCACTACGTCAGCCATCTTTTTAGCGGTCTTTTTTACCGCCTTTTTTGCGAACATACTGTCGGACTTAGTTGAGCTCGCCATAGCGAGAGCCGAGCATACCGCAAGCGTTGCGCCGACGCCCTTCATAATCATTTTTGAAGTATTTGTTTTCATTTTTTCTCCTTTTCCAAGCAAGAACGAAATGTCAGATTTCGCTTAAAAACTGCGTTTTCGGCGATTCGGATTTGTCTTGCTCTGTCTTTTGCCCGGGCAATAATATTGTTTGAAAAAATGAAAATAATAAAAGTGTAAAAATTAGTTATTTATATCGTGAATTATGCTTGCGGCGTCCTTTCCGTTTATAACGCCGTCGAGGTTAATATCGGGATAATTATTATAGTTTACGCCCTTTTCAGCCGTTATATGGTCTTTAAAAAATTCATATTTATCAAGCTCGTAAAGCGCGTTTTCGGTATTTCTTGTATGATAAATAAGATTATTTTTACCGTTTACACCAAGCCCCGACGGATAGTCGGAAAGCGTACAGATATCGTATCGCGTATAGCCGTTTCCCGTTGGAACGACGGAATAAATATTTTTTGAAGCCGCTACGTAGAAGCGGTTATCGAGATATGTAAGTCTTGCAAGACGGTCCCTGAAGGTATAGCTCTGAGGATTGCCGTTTTCGTCGCGAAAGCCGCCGGAATAGTTAACGAGAAGCGAAGTGAAGCCGGTACATAGATTCGTCTCCTCGCCCGAGGGAGTTCTCCTTTTAAGGAAGGTATAAACGCTTGCGGCGTTCGGCGGGTCAAGATAATAATAATCACCGCCGATTGTGTAAATACGCGAGGTTACGTCGTCCCAGAAGGCGGTATCGTAAAGGGTGCTGACCGCGGCGCAGCCGTTATCGGGAACTCCGCCGTAATGCCAATGAATACCCGTTTTGCCTGAAAAATATGAATCGCTTTTAAGAAAATACGAGTGGAGAACGGAGCCGTATGTGTTTGTATCCATATCGTAGTCGTGATTGTCGAAGGTAACGTCGACGTTGTACCACGCGCCGTCAATTTCTATAAGGTTCCAGGAGTGGTTCATAGTATCGGACGCTACGTATACGCAGGGGATACCGAGACGGTTCATAAGATAAATATATGCAAGCGTAAAGCCCTGACAGACGACTCTGTAATTTTTAAAAAATCCGTAGGCGTTGTGATTCTCGTCGTTATCAAGCGCCTGAGAATAGTTTCCTTCCTCGTCAAAAACGTTCGGATAATCCGCAACGGAAATCATATAGTCGTGTATGGTCAGCGCCTTTTGTATATCGTTCATACTGCTGTCGACCTCGGCGAGGGCTTTATCGGCGCCGCTGTGAAATACGTCGAGTGCTGCCATAGCCTCGTCGTAAGACAGTTTATAAGACGGGGCAATCGAGAGAACGGTATTTGTAGCGGGAGAATAGCTGATTGAATATGCTCCCGATACGAAGAATAAATCGGGGTGGCTGTTAATTACGCCTGAATAAACCGCGCCTATGTCGTTTACGGAAACGCTGTACGACGTGATATTTATTCTGTCTGAAAGTGAAATAAGACCGTCGTATAAGCAGTCCTCAACCGTAGAAGCTGAGCGCAGAGGAAGGGTATACCCTGAAAGGTCGGCGCTCTCAATATCAAGCTCGCCCTCCTGTAAAAGCGCAGCTTCGCCCTCGTCCTCTTTGGTATAGCCGAAAACGAAAATCGGCGCAGCGAGGGCAAGAATAAGGATAAACGATATTAAAATTTGAAGGGGGAGCTTTTTCATATGGCTCAGTCCTTTCATAATTCTGATTATATTTTATTATAAAATATTAAATTAGTCAATAAAAAAGAGGTAACACGGGTTACCTCTTTTTATCTTATTCCCCGTTAAAGGAGTCGACCTTTTCCTGAGCGGCTTCTGCTTTTGCCTTAGCTTTTTCAGCCTCGGCTCTTGCTTTTTCAAGCTCTTTTTGAACCTTTTCCTTTTCTCTCTGCGCCTTTTCGAGCGCGTCCTTTTTATCCTTTTCCGCCCCTGCGAGAGCCTTTTCCTTCTTAGCCTCGGCTTCCCTACGCTTCTTTTCGGCTTCCTGACGGGCCTTGTCTGCCTTTGCGAGAGCTTCCTCCTGCGCCTTTTCTGCGTTGCGGATAGCCTTTTCTTTTCTGTCCTCCGCTTCCTTTTTAGCCTTTTCAATCTTTTCAGCGGCGGCAGCCTTTATTTTTTCAATCTCGCGCTTTGCCTTTTCCTCAGCCTCGATAGCGTCCTTTTCAGCCTTTTCAGCCTCTCTGAGTGCCTTTTTATCTGCTTTTTCGTGCGCCTCGGCAAGCTCGCTTTCAGCCTTGGCAGCGCGCTCCTCGGCTTCCTTAAGCGCTTTTTCCGCCTCTTTTTCCGCCTTTACAGCGCGGTCGCCCGCCTTCTGAGCGTCGCGCTCAGCCTCGCGTCTTTCCTTTTCACGCTTCTTGCTTTCCTCGAACTTAGTCTCACGCTCAACGCGCTCAACCTTAATCTCTTCAATTTCAGCCGCGGTAATAGTCTGTTCGCGCTTCCAGCTGAACATAACCTCGGGCGCCTCGAAGATTTCGTCAAGCTTTTTGATAAACGGAACGATATCGCCGAAATCAAGCGCTCTGTGGTCAAATACGATAGTAAAGGGGAGAACCTGGCGGATAGCGATTTCCTTTTCGTCATTTTCGTTTATGATAACGACGGGCTTATCCTGTACCGCGCCGACGGCGATAGCCGTAACCTGGGGAGGAATAATCTCAATCAGCGCGGCGGCGCCTCTCTGCTCACGGTAAACGGAGCCGATATTAGAAATTGTAATTGAGCCCTGTTCAATATCGTGCTTGGTAAGACGGTCGGTTTCGGGGATAGCCTCGTAAGCCTTTTTCTCTTTGCCCTTAAGGGTTTTAACCTTGTGCTTACCCGTTTTTGAGCCGATTATACGGTTAATGGTCTGGGCGATTTTACCCTCTTTTAACCCCGTAATCGTATTATCCATAGAAACGTCGAACATAACCTCGTTGAGATTTGTGTTAGCCATACGTCGGTTAACGTCTTTAAGATAATCGACCATATCGTCAAGGTTTTTATTCTCGAAATTATGAAGGTTAATCGTCATCATCTCGCCCGTGGGAAGCACCATAGGCATTGAAATATTAATCTCGGAAAGGGTATGAATTACGCCCCTTACATACTTTTTATCAAAGTCAATATGGGCGTTCATAGCGGGACACGCCTTAAGTCCCTCGCAGATAACCTTGAGCATAAGCGTATTTACGGTTATCCTGTTTTCCTTTTCAACGCCCTCGTTAAGACGTTTGTACTGAGTCATAAACTCGGTTACGTCGGGCTCGTAGGTATATGTAACGTGGGGAATATTCTGCCAGCTTTCGGTAGTCATATTCGCAACGATTTTACGCTGAATTCCGAAATGCTCGGTCTTGATTACGTTATCCTTTTTTGCCATAAAAACACCCTTTCGGTTTAGTTTAGAATATTATAATAGAACGCAGAGGGGATGTCAATATTAATAATTGTATAATTATCATATACAAATAGTATAATCGTTGGTGAAAATAACGGGAGGGTTTGTACCCTCCCGAATAAAAGTATTAATCAAATGCGTGGCCTGTTGAGCCGAATACCTTATCAATCTTATGAGCAACAACCTCTTCGATAAGGGCTCTTGCGGGAGTAAGATACTGACGCGGGTCAAAGTGAGTCGGGTTCTCGGCAAAGTGCTTACGGATAGCCGCGGTCATTGCGATACGGATATCGGAGTCAACGTTTACCTTACAAACAGCCATCTCGGCAGCCTTGCGGAGCATATCCTCGGGGATACCGATAGCGTCGGGCATTTCGCCGCCGAATTCGTTGATAAGCTTAATGTGTTCCTGATTTACCGAGCTTGCGCCGTGAAGAACTATCGGGAATTCGGGAAGCTGTTTTGCAACCTCTTCAAGAATATCGAAGCGGAGCTGCGGCTTCTGACCGGGCTTGAACTTATATGCGCCGTGGCTTGTTCCGATAGCGATAGCGAGCGAGTCAACGCCCGTTCTCGTTGCGAAATCGTAAACCTCCTCGGGTCTTGTATAGGATTCGTTACCCGCTTCTACTACTACGTCGTCCTCAACGCCCGCGAGAGTTCCGAGCTCGCCCTCAACTACTACGCCGTGAGCGTGGGCATATTCAACTACCTGCTTTGTAAGCTTGATATTCTCTTCATAGGGGAGAGACGAGCCGTCAATCATAACGGAGGTAAAGCCGCCGTCGATACAGCTTTTACAGGTTTCAAAATCGGGACCGTGGTCAAGGTGAAGAGCGATAGGAAGCCCCGTCTCCTCAGCGGCAGCCTTTACCATGGCTACAAGATAGTCGTGAGAAGCATACTTTCTTGCGCCCGAGGAGCACTGAAGAATTACGGGAGCCTCAAGTTTTTTAGCGGCTCTTGTAATACCCTGAACGATTTCCATATTGTTTACGTTAAAAGCGCCGATAGCGTAGCCGCCCTCGTATGCTTTTTTGAACATTTCGGTTGTTGTTACAAGTGGCATAATTTTAATCTCCTATAATTTATTTGCGGGTATTATTATACTACAAACTATATTAAATAGCAATATATTTATTCCTTCCCGTGAAGAATTGGGGAAAGGGGTTTATAAATAAGCATTGATATTATTACGCAGAAGAGTCCTTTTATAAGCGTAAAGGGTACGTTAAACACGAGAAGAGACTGTTCAATGCTTTTCATTGAGGGGACTATTGTCTGATACGCCTGAAGAACCGCCTCCTTCGGCATAAAGTTATAATAAAACGGGTATACTATGAAGAGGTTTGACGGAAAGCTCAGCGCCGCCATAGCGAGAGCGCCGACAATACCGCCGACGAGGGCGCCCTTCATAGTTTTATTATACTTATAAACGAGCCCTGCGCAGCCTGCGAATACCGCGCCGAGAATAAAATTCGAGAGCTCGCCGATGTATCCGCTCTGGCTTACCGCAAGGTGGATAATATTTTTAACGAGAGCGATAATAATTCCTGCAACGGGACCGTAGGCGAAGGCGCCTATAAGCTCGGGCAAATCCGAAAAGTCGAGTTTAATAAAGCTCGGTATAAACGGAATAGGGATCTCAAGGTACTGAAGCACGACAGCGGCGGCGGTAAGCATTCCGCAGCCTGCGATAAGGCGAGTTCTGTTGAGTTTTTTGTTTTGTGATTTCATATTTTCCTCCTTTTTGGGAAAGAGAAAACCCGATACGGACGTATCGGGGTAAATACATAAGTATAATTTCTCTCATCCGGACTTATACCATTATAACATAATGATAATTACCGTCGGTTACGGAATTTCACCGTATCAGTCCCATAAGGGAGTCGCGGACTTTACCGCCGGTGGGGAGTTGCACCCCGCCCCGAAATATTTCAGGATTAACAAATCCTATAAATCATTATAATCAATGGGGCGGTTATGTCAAGTGTTTTGTGAAGTATGAACAAATTGTGAATAAAAATATTGACAAAACGGTTACAATCTGTTATAGTGTGTTTACGCGTTTCGGAGGGAAATGCAAAAAGGAGACGATTTTATCAGACTTAAATCAGCAAAAATCGTATCGGTAATACTCGTTCTTATAATGGCGGTTTCGGGCAGCGTTGACGCGCTCGCGTTTGACCTTCCGTTCGGAATACCGTTTAAGAATCAGGCGGTTCAGGCAGAAGAGGATTCGAGAATAATAGCCGCTATGCACAAGCCTATAAGAGCGAAAGAGGGCTTTATCTTAACAGCCGATTCAGTTACGACTGACAGCGCGAAACTCAGCTGGGAAAGCGACACGCTTATTTTAAGCTATGCCGTTTACAGGTATAACGTAATTAACCACTGCTGGGAGGAATACCTCAATACGACCGAAAACGAGCTTCAGCTCAGCGGGCTTGACGAGGATACGGATTACCGCTTCGGAATTTTCAACGCCGCTACTATGGAGGGGCTTTCCGAGGTAAGCTTTACAACCGCGGTAAAAACCGCGTCGGTTGCTCTTAAGCACGTCGCTTCGGATTCGGTTGAGCTCAGAATAAGACATACCGAAAGCGTTGCGAGGGTATGGCTTTACAGAAGCGAAAACGGCGGAAAATTTGAAAAACTCGCCGAGGTAAATTCGGATACTTATACCGATACTGATGTAAAAGAAGAAACAACTTACTCTTACAGAGTAAAATGCGTTACAAACAGAGCGAACAGAAAGAACGTAAGCAAGGTCAGCCGCACGGTTGAGGCAAAAACGCTTAAAAACTTTGAGCTTCCCGAGGGAATAAGCGGCGCAACAAAAACCTACGCTTATTATAAGGCGGTAACCGCAAAGAGTACTCCTCAGTACAAGCTTCTCAATTCCGAGGAGTGCTATACCGACGAGGAAACGGGAATCCGTATGGTTGACGGTTTTTACTGTATTGCTCTCGGCTCGTTCTACGGAACCAAGATAGGAACAAAATACCGTATTACGCTTCAGGACGGCGAGGAGATTAAGGAGCTTAACTGTATTCTCTGTGACCAGAAGGCGAACAGACATACCGACGAAAAGCACCAGTACGCCGTTAA
Source organism: uncultured Clostridia bacterium (assembly GCA_947169815.1). Taxonomy (GTDB): domain Bacteria; phylum Bacillota; class Clostridia; order Oscillospirales; family Acutalibacteraceae; genus Eubacterium_R. The sequence continues at coordinate 23,414 of CAMVRG010000002.1, read as the reverse complement.
CAATAAGGACATTATGGAGTTCTATATTGAAAAGGGTAAGCTCCCGAGAGGAATTGCGGGAAGCTACGGTAACCTTGAACAGTTCAGAGGCGACATTGTAAAAATTGAACAGTATCCCGAGGTTGAGGATACGGAAAAAGAGGCTGAGTAATCAGCCTCTTTTGTTGTATTAGGTGTTATGTTTTTTCGGGACGATGTGGGCATCGTCCCCTACGGTAGTTCGTTGGCGGGTCGTCGGGGACGCCGCCCCCTACGGGGGTTATTCGCTTGCCATAATTTTCATATAGCGCTTGAAGAACTGTACGCCCTGCGTAAGCGGTTCTACGGGGCAGCGCTCGTTAGTCGAATGAGTTGTAAGAAGAAGCGAGGTTCCTACCGTAAACGGAGCGTAGCGGTAAAGATTATCGCAGATGTCCTCGTAGTGATAGGTATCCGTTCCGCCCATTACGAGATAGGGCGCTACGATATTGTATTTATCCATCTGGTGCGAAAGAAGGGTAAGGGTTTCAAAGGCTCTCGTATCTGTCGGAGAAATTGCCGACGCCTCCTTTCCCTTAATATATTCTATATCAATATCCTTATTTCTTACAACCTTGCGGATATGGGCGAACAAATCGTCCGTAGTCGTACCCGGGAGCTGACGGAAATTAACCGTAACGCTTGCCGTCTGGGGAAGCACATTAGCCGCGGGAGAGCCCTCAAGCATAGTACACGCCGTGGTCGTTCTTATAAAGGACGCCGCAGGCGGTATTTTTTTTGCTATGGCGAGAACGAGGGGTTTAATAAGCGGAAGGTTACACATAACGAGTCTTGCGGGATAGGTCATATGCTTTCCGATAGTATTAAACATATCGTCAACCATTGGGAGCATTTTTGCTCTGAACTGGTGCTTTTCAAGGTCGTGAACGACGTCGGAGACAAGACCTACGCCCGTATGCTGCGGGGGCTGAGAGGAGTGACCGCCCTTGGCGTGGACGGTAATCTTTATATCCGTATTGCCCTTTTCAGCGATGCCGACTCCCGCGAGGTTGCCTTTGAGAATTCCCTTGACGTTCGCGGGGAGGATTGCGCCGCCCTCGTCGATAGTTGAGTCAAGATGTACTCCGCGCGCCTTAAGCGTTTCCATTATAGCGTGGGCGCCGTTATTCTTACCCGCTACTATTTCCTCGTTGTGACCGAAGCAGAGGTAAATAGTTCTTTCGGGAACGAAGCCGTCCTCGAGGAGCGACTCAACCGCCTCAATAACGCAGATAAGGTGGTTTTTCATATCAAGCGCGCCGCGGCCCCAGATAAATTCGCCGTCGTTATAGCCCTCAAACGGGGGATGCTCCCAGTCGTCGAGGGTTCCCTCTGAAATCGGGACTACGTCCTGGTGAGATAAAAACGCGATTCCGTCAAGCTCGGGGTTTTTGCCCTCCCAGGTGTAGAGCAGGGAGGCGAGAGAAACCTTTTCTCTCTTGAGCGTTTTATGAGTTAAGGGGAATTCCCGTTCAAGGAATTCGTGAAAGCGGTCAAATTCCGCCCAGTCTACCTTATCCTCGTCAACGTTTGAAATTGTTTTTATCTGAATTGCCTCGGTGAGGTGGCGCTGAACTCTTTCGGAGTCTACTCTCTCGTCGGGCATAGGCTCAACCTCGGGGCGCTTAATCTTAAAGAACGCCGCGCGGACTGCGGTAATAACTAAAAAAGCGGCTATAATAATTAAAATACTTTTTCCTATCATTCCTGTCCTACCCAGCCTTTCTTATACATAAGGTGCGCGCCGAGAAGAGATACTACAACTCCTATCGGTATTAATACGCCCGTGGCGAGCGTGCCCGCAAAAATTAAAATAACTGTAAGAACGGCGATGGGAAGAATTGATATTTTCCAGTGCTTTGCGAGATATGAGGCGCAAAGCGCGCCGAAAAGCGCGGGCGTAACCTGCTGAAATGCGGGAGCGAAGGGAGAGCCCTCGCCCGTAATATCCTTAAGTATCGGTCTGAAAAGAAGAACGAATACCGCGATAATTACCGTAGTTACTATTGAGGACACGGCTATTGAAATAGTTGAAATAACCTCGCCCTCGTCGCTGTTTGAATCAACCTTGGCGCTCTCCATAGAGCTGAGCGCAACGGGGAGCTTAAGGTTAGTTATATTACCTGTTACGAAGCCGAGATAGGTTCCGCCCGTACCGAGTAGCGGAGTATAGGTAATAACCTCGATTACCGCCGTAGGATAGAATACAAGCGCAACCGTCGCAAGCCCCTTTGCGATTTTTCCGAGCTCGGGATGTACGCCGAGGTGGGCGCAAATCATAGTCGGAACCGAAAGGAATACGAGAAGGGTTACAACCATCCATATTCTTCCGTAGGTATGAGTTTTATTGATATATTTATTATCCATACTAACCCCTCCATTCCGTAAACGCTATACCGTGGGGCAATACCTGAGCGAGAAGCATAACGAGCGCCATAGCGCCTATCATAGCAAACGGCATTGCAAAGCTTTCGAGCCACTTCATTTTAGGAAGCGTTGCGAGCTTTGAAAGGATAAGCATAAGTATAATTGAAAATATGAGAGCGGAAACAGAAAGAACGCCTGCGCCGTCGCCGACGATTTCAGCTGCGCCCTTTCCCGCAATCGCTCTTGCGACAAAGGCGGCGATAAGGCCTATGAACGCCGCGGCGCTCATTACGTCAGCCCACGCCTTGTTTCCCGAAACGGCGCTGCCTACCTTTTTCTGAACCTTTTTTATCATAATCGGCGTGAGAATAAGCGGCATCATTGAGCCGAGCGTCATAACCCACGCGACTGTTCCGAATACGGTCGGGTCGGTTATCTCCTGAGAAATACCGCCCGCAAGCCCGTAAGCCTCGATAGCGTTAGTCGCCGCGGTTACCTCGTATGAGATATTGCCGATAACCGAAAGCCTTATCCACGGAAGCACGTAGCCGAGGGCTGAGGCGAGGGTTAAAACGGTTGCGACTATTCCTATCGCGGGCGCTATAGTAAATAGCGCCGAGGACATAACCGTATTTTTTATTGTTGATTTTTCTATTCCGAGTTCTCTCGCTCTTTTTACGGCTCTTATGAGGAAGAATACCGCCTGAGCTATAACAAACGCTACAACGCACAGAGCGAGAACGGTCATAAATTTATCGTCTTTAAAGTTCAATTCCATTACTCCTGTGCGGCTCCGTTATTGTTTTCAGCCTGGAAATCAAATACTGCGCCCGCGTTATCTTCAACCTCGCTCATTTCGTGTTCAAGGTCAACCTCTTCCTTGGCGTTAACGGGCGAATACTTATCCTGATAATAGTTTTCGCCGTAGTTGTCAAAGGAACCGTCAGGTCTCGTGTTTATAATAGTACAACCTCGCTGAAGACCGTATTTATAAATTCCGCTGTAAGCAAGATAGTCTATTGAATAACCGTAGGTAAGCTGAACGCCCTTATAGTTAACCGAAAGGTTATTGAGGTGGTCGTGGCCGAAGAATACGCCCTGAGTGCCGTTCTTCATAAACGCGTCAAACAAGCCGTTGTTATACTTACTTGAGCAGATAACCTCGCCGCCCTCGGCGATTTTTCCGTATTTGAATTTTACGTTTTCGGTATCCTTGCCGCCCGATTCCTTAAGCTCCTTATAAGCGTCGTTTTCCTCAACGGGCGGAATATGGAAGAAGGCGAGGGATTTCGGCTGTACGCCGCCGTTTTCGTCGGTAAATTCCTTAACGGTTTTCTCGTACCACTCAACCTGGTTTTTATGTATAGCGTCATATTTCCACATAATTCCGAAATAGTCGCCGTCAGTATATGCGTGAGAGTCAAAAACGAAGAAGGTCTGGGTAATTTCGCCCTTTGAGTTCTTAACCTTAACCGCATAGTTACCTACGCCGTCAACGTCCTCGGGACCCTTCTGGAAAAGGCAGTGGGGATATTTTTCCTTATCGCAGTAAACCTTATCCGAAACAGAGTCTCTTGAATGGAAGGAATACGCCTCTGTATCGTGGTTACCGTAGCACATACACCAGTAAACGCCGAGCTTTTCCATAAGGGAAGCAAAGGTTACGGCGCCGGGAAGATTGTTAAAGGTTCCCGACTGGAAGGGTACGGGATAAGCGACGTCGCCCGTAACGATTACAAGGTCGGGTTTTTCCTCTGTAATCATAGCGGCAACGGCGTTGAGCGCGCTCTGGTCCTTTTTAACGCTCATAAAGCCCGAGCCGATATGTACGTCGGTAAGCTGCATAACCTTAAAATCGCGGTCGCAGGTAAAGGTGTAGTAACCGTCGCCGTCAAGCTCGGGAACAAGCTGCTCGCCGTAGGCTGCGGGAGAGAGCGAATTGTTAATAAAGCTTCTCTCGCTCTTTACCGAAACGGCATTTACTACCGCCGTTACCGCGGCAATAATTGCGATTACAAGAAGGATTATAAGAAGAACCTTGCCTGCCTTTTTAGCCTTCTCTTTAGGGGTTTTCTTAACCTTTACTTTCTTTTCTTTGGTTTTTGCCATAATTTTCACTCCTGTAATTAATTGTTTATAAGAAATTTTGTTTCGCTGATAATATTTTTTATTGCCGATACGGTTATCGCGCTTCCCGTGATAATTGCGAAAAGGCCGTCAACGGCATAGTTTATTTTTGATACGAGCGCAAGGCTCATAACAGCCGAAAGGGTTATGAAGCAGTCTAAAAACGAGTCGAGCGAAAGTGCCTTTATTACGGGAGAGGGCGCCTTTTTATCAAACGCTCTGAACACAAGCCCCATAAAGAGCTTTACGGCTACCGTACAGCTTATAACCGCTAAATATACGGGCATACTCCGAACGGGTACGGGATACATCATTCTTTCAAGACCGTTATATACAAAGTATATTCCAGTTCCCGCAATAAGAAGGCTTATTACAAAGGTGCAGAGACTCTGCGCGCGGTCGGACTGCTTTTCCCCGAGTCGTTTTATCATAACGAAGCCGAAGAGGGCAACCGCGCAGGCGAAGGTATCGCCTAAGTTATTTACGGCATCGCAGTAAATCGTCAGAGACGCCGAGCTGATGCCTATGTAAAGCTTGGTAAGAAATAAAGCAAAATTAAGAAGCAGCCCGAAAAGAGCTGCGCTAAGTCTTACATTCTTCAAACGCTCACCGTCTTATGTTTTTTTACATTATAACACAAATAGTATATTTTTTACAATAATTAAAATAATAATAATATCAATAAACGGTTAAAAGGTGATTTAATGGACGCTGTTGAGGTAATTTTACTTGTAATTAATATTATTCTTTTACTTGCGCTTTTAGCTCAGACGAGAAAAAAACGGGTTAAAAAAACGGTAATTATGAGAGAGGGAGAGTTTACAGAGGGCGCGCTCGAACGCGCGCAGATAAGCATTGAGGAGCTTTTTTCACAGGCGAGGGAGAAGGGCTGTTTTAATCTCGGGGACGTTGATACCGCCGTTCTTGAAGAGAGCGGAAAAATAAGCTTTCTCTTAAAGCCGACGTGCCGTCGGCTCACGCCGAAGGACTTTAATTTCGCCCCCGTCAGGGACGGAATACCGCGTGTTATCGTGAAAAACGGGGAAATAATTGAGGAAGAGCTCGAAAAAGCGGAAATAAAGCGCGAGGAAATTATGACCGTTTTACTCTCAAGGGGACGGAGGCTTGAAAACATCCTTCTTGCAACCGTTACCGAATCGGGAAGAATAGACGTGTTTGAAAAAAACCCTGTTGACAGCGGAGAGTAATTATCCTATAATACACTTGCGGAAAACGTTCATATGAACGGAAACGGCATATGAGGTGTATTATGAATATAAACGAGATTAATGAAATAGCCGAGTTATTCAAGGCTTTTGCGGATTCAACAAGAATAAAAATCCTTCTCTCTCTATTTGACGGAGAGAGGAGCGTAGGCGATATTGTAAACGAGGTCGGCGCAACGCAGACCGCCGTTTCCCATCAGCTCAGGGCGCTAAAAAACTCACATCTTGTCAAGGGAAGGCGAGCGGGAAAAAACATATTTTACTCGCTTGACGACGAGCACGTAAAAATCATTATAAACAGCGCGATCGAGCATGTTGAGGAGTAGGACATGCAAAAACTTTTTATTGATTATACTCCCGAAAACGAAATTGTTCTTGACGGGGAAAGGGCGCGGCATATAGCCAAATCGCTGAGAATGAAGGTCGGCGATATGCTTTGCGTAACCGACGGCGGCGGTACGGATTTCGGCTGTCAGATAGATGAGATAACGAAAGAGACGGTACGCCTTAAGGTCTGTTATAAACAGGCGGTAAAAAGCGAGCCCTCCTGCGCGGTAACCGTATATCAGGGCGTTCCCAAGGGAAGCAAGCTCGAGGACGTTATTCAGAAATGCACGGAGCTCGGCGCGGTAAGATTCGTTCCGACTCTTACAAAGCGGTGCGTGAGCCGCCCCGACGAAAAAAGCGCGAAGAAAAAGAGCGAAAGATACAGAAAAATCGCCCTTGAAGCGGCGCAGCAGAGCGGAAGGGGAACGGTTCCCGAGGTAAGCGAAATGATGAGCCTGAAGCAGGCGCTTTCGGCGGATAAAAGCGAGGTTAAAATCGTCTTTTACGAGGGCGGCGGCGAGAGGCTTACAGACATAATAAAAAAGGATACCGAATCGGTATCAATATATATAGGCCCCGAGGGCGGCTTTGAAAAGGACGAGGTTGAGGAAATAGTAAAAAGCGGAGCGGTCTGCGCGACCCTCGGCGCAAGAATACTCCGTACTCAGACCGCGCCCGTAGCGGCGCTCACGGCGATAATGCTCTTAACGGGAAACCTTGAGTAGTTTTGAGTGTTCGGTGTTCAGTTTTCAGTTTGATGGCGCTGCGCCCGACAACTCAAAACCGAAGACTCAACATTAAAAAAGAAGAGGACAAAGTCCTCTTCTTTTTATCTTTTTCTGAGCTTTCTGAGAATTAAGCCGAGAACGGCAAGAATAAAGGCCGTTCCTCCTCCGACAATTCCGCCCTTTGCCGTGCGTGAAGAGGCGCTCTTCTTTTTCGTGTTATCGTCGGCTTTCGTTTCGCTTTCGGCTTCTTCCGAGGGCTTTGTTTCGCTCTTTTCTTTCTCGTCGGCGAAATTAACCGAGGTTATAACAGCGTCAATATCAGCCGCGTCGGGCTCGCCGTTATAGGTCTGGAAGCGGAAGTATACCGAGTAACCGTTTACGATATGAGCGTAAAGAACTACGTTTACGGTCGACTCCTCGCTGACCTTCTGTTTAAAGGTAAGCTTAAAGAAATCGTACTTTCCGACCGTTACGCTTCCAACCTTCGGGTCGGTAATGCCCGAATCGGCTGCTGAGCCTATCATCTTTTCTTCAAACTCTTTTGCCGTCATTATAGAGTTGTCAATCTCGCTTCTGCTGTACGAGGATTTAAGGCTTTCGTCGCTGCCCTCGTAAATATCAACTACGGAATAGCCGAGAAACTGCTGCTTATCGTCGCCGTCCTTCTGGAAGGCGTATTTGATTGAATCGGTTTCAGCTGCTGATACACGGCTCCAGCCTGAGGGAACGGTAAAGGTTACGTTTGCGGTTTCGTCGGTAATTTCAGTCGGCTCGGCGTCTGCGAAAGCTGCAAAAGGGGTAATGAGCAGACAGAGAGCCAGAACAACTGAAAACATTACTTTTTTCATTTTTAGCACTCCTTTTACAATTTTAAAATTTTGTAATTTTATTATAGCATACGGAGATATAAGAGTCAATAAAAGGAACCGTCATTAAGACGGTTCCAAATTTTTACTGTTCTTCCGCGGGCTTTGCGCGCTCGCTTACGGGGGTTACCTCGTTTTTAGCGACCGCCTTAACCGCCTTCGTTACCGCTTTCGCGGCGTCCTTCGCGGTTTCCTTAAGAACCGCTTTTGAGTCCTTGTCGATTTCCTTCCACGCCTTAACCGCGCCCTTTGCGGAATCCTTAACGTTATCCTTAACGTCGAGGAGACCTCTCTGGCCTATGCCCTGAAGAACGCTTCCTACGGCTTTTTCGGTTGCGTCAAGCTGCTCCTCGGAAACGCCCGTTACTATATCGTAAAACGCGAGGTCGGAGACCTTACTCCTCTTCGTTATATCCTTACACTCAACGAGCTTGTCGCCGTCGAATACCCAGGTAAGTAAATCGTGCTGAAGCGGACCAATAATTCCGTTGCTCTTGATTACGGTATAGTCGCCGTCGTGAAGAAGCATCATACCGATAAACGAGGACTGCGGAATAAGGTGGTGATATTTCGGGAGAAGCTCCTTATATACGTCGGAGTTAAGATAATCGTAGCTTGCGAAGCCCGGTCCGTCGTTATTATATAGCGCAATAACCCTGTCGCGGATTTCTTTGGGCGAATTCATTACGGCGTACTGAGCAACGTAGCCGCCCTTTGAATGACCGCAGACGATAATATTTCCCTTGAATCTCTTTGCTACCTCGCCGAGATATTCAACGGAGAGATGCTCCGAGGGAATACCCTCCTTTGAGGCGAGCATATCGAGGTCCTCTTTCCAGCCCGTAAGGGTATCGTCGGTTCCCCTGAAAAGAACTACGATATTTCCGTCGGGAAGAAGGAAGGTGCAGGAATTGAACTGAACCGCGGGCTTTTCGCAGAAATTATCCGTACATGCGACAACCTTCATTTCGTTGTATCTCTTCTGCTCAGCCATAGCCATTAAGAGCATGCTGATTTCCTTTTTCAGTACAAGACCGACGGGCTTATGTACGTTTCCTCTGAGTTCAAAGAGCTCTTTGCATACGTCCGCAAACGGTCTCGGCTCCTCGTCAAACGACGGGGAAACGACCTTGTCAAGCGGCATATAAAAGCTCATACACATAGCGACGTTATCTTCCTTGGTAAAAGGCTTATCCTTAAAGGAAAGATATCCGTAGCAGTCAACATAATCCTTTACAAATGACATATTATCCCCTCTTATAATTATTTGTTAATTACATTATAAGACAAACGTTCATAAATTACAAGTTGTTTCTTGCCCAGTGGAAGAGATACTGCTGGGCGATACCCTCGATACCCGAAAAGCATTCGGGAAGTCCGTCGGGATAGTATTCCATTACGCGTTTCATCCACACGTCGACGGGGAAGGCGCTGTAAAAGCCGAAGCCGAAGAGAAGCGCGCAGTTTGCAACCTTAATTCCGACCCCGTAGATTTCAAGAAGAGCCTTTCTTGCCTCTTCAAGCGGAAGGGCTTTTATTTTTTTTAAATCTACCGCGCCGCAGGCGACGTCCTTTGAAAGACGTTCAAGGTATTTCGCGCGGTAGCCGCAGCCGAGAGCCTCGAAATCCGAAACGCTGAGCGCGGAAAGTCTTTCGGCGCTCGGAAAGGTGTAATTGCCGTCCCCGAGGTCGACCCCGTACGCGGCGCAAAGCCGGTTTATTATAAGTTTAATACGTTTAATATTATTCTGCTGGCTTATAACAAATGAGCAGAGCGCTTCCCAGCTTTCCTGATTTAATATGCGAATTCCGTAATACGCGTCGATTGTTGAGGAAAGTAGGCTGTCCTCTTTAAGCGTTTCACAGATTTTCACATAATCTCTGTCGAGGTCGAAATAATTCCTCCAGAACGAATCAAAGGCGGCTTTATCGGTGTTTTTAAATATAAGGTCGCCGTTTTCTTTTTTTATATTGAGAAAATAACCGCCCGCAACCCCGCTGTAAGAGCCGTCCTCCTGCTTTTCCCAGCGGAATGCCTGACCGCAGTCGAGCGTCAGGTCGAGGTCAAGACATTCGACTCCGCTCACTCTTATGTTATTTTTTTCGACACATATTTTCATAGTCTTCTCCGAAAACGAATAATTTATCACATCCAGTAATAATTGAATTATAGCATCTTTTTGTCAAGAGGGAAAGTCAAAATCGGCAAAATTCACAAAAATTATAACAATTTTTGTAATGTTGAAAACTATGTGTAAAATGTTGAAAAGTAAATTGTACAAGCTGTAAAAGAAGGTTTTCAACGGGGCAAAAACGCGTATTTTTAAGGGTTTTGAGAAAAGTTTTTCACATTTTCCACCGACTTTTCCACGAGCTTTTTTAAAATCACGCTATTACAAAGCGTTATTAAAGCGGTTTGTCAAGTAAAAATTTTTGAAAAAATTATACAAATTTTTATCGGATTAATTTGTATAAAACCCGAGGGCTTTTATAACACTATTTGTATAAAAAACAATTCGGGAGTGAGCGTATGCTTAAAGGAGTTAATAAACAGATTCTTGAGATTACAAATACGGAGTCGCCGTATTTTGAAAAAATAGTGTTTTTTGTACGCCCCGAGGGGGCGAAAACCGATGAGGGAACCCTTCAGCGCGAGGCGCAGAAGCTTTCCTCTCAGGCGGTAAAGCCGCCGAAAACGAGAAAAAGCGTAAAGGACAGACTTATGACCGCGGGGTGTATTCTTCTCGGGGTCGGAGCGGGAGCCGCGCTTACGGTAATAATGGGAATAATAGCATAAAAACAGGATAAAATATTTTCGGTGATTAATATGAATAATACGGTTGAAAGAATAATAATTGTAATAATGACGGCGGCGATAATCGCGGGAGCGGGAGCGCTCGGCTATACGGCGTACGACGCGCTTTTTGAGGGCAGGAGCGAATACGCGCTTTCGCGCTACGGCTCGACGGGAAGCGAGGTTACGAGCGTTCAGAAAAAGCTCAAATCGCTCGGCTTTTATAAGGGAGCGGTAGACGGAATTTACGGAACGCAGACAAAAAACGCCGTTACGGCGTTTCAGAAAAGCTGCGGAATTACCGCCGACGGTATAGCGGGACCCCAGACGCTTCTTTATCTCGGGCTCGGCTCGGGCGGCGGTTCGGGCGGCGGCTCGTATTCAAGCAGCGATATTAATCTTCTTGCAAAGGTAATTTCAGCCGAGGCGAGGGGCGAAAGCTACGAAGGACAGGTTGCCGTAGGCGCCGTAATACTCAACAGGGTTGCGCACCCCTCCTTTCCCGATACGCTCAGCGGGGTTATATATCAGAAGGGCGCGTTTTCGTGCGTAAACGATTCAAACTGGTATCAGCCCGTAGCGGAGAGCGCAAAAAGAGCCGCGCGGGACGCGATTAACGGCTGGGACCCGAGCGGAGGAGCAATCTATTACTATAATCCCGCGAAAACCTCAAACGCATGGATGCGCACAAGACGGGTAGTAAAGGTAATAGGCAATCATTATTTCTGCATATAAAAAAAGGACAACGCGCGTTGTCCTTTTTGTTTTTCTTTTACCATCCGAGACGGACTATTTTAATTGTACATGAGCCTGTTCCGAGACGGTAGCAGGCTGAGTGACCTTCGGGAGTGAAGATATCAATTCTGCCCTTTCTCGAGAGGCCGCTTCCGCCGCGGTCAACTACCGTGTAGTTTGTTCCGTCAACGTTAATTACGCTTCCCATAGGAAGCCAGTTGCAGGCGATATAGTAAGGATTTTGCATTCCGTTTGAAATACGTCTTCCGCTTGAGGTAACTCCTCTGCCGTTTCCGTTACATCTTGCGCACGCGCAGTAGTGAGTATATCTTCCCTGAATTACGTCGCCTAATTTATAGCCGTTTTTGGACTTGACTCCGTTAGGAGTAGCGTCGGCGCCCGGAGCCTTTTTCTTTGTTCCGACCTTAACAACCTTTGTTACGGGCTGCTTTGTAACCTCTACGCTTTCCTTTTCGCGGCTTTCTTCTTTTCCGTTTACGTATCTTACGTTATAGGTTATAACCTTCTCGCCCTCAGCACCCTGAACGGCTACCTGCTCGGTACCCTTATAGAGCGTGTTGTCGTTTACCTTCTTTGTTTCAAAGGGAACGGCGGCGGTCTTGGTAGCCTTCTTATAAGTTACGCGGTATACCTTAACCTTCATACCTGCCTCAAGCTCGGTATTGAGCGAAGGCTCGGTGTAATCGTGTTTTCCGAGCTTGATGTTCGCCGTTGTGAGAGCGTCTTTGACCGTTCCCTCAGCGAGAGCAAGCTTTGTTTTCTTTCCGTCAGCCTTAACGGATACGGTAAACGCGGTCTTAATCTGAAGAACCATACCGTCCTTAATGCTGTCTGTTAATGAATAATTAACCTTATCCTTTTTGCCGAGTTTTGCGCCTATCTCATCTAAAGCGTCTCCAACGGTTGTGCTGTAAACGCTGTAAGTCTGGATATTGTCGTCATAATCAACGTTGATTGTGTTCTTTCTGCTGATTGTGATTTTTCCGCCCTCGCCGCCGACAAATTCGGTGAGGTTGAGCTTGTCGCCGGAGTCTACTGTAATACCGGCCGATTTGAGGATTTCGATAGGTTCCGTCTCAGTTGTTGTAACTGCAATTTCCTCGCCCGCGTCAATAATGGTCACGTTATACTTCGTTGAGCTGTCAGCGAAGGCGGTAGACGTGAACACCGTGACGATAACCGCGATTGCAATTACGACCGCAAGCACTGCCTTGGAAATGCGCTTACTTGCAGTTCTTGATTCGTTAGTCATCTTAATTCTCCTTAGTATTTATATAGATAATGTTCTTATCTTTTTATATACGTTCGGGCTTTTTGCAAAGCAGTTGGCATTATAGCACAAGCAAACAACTTGTCAATCCGAAGATTACAAAAAAACTGTGCAAATTTAACAAATGTAACTTTTTTAATAGGGCAGGGAACACGGGGAGCCACAAAATGTTGTGGTTTTGTGGTTTAGCGAATTAAAGCACGAAAAAAGATTTTTGTTTAAAATGGAAGAAATCGCCAAATCGGATGTTGAAAACTGCCCCTCATAAATTATAGATTTCACGAAAAAGCGCAAGATATTGAGCTGCGGTGTTGACTTCCCTTATTGGCCCTCAAGATGTAGAAAAAAGTTTTGCGAAATAACTGGGGCGCTCCCGAACGGGCTCTATTATATATAATAAGATATATATTATAACTATTACTGTTACGGGCGTGTTTTTGATTGACAAAACGAAAAAGAGCATATATAATTATTGACGGAAAAACAAAAATATATACGCCCACATAGTTCAACGGATAGAATAAGTCCCTCCTAAGGATTAGATGAAGGTTCGATTCCCTCTGTGGGTGCCAAAAACCCGAAGCGCCCAACGGGGCGCTTCGGGTTTTTCAGTAGCCGCGAGGGATGAGAAACGCAACACCGATTGTCACGACCGAAGGGAGCGAGAATCGGGAGAAACAGTCCAGTGGACTGTTTCGTTGTTAAGAGGAGATTCCCTCTGTGGGTGCCAATATTAAAAGCCGTTCCTAAAGAACGGCTTTTAATATTGGCCATAAGATTGAACCGCACAAAAGGTCGGCACTGCCGACCTTTTGTGAATGATGTTTGCCCATGGGGCAAATGATGTTGCCGACGCAGCGAGAAAAACGACAGTCGGCGTGCGGTTGGTAGTCTTTCCTCAATTCTGTTGATTTCGGATATATAAAAGTGTAGAATAAAAATAAGGAAAGGGAGGTAATAAAATGAAAAAGAGAATTGCTTCATTATTTCTTGCGTTTGTAATGCTTGTCTGCGCGATGAGCGTTGCCTCATTTGCGTATGCGGCGAACAAAAAAGAGGTGTTCGCGCATTATTCGGCAAACGGAAAATACAAGGTCAGCAGCTTTGAGTTTACGCTTAATGAAAACGATTTTACTTATAAAGTATGGTATCCGAAGGATATTAAAAAAATGAGCAAGCGCCCCGTTATTCTTTACTGTAACGGAACGGGCTCCAATTATACCATGCAGAACAACACCGCGGGATTTCTTTCAAAGGCGGCGTCTTACGGCTATATCGCCCTTACGAATACCGATAAGGACTGCGGAACGGGCGCGAGCATGGACGCGGGTATGACTAAGCTCATAGCCCTCAGCAAGGACTCAAAGAGCAGGCTTTACGGCAAGGTTGATTTAAGCAGAGTCGGTCTTGCGGGACACTCCCAGGGTGCCGCCTGCACGGTAAATCTTTCAGACCCCGAAAAGTACGCTAACGCAAGGTACTACAAGGCGATTTACGCCGCGTCAATTCCGACAAACGCGATAGAGGAAATGCAGAACTGTCCCTACGATACAACGAAGGTTAAGGTTCCGACCTGTCTGGTAGCGGGAACGGGCATGACGGACAGCAAGTTTATCTGCCCTATCGACACAAGCCTTAAGCCGAATTTCAGGAACATTCAGAGCGACGTATATATGGCGAGAATGAAGGACGTTGAGCATGCAGGAAGCTTTGAGACGATGCATCCGTATATGCTTGCGTGGTTTGATTACCGCTTTTACGGCGACGAGTTTGCGGCGAAGGCATTTACGGGCGCGGCACCCGAGCTTAAGGCAAACCCCGAATGGCAGGACTTTAATTACAAGCTCACGAAAAAGAGCATAAAGCTTAAAACCGCCAAGGGAAAGAAGGCTGCGCTTTACGCTAAATGGGCTAAGGTAAATACCGCAAACGGCTACAAGCTCGAATACTCGAAGAGCAAGAGCTTCAGGAATAAAAAGACCGTAACCGTAAAAGGCGCAAAGAGCGTTAAAAAGACGGTTAAAAAGCTCAAAAAGGGTAAATACTATGTAAGAGTAAGGGCGTATACGAAGGTCGGAAAGAAGACACATTATTCGACATACAGCGCGGTAAAGACCGTCAAGGTAAAATAAATATCAGCAAAATAAACAACTAGCCGACGATATTTTCGTCGGTTTTTATGTGTAAAACTGAAAAAAATTAAAAAACGGTATCAATTTGAAAATATTGTTGAAATTAAAAATGATTTCCTATATTATAGTTGTGTAATTTAAAATTATAAATTATCGGTGGTGAGTCTTATGGACCTTCTTAAAAAGAAAATTCTTGATGAGGGTGAAGTATACGAGGGCAATATCTTAAAGGTAGACTGCTTTCTCAACCACCAGATAGACTGCGTGTTTTTACACGAGGTCGGAAAAGAATTTCACAGATTGTTCAAGGACGAGGGCGTAAACAAAATCCTGACAATAGAGGCATCGGGCATTGCTATCGGTGCGTTTGTCGCGCAGGAATTTGGATGCCCTTTAGTTTTTGCAAAAAAAACAAAGACTAAAAACATCGCGGGCGACGTTTACACGACTCAGGTCGAATCGTTTACACACGGTACTACCTACGACATTATGATTTCCAGAAGGTTCCTCGGCGAGGGCGACAGGGTTCTTATCGTCGACGATTTTCTTGCGATAGGAAACGCGCTCAGAGGTCTTATTCAGCTCGTTAAGGACAGCGGCGCCGAGCTTGCGGGCTGCGGAACGGTAATTGAAAAGGGTTACCAGCACGGCGGCGATAAGCTCCGCGAAGAGGGAATCAAGGTTGAATCCCTTGCGATAGTTGAAAGCATGAACGCTGATACGGGCGAAATCGTATTCAGATAAGGTTATTAAGGCAATTCGGCCTTGTAATATAAACATATTATTTTTTGGAGGGAAAACGAATGAAAAACTCAAAGAAAATTGTTGCTATCGTTCTCGCAGTTCTCCTCGCAGTAGCAGGCATTTTTGTTGCTTGCTCCAAGGGCGGAAACGGCGGAGAAGCAGAGAGCACAACAAAGGCTGCCGAAGACGCTAAGGCTGTTAAGGTTGGATTCATCTTCTTACACGACGAAAACTCAACCTATGACCTTAACTTCATCAACGGCGCTAAGGAAGCTTGCGAAGAGCTCGGCGTAGAGTATGTTCTCAAGACTAACGTTCCCGAGAGCAACGAGTGCTACGAGGCTGCTGCCGACCTTGTTGACCAGGGCTGCAACATCGTATTCGCTGACTCCTTCAGCCACGAGGATTTCCTTATTCAGGCTGCTAAGGAATTCAAGGACGTAGAGTTCTGTCACGCAACAGGTACAAAGGCTCACACCGAAAACCTTCCCAATTTCCACAATGCTTTCGCTTCTATCTATGAGGGCAGATATCTTGCCGGCGTTGCAGCAGGTCTCAAGCTCAACGAAATCAAGGAAGCAGGAAAGCTTAAGGGCGAAGTTCCGAAGATGGGTTATGTAGGCGCTTATACTTATGCAGAGGTTATCAGCGGTTACACATCATTCTATCTCGGCGCTAAGAGCGTATGCCCCGACGTTATCATGGACGTTAAGTTCACAGGCTCATGGTATGACGAGGCTGCTGAGAAGGAAGCTGCTCAGGCTCTTATCGACGGCGGTGCTGACCTTATTTCACAGCACGCTGACTCAATGGGCGCTCCCACCGCTTGTGAAAACGCAGGTATCCCCGACATTTCCTACAACGGTTCAACAAAGGACGCTTGCCCGAATACATTTATCGTATCTTCAAGAATTAACTGGGCTCCTTATTTCAAGTATATGGTAGGTCAGGTTCAGAAGGGCGAAGCTATCGACGCTGACTGGACAGGCACTATCGCAACAGGCTCCGTTGAGCTCACAGAGGTTAACGAGCAGGCTGCCGCTAAGGATACTCAGGCTAAGATTGACGAGGTTAAGAAGGGCCTTGAGGACGGTTCCGTTCACGTATTCGATACAGCTAACTTCACGGTTAAAGGCAAGACTCTTGACACCTATCAGGCTGACGTTGATACAGACGCTGAGTTCAAGGGCGACACAGAGGTAGTTAAGGACGGCTTCTTCCACGAGTCAGAATTCCGTTCAGCTCCTTACTTCGACGTACAGATTGACGGTATCACTCTTCTTAATACTGCTTTTTAAGATATAAAAAGCAAACCTAATAGTAACGGCCGTGGCTGTATTTTACAGTCACGGCTATCTACTCTTATTATCGAAATATTGAAAAGAGAGACAGACTATGAGCAAAAAAGTTGCACTCGAGTTAAAGGGAATTACCAAGGCGTTCGGAACCAAGGTAGTTGCTAACAAAAATGTTGACTTAACGGTATACAAGGGCGAAATTCTCGCAATTCTCGGCGAAAACGGAAGCGGTAAAACCACGCTTATGAATATGGTTTCGGGTATTTATTACCCCGACGAGGGAGAGATTTTTGTTGAGGGAAAGCCCGTTGTTATCAGTTCTCCCAAGGACGCCTTTTCCTTCAGAATCGGTATGATTCACCAGCATTTTAAGCTGGTAGATATTTTCTCGGCTGCCGAAAACATAGTGCTTGGCATTGACGACGGAAAGAAATTCAACATAAAAAAAGCCAAGCAGGAAATAAAAAAAATTGTTGACCAGTACGGTTTTATTCTCGACCTTGACAAGAAGGTATACGAGATGTCTGTTTCGGAAAAACAGACGGTTGAAATAATCAAGGTGCTTTACAGAGGCGCGGATATTCTTATTCTTGACGAGCCGACCGCTGTACTGACGCCTCAGGAAACAAGTAAATTATTTGACGTTCTCCGCAATATGAGAGCGGACGATAAGTCAATTATTATAATTACCCACAAGCTCCACGAGGTGCTTGAAATCTCCGACAGGGTATCGACCCTCAGAAAGGGCGAAAACGTCGGAACGGTAGATACAAAGGACGCAACCGAGGCGTCGCTTACCGAGATGATGGTAGGCGAAAAGGTTGACCTCAATATCGAGAGAAAGGACCCGAAGGACCCCGAGCCGAGACTTGTTGTTAAAAAGCTTAACGTTAAAAACCGCGACGGCTCAAACGCGCTGACCGACGTAAAGTTTACCGTAAACAGCGGCGAAATTCTCGGCGTAGCGGGCATTTCGGGAAGCGGACAGAAGGAGCTTCTTGAAGCTATCGCGGGACTTCAGAAATGCGAAAAGGGCTCAAGCATTCTCTTTACGGATACGGACGAGGTTGAACAGCAGCTCGTCGGAAAGACTCCGAGAGAGATAAGAAAGCTCGGCGTTGCAATGTCCTTCGTTCCCGAGGACAGACTCGGAATGGGACTTGTAGGAAGCATGGACATTACCGATAATATGATGCTCCGTTCCTACAAGAGCGGTAAGAGCGAATTCCTCGACAGAAAGAAGCCGAAGAAACTCGCAGAGGAAATTATCGACGAGCTTGAGGTAGTAACGCCGGGTACGAACACCCCTGTAAGACGTCTTTCGGGCGGTAATGTACAGAAGGTACTCGTAGGACGTGAAATCGCCCTTGAGCCGAGAGTTCTTATGGTAGCTTATCCCGTAAGAGGACTTGATATCAACTCGTCATATATGATTTATAACCTTCTCAACAAGCAGAAGGAGGAGGGCGTATCAATTATCTTCGTAGGCGAGGACCTCGACGTTCTGATTGCCCTTTGCGACAGAATAATGGTAATAAATTCGGGTAACGTTACGGGAATCGTTGACGGCAAGACCGCCAAGAAGGAAGAGCTCGGATTACTTATGACCAAGAGCGTAAACAAGAAGGAGGGTTCGGAAAATGAGCAGTAACGCTTCAAATAAAAAGCGCGAGCCGCTGTTCCACGTTGCAAAGCGTGAAACGATGCCGCCGCTCAAGGCAACCCTAGTAAGAGCAGGCTCGGTAGTAGCCGCGCTGATTGTATGCGCGTTTGTAACTATGGCGCTTACGGGCGAAAACCCGATAAAGGTATACGCCACAATGCTTGACGGCGCCTTCGGAACGTCAAGAAGAATATGGAACCTTTTACAGAGCCTTTCAATGCTTCTTTGCGTATCGCTTGCGGTAACGCCCGCGTTTAAAATGCGCTTCTGGAATATCGGCGCCGAGGGACAGGTGCTTATAGGCGGTCTCGCTTCGGCGGCGTGTATGATTCTTTTCGGAAACAGGCTTCCGAACGCGCTTCTGATAATAACAATGATTGTTGCAAGTATTCTCGCAGGCGCAATCTGGGCGGTAATTCCCGCCGTGTTCAAGGCTACCTTAAATACAAACGAAACCCTGTTTACCCTTATGATGAACTACGTAGGTATTCAGCTTGTTGCGTATTTCGCCCGCGTATGGGAAAACCCCAAGGGCTCGGGCACAATCGGAATTATCAATGCCACAACCGAGGCGGGCTGGTTCCCCGAAATAGGTAACCAGAAATATCTTCTCAACGTAATTATTGTTCTTGCGCTTACGGTATTTATGTATGTATATCTTAAATACAGCAAGCACGGATATGAGATTGCCGTAGTGGGCGAATCCCAGAACACGGCGAGATATATCGGCCTTAACGTTAAAAAGGTAATCATAAGAACGATGCTTCTTTCGGGCGCAATCTGCGGTATAGCGGGACTTCTTCTTGTAGGCGGAACAAGCCATACGATTACAACCGAAACGGCGGGAGGACGCGGCTTTACCGCGATTATGGTATCGTGGCTAGCAAAGTTCAATCCCGTTGTAATGATTCTTACGGCGCTCCTTCTCTCCTTCCTCGAGGCGGGAGCTCAGCAGATAGCTACCGATTTTGGACTCAACAAGTCCTTCTCGGATATTCTTACAGGAATTATCCTCTTCTTCATTATCGGTTGCGAATTCTTCGTAAACTATGAAATTAAATTCAACAAAAGCAGCAAGGAGGTAAAGTAATATGGGATTCATTAATCTTTTAATTTCTTTATTCCCCCGCGCTGTTATGCAGGGCGTACCGATTCTCTACGGCGCAACGGGCGAGATTATGACCGAGAAAGCGGGCAATCTCAACCTCGGTATTCCGGGTATTATGTATATCGGCGGTATCAGCGGCGTTATAGGCGCGTTCCTTTACGAGCATTCGGTCGGAGCGGGTAACGCGCTTAACGGTTTCCTTGCTATATTCATTCCGCTTATCTGTACGGTAATCGGTTCGCTTCTCGCAGGACTTATTTACTGTTTCCTTACGGTTACGCTTCGCGCTAATCAGAACGTAACGGGTCTTGCGCTTACAACCTTCGGCGTAGGCTTCGGTAACTTTTTCGGCGCTTCCCTCATTAAGCTTACGGGCAGCGACGTTCCGTCGGTAGCTCTTTCAAGAACGAGCGCGTTCTTCTCAACCAAGCTTCCGTTCGCAAAGAGCCTCGGAGTTTTCGGAAAGCTGTTTTTATCCTACGGCTTCCTTGCGTACGTTGCAATTATTATTGCGATTATCTGCGGTTTCTTCCTCAACAGAACGAGGGGCGGACTTCATCTCCGCGCGGTAGGCGAAAACCCCGCAACCGCTGACGCGGCAGGTATAAGCGTTACCAAGTCAAAGTATCTCGCTACCTGTATAGGCTCGGTTATCGCGGGTCTCGGCGGACTTTACTACGTAATGGACTACGCCAACGGCGTATGGTCGAACGGCGGCTTCGGCGACAGAGGCTGGCTTGCAATCGCGCTTGTTATCTTCGCTATATGGCGACCGAACCTCGGAATTTTCGCCTCGATTATTTTCGGCGGACTTTATATAGTTTATCTGTTTATCCCCGGACTTTCTCTTAAGGCGCAGGAGCTTTTCAAAATGCTTCCCTACGTTGTAACGATAGCAGTTCTTATCGTTGTTTCGGCGAGAAAGAAGAAGGAAAATCAGCCGCCCGAGGCGCTAGGACTTTCATACTTCCGAGAAGAAAGATAAAAATGCGGGACGATGCTGTCATCGTCCCCTGCGGTTTTTTGAGGTATAATTATGGCAAATTTAGCAAATGACATTTCCGAGGTGCTTGTAACCGAGGAGGAGCTCAGAGAAATCAACAAACGTCTCGGAGCGCAGATTACAAAGGATTTCAAGGATAAAAACCTTATCGTTATAGGAATTCTGAAGGGCTCGGTATACTTTATGACTGACCTTACCCGTTATATCGACCTTCCGCTTAAGCTCGATTTCCTCGCGGTCTCAAGCTATGGTGGCGGCACCCGCTCATCGGGCGCGGTAAAAATCGTAAAGGATATTGATATCGACCTTGCGGGATACGACGTTCTTCTTATTGAGGACATTCTCGATTCTGGCAGAACGCTCGACTACGTAAGCAGAATGCTTCAGACAAGGGGCGCAAACTCTATTTCGATTTGCACTCTTCTTGACAAGCCTGCCAGACGCGCTCCCGACATTGACCTCGTTCCCGATTACGTAGGCTGCGACGTGCCCGACGAATTCGTTGTAGGCTACGGCCTTGACTACGACCAGAAATACCGTAACCTTCCGTATATCGGAGCGCTCAAAAGAGAGATTTATGAATAAGCATTTCGAGTTTTACGGGGCGTTGCCGCGGCTTGCAAAATACTATTAAAAAAATAAAAGACCGTGTAGAAAACCTACACGGTCTTCTTTTATTACAGAAGCTTATCCAGTCCGTCGGTATTGTATTCCTCGCCCTTTCTCTTCTTTTCAAGCTGAAGCATAAGCGCGTTGAACTTTTCTTTTGTCATCGGATAAACGATAACCGCGATAATTGAAACTGCAAGGAACGCGGCGGGAATAATCGTTGAGATATTTTCCATACCGTTGATAATTTTAACGTCGGTTACCTTCGCAAAGAGGGATTCGTTTCCCGCGATATCCTTAGAGGAATCGTAGCCATATGCCGAAAGGAACTGACCCGCCATAAGAATACCGAACGCCGAGCCGAATTTCTGAACGAACTGAGGAAGCGAGGTAATCGTTGATTCCTTTCTCTCGCCCGTTTTGAATTCATTGAGCTCAACGAGGTCGTAGCCCATTGAATAGAAGAGCGTCCAGAAGGTTCCTGCCGCAAGTCCGAGGCAGGCGGGGCTTATGATACACATAATCTTAAATGAGCCGACGGTAAAGTCAAGACCTACGAGCTTAATGAGTATCTCGCCGACGAGGGCGATGCTTAAGAATACGATACACGCAAAGCGCCTGTCCTTTTTCTCGGCAACCTTTTCAACGAGCGGAACGATAGCCGCCATTGAGATAACAAGGGTTATAATAACTATCGCTATTCCCTTATCGTATTCCATTCCGATACAGTCGATAACCATATAGGTTAAATTGGACTGAATCATTGAAGAAAAGGCAAGATAGAAGAATACGAAGATTAAGAACCATTTAGTCGGCTTGAGCTTAAGAATATCCGAGAAGGATTTAACGGTTGATTTAACCGTAAGCCTTTCGTAGCTTTCACCCTCGGCGATTTGCTTCGGCTGATAAACGCCCTTGAGTGAGGCGCAGCAGATATAGCCGAGCGCAACCGAGATAACGCTTATTAGCGCAGCGATTACCGCGTAGGAATTGCTTTCATATTTCTTCGTGAGTAAGACCGCAACGGTTGGAACGAGGGCGGGAAGGATGTTTCCGAGCCCTACCGCAAAGGCGTTGAGGAGAGAGGAGAGAGAACGGATTTGGGTTCTTTCGTCATAGTCCTCGGTAAGCTCCGCGACTACCGCATAGTACGGGATTGAATAAAGCGTATAGAATATCCATACGAGCATTGAGATAAACGTATAGAGCAGGATTTTTACCGTCTGGGACGAGAGCCCTGCGCCGATACTTGTCCACGCTGCGATAAAGGTTACGGCAAGCGGAAGAATTGAAATTCTCATAACCTTTCTCTTGTCAACGCCCGGGCGGTCCGTATAATTTCCGATTAACGGGTCGGTAACCGCGTCCCACGCAATTGAGATAAAGATAATGATTGCGCTGAATTTCGGCTGTATTCCGACGATTTCGTTAAGAAAGGTCAGATAATATGTATAAAACATATTATATACGAGCGATTCGGTAAAAATACCGAAGGCATAACCGAACCGTTTCTTTTTGGTCAGAGTCTGATTCATTTTTGCCCTCCGTGTATTATTTATTCCATTCATCTATTTCTTTTCTCAGCCAGTCGCACCACGCGTCTATGCCCTCGCCCGTCTTTGCGGAAATGAAGAAAATTTCAGCCTTCGGGTTAAGCTTGTGAATACGCTCTACGACCGCTTCGTCGTCGAAATCGAAGACGCTTTTCGTATCAATTTTATTGATAAGCACGCAGTCGCTTATAGTGAACATAAGGGGGTATTTAAGCGGCTTGTCATCGCCCTCGGGGACGGAGAGAATCATAGCGTTTTTGCTTGCGCCCGTGTCGAATTCGGCGGGGCATACGAGATTTCCTACGTTTTCAAGAATTATGAAATCGAACTCGTCGGCGTTGATACTGTCGAGTCCCTGCTCGGTCATACCCGCGTCGAGGTGGCACATACCGCCCGTGTGGAGCTGAATTGCCTTTGCTCCCGTTTCGCTTATCGTTTTTGCGTCAACGTCGGAGTCTATATCCGCCTCCATAACGCCGAGGCGGTATTCGTCCTTAAGCCTTGAAATAGTCTGCTTAAGAGTTGTTGTTTTACCGCTTCCGGGGGAGGACATAAGGTTTAAAAGAAACGTTTTGTTTTCCTTAAGCTTTGCGCGGAGTCTGTCCGCCTCGCGGTCGTTATTTTCGTAAACGCTTTTTTTGATTTCAATTACTTTAAATTCGCTCATTATATTTTCCTTTCGTTTAAGCAGAGCGAGACGAATCCGAACCCGGTTTAAAATGGCAGATTTGCCTTATCTCTGCGTTAAAAATACTCGGAATACGAAAGTATTCCTGCGTTTTTTGCCTTGACCTAAACCAAATCCGCTCATTTTAAACTGCAAAG
>CAMVRG010000001.1 GCA_947169815.1 uncultured Clostridia bacterium | reverse complement strand
TTTCAGCCATCAGTATACGACTATAAGCTTCTTTATGATAGGCGCTATTATTTCGGCAACGAATATTACGCCGAAAAAGAAAAACTTTTATATTTTCATAGGAACGGTTTCAATATTCTTTGCGCTTAAATCCCCCGCTTTAATCTATACTGTTTCATATGTGTTCCTCTTCTATTATTTCAGAAAATATCAGAGACTGAATTATAAAATTATCGTTCCCCTTATTCTTGCGCTGCTTGCCGCGAGTACTTATCAGATTCAGACCTATCTTCTTAACGAGAGTGCCGCGCGGCGAATATTCATCGACTACGGAATAAAAACCGCTAACCGCTACTTTCCCCTCGGCTCGGGCTTTGCAACCTACGGCTCAGCCGAAGCGGCGAAGCACTACTCCATACTTTATGTAAAGTATAAATTCTATACCCACTGGGGTATGGGCGAGGCGGAAAACGGTATGTTCCTTTACGATACCTTCTGGCCCTCGGTTCTCGGTCAGTTCGGCTGGATAGGCTTTGTACTGTTCGCATATTCATATATTAATATATTCAAATCCGTTCAGCGTTCAAAAGCTGACTATGCTAAAAAGGCGTATATCTACGCTATGTTTATTCAGTATATGGTACACGCTATGGGCTCCTCAATTCTTGCAAGCTCAATCGGACTTATCGGATTTATGGCGCTTTCGCTTTACACCTTCCCCGACCCGAACAAGGAACAGATACGGTGGAATACGAGAGTACATTTGGATTTACGGGATTAGAAATAATGAGAAACGAATTAATAAGCATCGTTATTCCCGCATATAACGCCGCGGCGTTTATCGGGAAAACGCTTGATACAATTTTAAATCAGACGTATAAAAACTTTGAGGTCGTAATTATTAACGACGGCTCAAAGGACAATACGCTTGAGATTTTAAAGGAATACGAAAAAAAAGACGAAAGAATCCGCGTTTTCTCTCAGGAAAACGGCGGTGTTTCAGCCGCGCGCAATACCGCGCTCACTAAGATTAAGGGCGAGTATATTACCTATATCGACGCGGACGATTCCGTACCGCCGACGGCGCTTGAGGATTTAATTTCGCTTATGGACGGGGACGTTGACCTCGTAGTAGGCTCTCACAGCGAGGTAAGAATCGGAAAACGCCCCCATCTTGAAACGCCAAAGATTATTGAGGGAAAGGATATTCCCGAGCGTTTCGAGGAATACGACCCCGTTGTATGGTGGCCGTGGGGAAAGCTTTTCAGAGCGGATATAATTCTTGATAATAATCTCAGCTACGATACTAATATCACCTTCGGCGAGGACCATATTTTCAACCTCCTATACGGTAAATATATTAAGGGCAAGGTAGTAGTTACCGATAAAATCGTTTATAATTACCACTACATAAGAGGCGGGCTCTGTTCTAAATACTATCCTAATATGAACGAGCTTCAGAAATACGTTTATATTGAGATTGAAAAGTTTTTCGGCGGCCACGAGACTACGCCCTATCATATCAGGGTTCACTATTCGGGCGCATATCTTAAAGGGCTTGTGGATTACTACGCCGCGTGGCTGAAATTCGGCGACGCGGTACAGAAGGTAAGGGAAAGCTTTGATATGTACAGCGATATAACGGATGAGTTTACGCTTAAAAAGTATTTTACGCCCGAGGAATACGCATATATTGAAAAGGGCGACTACGCAGATTTCACAAAGCTTTACATTAAGAATAATCCGAGAAAAACAACCGTAAGAAAGTACAGACGTTTCGTCAGACGTACTCTTGAATTCGGTCAAAAGGTATTTCTTAAACGAAAATAAAAGAGAGGGCAAGGGGCGCCCTCTCTTTTATTATGTTCTGATAAACTTAATATCTCTTGATTTTAAGACGCGGATTAAGTCCGCGTTATTTTTCACGGGCTCTTTCGTTATTATACCGCCGAGTCCGCAATGCTCGGGAGTATGAAAATCCGAGCCCGAGGACATCAGCTTTCCCGTTTCAATCGCCCACTGGAGCGCCCTGAAATTAGTCTTTTCGTCACACTTTCCGTTATATATTTCAATTCCGTCAATGTATTTCGGATTACAGCGACGGATATACCACCTGAAGGGGTGCGCCTGAAAAACAAGATAACCCTGCTCGTGCATCAATTTATATGCGTCCTTTTCCCAAAGCGCCATAAGGTTTCCCTGTTTTCTCAGCCACTCGGGGTCAAGCCCGTAAATAAGATAGTCGGCGCCCGTTGCGTAGTGCCTCAGCTCCATACCGAAAAGTACCGAAAAATCCCCGGTTTCATATTTCTTCATTTCCTCATAGGAGGAAATATAAAAATCAATAAACTTCTGAGGCTTAAAGTAGCTTTTGTCGCCGAAGGTCAGGGGGCTGTAATGCTCGGTTACAACTATCCCCGAGTAGCCCTTAGCCCTGTACATTTCTACTATTTCCTTCGGCGGTACGCGCCCGCACTGACTTACCATATTTGTATGGCAGTGAAGCTCATATTTATATTCCATTAAAGTAGAGTCCTCTTATATATTTCCTTTATATCGTTTTCGCTCAGCGCCGTCGGGTGGGTTGAAAGCTTTGACACGTTAACCTTAGAGACGAATTCGTCGATTTTGTCCTCGCTGACCTTAGGAAATTCAAGAGCGAATTCCTCAAGAAGAGAGTCAAAAATTTTAAGTCCATCCTCTGCGTTTTCTCCGCCCATGAGCTTTCCGAGCGAGTCAAGCGTTTCCAAAAACTCCCCGCGGCTTGTATTTCCGTTTAATTTTTCGTTGTTTTCAAGCGCGTATTTCCACAGCCTGCTCTGAAGAATCGCTACGGAGTGTCCGTGGGCGGTATTACAGTTCATCGTAATACTGTAACAAAGCGCGTGAGCCGCGGTAGTTCCCGTTATATTAATCGCCTTTCCGCCGTAATATGACGACCACAGCATACCGAGATTGCCTTCGGGCTCGTTATCCATATACGCCCTTTTGTTTTCAAAAAACAGTTTTATTGACTTTGCGGCATACTCTCTGCTTTCGTCATTCGCCGCCGTTGACCAGAAGCTTTCAATCGAATGACACAGCGCGTCAAGACAGGTAGCCTTTCTCTGATAGGTCGGCACGGTAGTTAAAAGCCTCTCGTCAAAAAGAATATAATCGGGGATAAAATCGTAGTTATGAACGCTGAATTTATCTACGTCGTTAAGATAAAATACCGAGGTTTTCGTAGCCTCGCTTCCCGTACCCGAGGTAGTCGGTATAAAAAGCGCCTTATAGCCGTTATTTTTCATAGGCTCGCTCAGCGCCTTGCTTACGTCGTTAGTCGCCATAAGCCTTATCATCTTTGCGCTGTCCATCGGGCTTCCGCCGCCCGCCGCTATCATAAAGTCGCAGCCCTCGCTCTTAAAAAGCTCGGAAGCGGGGAGCATATCGTCAAAGCGCGGATTAGGTCTTATATTATCGTATAAAACGAAATCAAAGCGTTTAAGATATTCAAATATATCCGTTTTCTGAAAGCTCTTACCGCATACGAGCATAGGCTTTTTTGCGTTATTCTCCCTCAGAACTCTTTCAATTTCCTTATAGCTTTTTAAAAATACAGACATAATATCACTCCAGAATAACTACCGATTTGAAATACTGAACGTCTTTAACAATTAATATAAAAAGGGTAGCAAGCTACCCCTTTTTTACGGAGCGTCAATTATCCACTCGTGCTCCTTATCGTTAATTCGGGTTTTATCCCACGGGTCCCCGTCAAGATGGCGGATAAGCCATACGTAGTACATTTCATAGCACGGGGCGGTAACCTGCTGATGAGCGTTTCCGCCTCTTATACAAAGACAGGTTCCGTTTTCGGTTTTATACGGGGTATCGCCCTCAAAGCCCGCTCCGAAGCCCTGAGAGGGCTTGAACTGATAATAATAAAGCTCGGGCTGAGGGTGGTGATGAGGCGGATAAGAGGACCAGCGACCGGGCTGATTAAATACCTCGCCCATTACCATATTTGAATAAGGCGCGTTATCAAGGTCGAACATAGTAGAAACAATACGGTAGCCCGTACCCTCCCACTGACCTTTTCCGAAATGCTGATAAAGACAGTTATCGGGATTATAGTACTGCGGCTCCCAGGTCTTTTCGTTATCGGTCATCTGAACGAGGACCTCGCTCTCCTCAAGCGCCTCAACGCACGCCGCCGTACCGTGAGAAAAATGAACGGCATAGGGCGTTTTCTGGAACGGGTTTTCCCTTTCGCAAATCTCGTCAATCTTATCCCCTACGAGAAATCTTACCTTTCCCGAAAGGAGTAAAATAGCCGTCTCGTTTTCATTTTCGTTAATTTCGAGCTTTTCGCCCTTTTTCATTTTTTTAACGTAAATATCCATAAGCATATCGGAATTTACGCCATTCATTTCGCAAAGAATTTTCTTTCCGTTTTCGTCATATTCTGGTCTGTAAAGCATAATCAGTCCTCCGTCGGTCTGAGGTTTTTAAGGCTGAGGTCCATAATGGGCGCCGAATGGGTAAGCGCGCCGCAGGATACGAAGTCAACGCCCGTTTCGGCGATAGACTTAAGCCTTTCCTTTGTTACGTTTCCGCTGCATTCGGTCTCGGCTCTTCCGTCAATTATTTCAACCGCCTTTTTCATAGTCTCGTTATCCATATTGTCGAGCATAATAATATCCGCGCCCGCTTCTACGGCTTCCTTGACCTGTTCAAGAGTTTCGGTTTCAATTTCAATTTTTCTTACAAACGGAGCGTACTCTCTTGCAAGCTCGATAGCCTTTTTAACAGAGCCTGCCGCTCCGATATGATTATCCTTCAAAAGAACGCCATCGGAGAGATTATAGCGGTGGTTAGTGCCTCCGCCGACCTTAACCGCGTGCTTTTCAAAGGGGCGCATATTCGGGGTGGTTTTCCTCGTATCGAGTAAAACGGTTTTATAGCCCTCAAGCTCGTTTGCATACTCCCTTGTAATAGTTGCAATTCCGCTCATTCGCTGAAGGTAGTTGAGCGCCGTTCTTTCGGCTGAGAGGAGCGCCTTTATATCACCGTAAATAACGCCGACTATTTCTCCCTTTTTAACCTCGTCGCCGTCGTTAAAATTACATTCAAAGCGGCTGTTTTCGTCAAGGAGCTTAAAGGTTCTTTCAAATACGTCAAGTCCGCAGATTATTCCGCTTTGCTTACAGATAAGCTCGGCTCTTCCCTGCTTATTTTCAGGCATTACGGCGTTTGCCGACACATCCTCATAGGTTATATCCTCTTTAAGAGTATGGAGAATATACTCGTCGACATTAATTTTCATCGTTACACCATTTAGCATAAAAATCTCCGTCCTTTCGTTTGATTTCATCCATAATGAGCTTTTTGAACTGCTTTTGAATTTCCGTCTTATTCGGATACGCTTTTAAATCAACCTCGGGGAGCTTGCCCTCTTTTTCGCTCTTATCGTTTTTAATAACGTCAGCCGCGCGCTTTGCAAATACGAGGCTTTCAAGAAGCGAATTTGAAGCGAGACGGTTTTTTCCGTGAACGCCGTTACAGGCAGTTTCGCCTACGGCGTAAAGATATTTCATAGAGGTTTTCGCGTCAATATCGGTTTTAACTCCGCCCATCATATAATGCTGAGCGGGGGTTACGGGAACGCGGTCCTTAGTAATATCGTAGCCCTCTTCCATACATTCCTCAAAGATATTCGGAAAGCGCTTTGCCGCCTCCTCGCTCGTCATTGTCGGAAGAGTGAGATATACGTGGTCCGTACCGAACTTTTTCATTTCCTCAACTATCGCGTTTGTTACTACGTCTCTCGGCTGAAGCTCGTCAACGAAGCGCTCGCCGTTCTCGTTAAGAAGGATTGCGCCCTCGCCTCTTACGCTCTCGCTTATGAGAAAACGGCGGCCCGCCTTTTTTGAATAAAGCGTCGTCGGATGTATCTGGATATAATTCATATCCTGAAGCTCGATATTATGCTTCAGGCTGAGGGCGAAGGAATCTCCCGTAATATGAGAAAAGTTAGTCGAATTCTTAAAGAGTCCGCCTATTCCGCCCGTAGCGAGAATAATATCGTGCGCGATAATTGCGCCCATTTCTCCGAATTCGTCCTCGCAGACTATTCCGTAACAGGTATTGTCCTTTTCAATGAGGTCAATCATTGTAGTCTGTTCAACGAAGGTGATATTCTCCCTCTGCTTTGCAATCTGTAAAAGCGCCTCGGTTATTTCCTTGCCCGTCTCGTCCTTATGGTGAAGAATTCGGTTCTGACGGTGAGCGCCCTCGCGCGTATAGTCGTAATTACCGTCTCCCGCCGTATCGAACTTTACTCCGAGCTTTACAAGCGTTTCAATTATCTCGGGCGAGCTTTCAATCATAACCTTAACCGCCTCGGGATTGTTCTCAAAATGTCCCGCCTTCATTGTATCTTCAAAATAGCAGCCGAAATCCTCAATGCTTTTAAGCACGCATACTCCGCCCTGGGCGAGGTATGAATCGCATTCGGCGAGCTTTTCCTTTGTTATAACAAGTATTTCGCGGTTTTTCGGAAGACACAGCGCGGCGAAAAGCCCCGCAACGCCCGAGCCTACTATAACAGTCTGTGTATTTATATATTCTTCTCTTTTCATCTGCTTTACCATAAATAAATATATTTATATTAAATATATAATTTATTGCCTTTTATGTCAAGTATTTAATAAACATAAGACGCATATATTTTATACGGTGGTCATATGAAAAATACTGAAAACGAAGGCATAATAAACTCTGCGTTTTCCCCGAGAATCGAGCTTACGGGTAACAGATGCTGCACCGTAGAGGGAATACGGGCAATCCCCGTATATAACAGCGAAACGATAAAGCTTGACCTCGGTAAATACTCGGTTTCGTTCTTCGGCGACGGGCTGTATATAAGAGCCTTTACCCGCGAGGGCGCGGTAATCGAGGGAATAATCGTATCAATGGAGTTTGAGGGTAATGGTTAAACTTATAAGATGGCTTTTAGGATATGTAGTTTTTTCATTTTCGGGCGGCTTCAACGAGGGCTTTTTAGACGACTGCTTCAATAAAAAATACAATATAAGAAATATTAAAACAAACGACGGCGCGCTTTACGCCGAATGTCTCGCGGGGCTCTATCCGTATCTCAGAAAAATTGCAAGAAATAACGGTGGACGGCTGAAAATAATAAAAAAGCACGGAATTATTTTTATACTTTCAAAAATAAAAAACCGCTGGGGAATCTTTGTTGGAATTGTTCTCGGAATAATGTTTATAAACTTTGTTTCGGGCTTTGTCTGGAATATTGACGTTACGGGAAACGAGAGGCTGAGCGAGGAAACTCTCCGCTCTTTTCTCAGCGAAAACGGTTTTTCCGAGGGGACGTACTGGAGAAGCATTGACCGACCTACGCTCGAAAGCCTTCTTCTCGCCTCCTTTGACGATATTGCGTGGGCGCAGATTAACCGAGACGGAACCTCGGCGCGCCTTGAAATCAACGAGACGGTAAAGCGCCCGAAAACAGTAAAGCGAAGTAAATACACTAATCTTAAGGCTAAGAAAAGAGGCGTAATAGTAAAAGCTACCGTATACGACGGGTGGGCGATGATAAATAAGGGCGACGCGGTCAACAAAGGCGATTTACTGATTTCGGGCATATACACAGAGGAAAAGGGCAAAACCCAATTCACCCACGCGAGGGGAGAATACATAGCCCAGGTTAAGGAGAAATTCAGTCTTACCGTCAGCCGAAACCAAAGCCGTAAGGTATACCTCAGCGAAACCGAGCGAAAAGCCCTTTTATTCTTCGGGCTGAGAATTCCGCTTTATATCGGGAAAGCAGACAAAAACGCAGAGGTCGAAACGCGGTATAATTATATTTCGCTAAACGGTAAAAATCTGCCGATAGGGCTTGAAAACAGCACGGTAAGGATATATAAAAAAGAGGAAAGAACTCTTTCCGATAAAGAGCTCACTGCACTTTCCCAGAACGAGATAAAAAGAAAGCTGAAAAACGACTACGGAAAATATGAGATAATAAAAAAGAAAATTGATACCGAGCTTACAGACTCCGCCGCGGTATCAAAGGGCTACGTACTCTGCCTTGAGGATATAGGAAAAGAGGTAAAGATTAAAGTTAACAAGAAGAAAAAGTAAGGGAGAAGACTCCCTTACTTTCAGTTCACGGCTTTTCCGTTTACATAGAGTGTAAAGCCGTTAAAATCTATATTTGAATTCGACTCGTCAGCATTGTCAAGCGAGGTAACGTAAGAATCGCCCGTAAGCTTGATTTTTGAGTTTTTATCGAGCTTGAGACTTATTTCCTTTGCGGAATTGTCCGCATTAACTGTACCCTCATATGCTGAATTTGTAAGATTTAACGAAACTGTTGAAATGCTGTCCGCTTCGATATTGCCCGTCAGGCTCTGGCTTTCGGCATTAAGGGTTACGTTACCGCCGTTTGAGCCGCTGTTTCCCCACTCGTCGGTCGCTTTAGCGCTTATAAGAACGCCGCTGCCGTAGGAGAGCTTTGTGTTTTTAAGATTTATTACCGCGTCTGTATTCGTAATAAAGAACATCGGGGCTGTTTTATAAACGTCTGAATTTTCGCTGATACCAAGGCTTGAATCTGTGGCGGTAAAGGTTCCCGTACCCTCGCCCGCGTCGCCCGACATGGACTGATAAATCATAATTCCGCATTTATCGACGTTATTTCTGTTACCGATACCGCTTGCGGTAAGGGTTGAGGATGTAACAGTAGCGGAGTTTTTACCCTCGATTACGACCATCTGTGAGCCGTTTGCCGAACCCGTTGTATTTTCAATGCTTATATCTCCCGTCGAATATATCACGGGCGAGCCCGCTCCGTTAGTTTCAAGCGTTGAGTTTTTAGCGATTACGGTACCCTCGCCCCTGTCGGTTGCAAGAGTTGCGCAGGAGCCGCCCTGAGTCGTAATCTTAACGTTATCCGCCTCGATATATCCGCCGTAGGTAGCGTCAAGCCCTCTCGCTGAGCCCGAGCCCGTAGTGTTAATAGTTGAGTCGCTTATATAAATCTTTGCGTTTTCGCCCGTTGCGAATACGGCATTTGCGCCCTTCGCGTCGGTTGAAATATCCGCGTTTTTAATAGTTGCCGTTGAGCCCTCCTGAACGAGAATACCCGCGTTGACTCCATTAAATTCCGAGTTTTCGGTATTAGTTGAGTCGCCCGTCTTGGTTACCGTAGCGCCGCTTATTGTTGCGTTTGAGCCGTTTGTTACAAGAATTGCGCTTTCGTCGGAGGAGGTCGAGGAATAGTTATCGCTCAGCGTTTCGTCGCTATTAACGGTTTTTGAGCCCGAGGCGCTTACGCTTTCGCTGCTCTGCATTGACGGAGGGTCCGAAAAACCGCCCTGTCGGCTTTGAGAATTATTCAGCGCAAAGCCCGCGCTCGCGAGTCCCGATACAATAAAGATTAAAATAACTATAATAATGTGTGTACGTTTCATAGTTTTACTCCTTTAGTATTATTCAAAGTATTTCCTTTGTTGAGTATACAATACATCACATATCTTAAACGAAAATTAAAAACGAAAAAAGAGACGTTTAATAAAAAACGTCTCCACCTGAGCCTTTATAAAAGCCCGAATCTAAATGATACAAAACAGTTATAGGTCAATCCGATTGAAGCTTTTTACTGCACGCCTCATAGATACCGCCGTAAGCAATATATATGCTGTTACTCCCATTATCAGAGCGCTTATTTGCAGTTTTATGTGCGTAAAGCCAAAGGCGTTCAAGTCCGAAAACGTCGGAACGTGAATAAGCGTTTCGGCTGCTCCTACAACTATAAAAGCGACGGCAATAAATGCGATAAAAGGTTTCGCAAATTTATATGCTGTCTTAAAAAATCCTCCGACAAATACAAGATTAAAAAGTCCCAGAATCAGAAGTACATAGCCAAGATATACAAGATTTGCGTTCATCAGAGCATTGTTTCGGTATACGGAAGCGTCGGATAATACCGTCATACGAACGAGTACAGGTATAGAAGTAATAGCGAAATAACAGACTTCTATAATAATACAAAACATATATTTTGCCCTTACTATATCGCCCTTGGCAACGGGTAAAAGGGCGGTATACGTAATATCGTTAGCTTCTCTCATACCCTGAAACGACTGAAACAGTCCGAGACATACGAAAAATGAGCCTACCAATATAGGATAACCTGGCAAAAACGCCATTAATCCAAAAGCAATAAATATATATGAAAGAGGAGAAGCTGCAAGCTTCATTTCTTTTTTTATAAGATTAATCATATACTATCTTCCTTTTCCATTCTCAATATAGCTTCTTCAAGCGTTTCCCCGTCTTTGCAGCAGTTTTCACAGAATTCATCCTTTGAACAGTTGACAACGAGTTTGCCCTTTCTGATGTACATAATGTCGTCAGCGCATTTTTCTATATCGGAGGTGATATGCGTTGAAAACAATACTGCAACGCCTCTGTTTTTCAATTCAATAAATATCTCAAGAAGCTCGTCCCTTGAAAACGGGTCAAGCCCGCTTGTCGGCTCGTCTAAAATCAGAATTTCCGCCCTGTGCGAAAGAGCGAGAAGAAGATTGAATTTTACCTTCATTCCCTCCGAAAGCTCGCAGGGCATTTTGTTTTCATCGAGCGAAAACAGTTCAAGATACTCTCTGTATGCATCTTCATCCCAGTTCTGGTAAAAGGTTTTCGTTATTTCAACGATATCCTTTATTTTCTTTTTCGGATAATAATTGACTGCCCCCGTTGAAAAGCCGATTCGCTGCTTTATATCTCTCTCGTTTTCCGAAAAAGGCAAATCAAAATAATATATTTCACCGCAATCGGCGTGGACAAGCCCTAAAACGGATTTTATCGTAGTCGTTTTCCCTGCTCCGTTTCTCCCGATAAAGCCCGTAATTCTTCCTGCGTTTAGATTAAAAGAAACGTCAGACAGCAAAAAAGAGGGGTACGATTTACTTAAATTCTTAACGTTGCAAAGCGTCATTTTTCATCCTCCTCATCGTTTTCAAATATCGCAGCTGCGAACTTTGAGAACGTCGTTTTCGGCGGAATTGCAATTCCTCGCTTCTCATCGCCTAAAAGTACTAATGTATCCCCGGGCTGAATATCGAACAGTTCTCTTGCCTGTTTCGGTATAACGATTTGTCCTTTCTCGCCAACCGTGGCGGTCCATGCATGCTTTCCCTTCGGCTTAGGCATAATAAGCCCTCCTTAAAAGTATGATTTGTATAACTAATCATACTCGAATTTCATCTTTTTGTCAAGGTATAATCATAAAAACATAAAAACGGCATAGCCGTCGCCATACCGTTTTATTGATTCCGTGTCCTTATCAGGACTTATTAATCTTTAAAAACTGCTTTAAAGGTTGTATATCCGTTTTCGCTTTTAGCCGAAATCGTTCCGCCGTGCGCTGTTACAATATTTTTAGCTATCGCAAGTCCTAAGCCGTAGCGGTTTTCGTTTCGGTTTCTCGACTCGTCGGCGCGGTAGAAGCGCTCGAAGATTTTTTCCTCCTCGCCCTTAGGTATGCCCTCGCCAGCGTTTGTTACGCTCAGGGTAATATCCTTATCCTGCTTTAATTCAACAAGAATTGCGCTGCCGTTTTCGCTGTGCTTAACTGCGTTGTCAAGAAGGATTGAAACGAGCTGCTGCATTTTAGACTCGTTCATATTAAACATTATATTATCCTGAATAATATCGTTAAGCGTTATTCCCTTTTCAAACATTACACTCTCAAAGGTAAGCGCGCTCTTTTCAACGAGTTTTGAGAGATTGCCAACGGTAAACGCGCCCGCCTCGTTAACCTCCTCGCTTTTAGCAAGCTCTAAAAGGTCGGCTATAAGCTTATTCATTCTGTCGCTTTCGCTCTTTATGTTTTCAAGCCACTGCTTTTCCTCGGGGTTGCTTTCAAGCGCGTCGGCGCTCGCAATTATTACCGAAAGCGGGGTTTTCAGCTCGTGAGAGGCGTCGGCTATGAAGCGTTTCTGCTTATCAAAGCTCTCCGCCACGGGCTGGGCTATCCATACCGCAATACGTCTTGAAATAAGGAAAATAGCCGTTTCAAGAAGTAAAAGCACAAGCAGGCTTATAAACAGCGTAGTCTGAAGAACACGGTTAGTATTTGAGTTATCCACAATCGTTATATACGAATAATCGGTTAAACGGTAAGAATACCTTGTATAGTAAAGATTACCCGTTTTTTCTTTTACCGAGCTGTTTACAACGCTTTCGGCAAGTGAAATAATATCGTCGGGTATCTCGCCCTCGGAATGATTGATTACCGCCGTTACGTTATTATCGCTGTCGAGAAGGACAGTATAAACCGTAGTGTCCATAAAACGCAGGTTCCCGAATTCGGAATCGTCGGGGGCATTACCTTCGCGCTTGTCGAACATATCAAATTTTTCAAACATCGTCTGACTCAGTCCGCGTTCAACGCTTTTTTCCTGCTGATTATAAAACTGAAAATTATAAGCCGCAACTACCGCAACCGTAATAAACGTCATAATCAGAAAAACTACGCTGAACACCTTGTTTTTCAGTTTTTTCACTGCGCCGTCTCCATTCTGTAACCCATACCGCGTACCGCTTTAATATTTACCTTTGAATCAATCGCCTTGAGCTTACGGCGTATAAACGAAAGATACGCCTCAAGGTTATTTGATTCAATTTCGTTATCGTAGCCCCAGACCTTATCGTAAATCATATCCTTTGATAAAATCTGATTTGCGTTTGTAATAAAGTATTCAAGAAGCTGAAATTCCTTGTTAATTACCGATATCTCCTCGCCCGAGGCGGTACAGATAAGCTTTGAGCTTTTTGTATTAAGCTGTAAATCGCCGAACTCGATATAATCCTTTTTCGGCGCCGAGTTATCGACTCTTAACTGTAAATTTACCCTTGCCACAAGCTCGTCTATATGAAACGGCTTTGTAACGTAATCGTTAGCGCCTCCCGTCAGTCCCTCGAGCTTATCCTCAAGCATAGACTTTGCGGTAAGCATTATTACCTTTGACTCAATCTTTTCCTCGCGGATTTCCTTCAGGATTTCAAAGCCGTTCATTTTCGGAAGCATTACGTCGAGGATGATTAAATCGTAAATTCCGCTTTCGGCGTTATAGAGCCCGTCCTCGCCGTCGGTTGAAATATCGACCTCGTAGTTTTCCTTTTTAAGTCTCGCTGCAACTACGTCGGCGAGCTTGTATTCGTCTTCAACTATTAAAATTCTCATATTTATCACCCGTTTAACATTTTAATTTTCAACATTAAACAAATATTAAAGAGCCTCTTTTTTCATTTTTATTTCGGTTTCCCTGAAAGTCGGCATATATTTATAAAGAATTGCTTTAAAGTCCGCCGAGTGATTGGGGACGGCGGTATGAGCAAGCTCGTGAAGAATAACGTAGTTTAAAAACTCCCCGTCATTTTTTGCAAGGCGAAGGGAAAACCAGAGCTTTTTAGTTTTTGTATTGCACGTTCCCCACCGCGTTTTCATATCCTTTGTCTGATAAGACGAGCAGTATAGCCCCGTCCTTTTCTCCCATAAGGGTAAGAGAACGTCGATTTTCTTTTTAAGCTCGGCGCGGTAAAACTCCTTAATATGAGCTTCGAGCTTTTCTTCGCTCATATTGTCGGGATAAGCTAAACAAACTGTATTTTCGACAGTATGAGCGGAAAAGCGCTTTGCGTTTTCAGTAATAACCTTATACTCTTTTCCCCAGAGATAAAAGCTCCCGCCCGTTTTATATGAGCATTTTGGGGTAGTTTCCCTCTGTCTGCTCAGCACCTCGGCGCGCTTTCTTTTAATCCATTCACTATGCCTCAGTACAAAGCCTTCAAGCTCTTTACTGCTTAATCTCTTCGGACAAGTAATAAGCACCCTTGCGTCAGGCGGTTTGACGTAAAGGTGCAGATTTTTAATATTCTTTTTCTGAATTTCAATTTCAATTCCGTCAATAACCATAATAAGATTATATCATATTATAACGGGATTGTAAAACGGTTATTATAACGAGTGCGCGCGCAGCTCCTCGCCCGATTTTGAGGAAAGGTATGCGGGGGCAATATCAAATACCGTCATAGCTCCGGTTTTTCCCTCGGCGTTAAGTCTTGCAAGGGCTCTTGCGTAAGCAACGATTACCGAGCCCGTGAATTCGGGGTTTGAATCGAGCTTTAAGCTATACTCGATAACGTGATTTACTCCGTCGCTCGTTTCGCCAGAATAGATAACCGAGCCGCCGTGAGGAAGTCCGCTGTGGTCGCGCTTCATTTCCTCGGCTGAGATAAAATGTACGGTAGTATCGTAATCCGAAAAGT
The DNA here is from genome assembly GCA_947169815.1 of uncultured Clostridia bacterium. Lineage (GTDB taxonomy): Bacteria > Bacillota > Clostridia > Oscillospirales > Acutalibacteraceae > Eubacterium_R. The sequence goes on along the minus strand of CAMVRG010000001.1, from coordinate 30,871 downwards.
AATTCGGCATCGTCTTGATTTCATTTTCAATTCTTTCAAGGTCGGCGCCGTCCTCGGCTACTACGAAGCACTCTCTCGTGTGCTTCTCACGGGTGGTGAGTTCGGGGTTTTCGCCGTTTCTTACCTTTTCAAGCGCAGAGGGTACGGGGATAGTATACTGTCTTGCGTCGAGAACGCCGTCAATTCTTCTTACCGCGTCGGAATGGCCCTGGCTTACGCCCTTGCCCCAGAAGGTATAATCCTTTCCGTCGGGAAGAATTGCGCTCATATAAAGTCTGTTGAGCGAGAACATACCCGGGTCCCAACCGCAGGATATTATTCCCGCTTTGCCCGCCGACTTAGCCGCTTTGTCGACATTTTCAAAATGAACGGGAATATTAGCGTGGGTATCGAAGGAATCTATAACGTTATAGAGCGCCGCATATTTCGGGGTCATTTCGGGCAAATCGGTAGCCGAGCCGCCGCAGATAATGAGAACGTCTATATCCTCTTCTCCGCCGTCAAGGTCGGCGACGCTCTTTACGGGAACGCCCTCGGTCGCTATCGTAAGCGAGGCGGGGTCACGCCTTGTATATACCGCGCAAAGCTCGATATCGCCGTTCTTTTTAATGGCAGCCTCTACGCCGCGTCCGAGGTTGCCGTAGCCTAAAATTCCTGCTTTAATCATAGTTTTGTCCTCCTTAAAATTTTATAAAATTATCTTATCACAAGAGTTGCATAATTGCAATAATTATGTTATAATCTCTGCGCACAAAAATCAAACGGAGGAATTCTTATGATTCAGGCTAACAATATTTCGGTTCAGTTCGGCGGAAGAGCGCTGTTTGAAGGCGTTAACGTTGTGTTTTCCGCGGGTAACTGTTACGGAATAATCGGCGCTAACGGCGCGGGAAAGTCGACCTTCCTCAAGGTGCTTTCGGGCGACCTTGAGCCGAGCAAGGGCGATATCAGTATTACCCCCGGCGAAAGGCTTTCCGTATTAAAGCAGGACCATTTCGCTTACGACGAATACGAGGTTGTAAGAACCGTTCTTATGGGTAACCCCCGTCTTATCGAGATAATGGAGGAAAAGGACGCGCTTTATATGAAGCCCGATTTTTCGGAAGAGGACGGAATCAGAGCGGGCGAGCTTGAAGCGGAATTCGCCGACCTTGACGGCTGGACGGCTGAAAGCGACGCTGAATTTATGCTCAATAAGCTCGGCGTATCAGACGAATACCATTTTATGAAAATGGCTGAGCTTCCCTCCGATTTAAAGGTTAAGGTTCTTCTTGCTCAGGCGCTTTTCGGTAATCCCGATATTCTTCTTCTCGACGAGCCGACCAACCACCTTGACCTCGCCGCAATCAGCTGGCTTGAGAATTTCCTTCTTGATTTTGAAAACACGGTTATCGTTGTATCGCACGACAGACATTTCCTTAATAAGGTATGTACCCATATCTGTGACGTTGACTACGGAAAGATTACTCTTTATACGGGTAACTACGATTTCTGGTATGAATATACCCAGATGCGTCAGCGCCAGATGCGCGACCAGAATAAAAAGAACGAACAGAAGATTAAGGAATTACAGGATTTCATTAACCGTTTCTCCGCAAACGCCGCTAAATCAAAGCAGGCAACGAGCCGTAAAAAGCAGCTCGACGCGCTTGAAATGTTTGAGATGCCCGTAAGTTCAAGACGTTTCCCCTACGTTGACTTTAAGCCCGACAGAGAGTGCGGAAACGACCTTCTCCGCGTTGACCACCTTACAAAGACAATCGGCGACAGAAAGGTTCTCGACGATATCTCCTTCGTTATCCATCCGAGAGAAAAGGTTGCCTTCGTAGGCTCCGACGCCGTTGCAAAAACTACTCTTTTTAAAATCATTATGGGCGAAATGGAACCCGACGAGGGCTCATATAAATGGGGCGTAACTACTACCCAGAGCTACTTCCCGAGCGATAACAGCGCATATTTTGACGGAAACGAGCTGAACCTCGTTGACTGGCTCAGACAGTACACGGACGCTACCCAGCAGCACGAAAGCGATATAAGAACGTGGCTCGGAAGAATGTTATTCTCCGGTGACGAGGCGCTTAAAATCTGCAAGGTGCTTTCCGGAGGAGAAAGAGTGCGTTGTATGATGTGTAAAATGATGGTATCGGGAGCAAACGTTCTCGTATTTGACGAGCCGACCAACCACCTTGACCTCGAATCAATTACCGCGCTCAACGACGGACTTATCCGTTATCCCGAAACGGTTCTCTTTACCTCTCACGACCACCAGTTCGTTCAGACGGTAGCCGACAGAATCATTGAAATTTCGGGCAATAAATACGTTGACCGTAAGGGAAGCTACGACGAATTCCTTTCAACCTTCGACGAGGAACAGCTTAAAAAATACTAAAATCAAACGGCAGGACGTCCGTCCTGCCGTTTATTATTTTAACTTGTTTCGTTTTTAATTGTCGTTGCATTCATATACTGAGTACCCGCCTCGGGCATCTTGCCCGTCTTTGCGAGGACGAGTTCCTCACATGTTACGAGCTGATATCCCTGTTTAATAAGCTCGGGTACCATTCTTGCAACCGCCTCGGCTGTTGAGTCGTATATTTCGTGCATAAGAATAATATCGCCGTCCTGAACGTTATTCATAACCGCTTTATATACGGCGTCGGCGTTCCTCGACTTCCAGTCCTGAGTATCAAGCGACCAATAGTAAAGCGGCATACCCTCAGCCTTACACTCTTTTCTTATAGTGTCGGTCGTATTTCCGCCCGGGGAACGGAACGCCGTAGGAACGTGGCCGCCCGAAGCCTTTTTAATCGCGTCAGTAGCTTTTTTAATATCAGCCGCCGTAACGTTAGCGCCGTAATGGTCGTGATTCCAGGTGTGATTTGCAAGCTCGCATTTAAGCTTAACCTTACGCTTCAGGTTTTCGGGATGGTCTTTAGCGTTTTCGCCTACCATAAAGAAGGTTGCGCGCACGTTATACTTTTCAAGCACGTCAAGTATTTTATCCGAGGAATGGTTGTAACCAGGTCCGTCGTCGAAGGTAAGAGCAATCATAGGCTTACTCTTATCCAGATCAGCGGGCATTTCAATCTTCTTGGCTATTTTAACCGAAGCCGCCTTGCTCCACTCTCCGTATATATTATCCTCGCCGTACTTTATGTAGGTTCTTACCCTCGCGGCGTAGGTTTTTTCGGCGGTCAGCTTATCGAATTTGTAATCGCCTATCGCCTTATCGCCTACGGTAACGCTCTGCGCCTTCGAGAAATCCTTTCCGTCGCCCTCGTAATACTGAATTTCATATCCGAGCGCCTTAGGATTAATCTCCCACGCAACACTCATTACTCCCGCGTCGTTAGATTCTATCTTCGATATGTTCTGCTTTTTGGGCTTTGTACAGGCTGAAAACACCTGATATTCCTTGCTTTCGACGTTATCCTTTGAATCCTTATATGCGGTAACGTAAAAATCGTAAGGAGTAGCCTGCTCAAGCTTATCAACGGTATATTCCCTTTTATTGCCGCCCTTTACGGTTGCAACCTTTTCAAAATCGTCCTTATCGGCCTCGCTGCAATAGATATAATATCCGTCAGCCGCCGATACCTTTTTCCATTTAAGGCTTGCGCCATCCTCTTTAGACTCGGTAACAACTGCCTTTTCAACATCCGCTACCGTTTTGGACTGAACGATAGACATCATTGAAAACGCTGCGATTATTATAAGTACAACGAGCGCAGCACCCGCCGCAACTATTTTTGTTTTAGCCATATTCTGTCTCCGAAAAATATATTCACGTTAAATAGTATTATTTAAAACAATAAAAAATACTATATAAAATCATTATACCGTATTATACACCTATTATAATTTAAGTTCAATGACAAAATAATAAAATTTAAGTAAAATTTATACTGTAATCGCGGCATAGTTGCATAAAATATTAAAATTTTATTTTTAAAATAGATTGTCCTTGCTTTTTGTGTCTATTTATGATATATTCTTAATACTGACTAAAAACAAGATATAAAAAAAGGTGAAAAAATATGGCAACGAAAGCAAAGATTGCGCTTGTTAACGCATTCTTAAAACTTGTTGAAGAAAACGAATACAATAAAATAACTGTTACAAATTTAGTCGAAAAATGCAACATCAGCCGTCAGACTTTCTATTATCATTTCGACGATATTGATAAGATGATTTCCTGGGCGTTTGAAAATGAAACAAAAAAAATATGCGACGCTATAAGCCATTCAAAGCTTTCCGAATCGGCTGAAATGTACGCTTCATTCTTCAACAGATACGATACGCTTCTTACAAAAGCAATAAAAAGCTCTGACTGTATAATGATATATAATCTTATAAACAACAGCTTTTATGTTTTTCTTACAAACTATCTCTCAAACAGACAGGGCGCTGAAAGCGTTAAAAGCGAGGAGGCTGAATTCTTTCTTTCATACTGCTCAGGCGCTTCCGCGGGACTTATTCTTCAGGAAATTCAAAAAAGCGATAAAAATTACGGCGAGGTTATGAAAAGACTCGCCAAAAGCCTTAAAAACGTATAAATAAAAGCCCCCTGCGGGGCTTTTTTTATGTTTACATTCCGAAGAAATCCTCGGTGTTTTTAAGGCTGTTATACTTTCTCGCTGTAAGCGACTGAGTTGTTTTACCGTCGGCTTTTTCAAGTATTTCGCCGTTTTCCGCGTCAGGCGTAAATGTTCCCTCAATGCTTAAAATCAGCTCGCCGTCTTTAATATCAAACTTTCCGTTTTCGTTTGATACCGTCCAGTCGGTATCGCCCTTTTTAATGTAGTGCGTTACCGAATAGGTCTTGTCCTTATTGAATTTAAAGGCGGAAATGTTTCTCTGATTTTCCTCGTTCGACGGGCTCGTGTACCAGTAACTGTTATAAATAAAGGAATAGTCGTTACCGCCGTCCTCTTTTTCCGTATTATCGGCTTTCTTTTTATCAGAGGAGCTGCCCTCGTTGAGGCTGTGGTCGAATACTATATCCGACGCATCGTCCTTAATATCGCCGTCAAAGCTTACCGTATCGTAATAGGTATATATCTTATCCGAGCCGTTAAAGCTGAACTGCATTTCAAAAGTATAGGTATACTTTTCGCCCTTGACGATATTATAATCCTTCATATCGAAGAATATCGCCCTGAAGGTTGAATCAATATTTTTAGTATACTCATAATCAGTGCTCACGCTCTCGCGTATATCCTCGTGCTCGGTACGGTCGTAATTATAAAGCGATACGCCGTGGATATACTGAATATTTGAATTGCCGTCAAGGAGAACGTAAATAACTCTTTCGTTTCTGTTGATTACGCCGCTTCCCTGGTTAAAGGAAAGCTCGGGCGCCTTATTGAGCGCGGGCTGAATTTTATCGAAATATAAAAACGTTCCGCCCGCCGCGATAAGAACGACTAAAACGAGAATAAGAAAGTTCTTAAAGGGACTGTTCTTTTTCTTCTTTTTTTCGCTCGAATAAACGTCGTAATATCTGTCGTCGGCGGCAAGGAGGGTATATCCCGAGGAGTCGTCGACGAAAGCTCCGCAGTTAGGACAGACCTTCGCCTTATCGCTCAGTCTTGTTCCGCAGTTTTTACAGTTCATATCATCACCGATAGTATCTTAACACATTTTATTTCCCCGCGCAATAAAATTTATCTTGCATTTAATTATTTATATGTTATAATAGCACAGTCGGTTGAAAACCGGCAAAGCGGTACTTGGCACAACCCGCTCTAAAAAAACTAAGGAGAAAATTGAATTATGAAAAATGCTAAGATTCAGAGAATCACCCAGACGGCAATAATTGCCGCAATGTACGCCGCGCTTACCTACGCTCAGGGACTTCTTCTCCCGGGTACAACAACGGCGGCTATTCAGTTCAGAGCGTCCGAGGCGCTTAATGTCCTCGCGCTGTTTACGCCCTATGCAATACCCGGGCTCACTCTCGGCTGCATAATCTCGAATATCTATTCAATAGGTCAGGGACTTCCGCTTGATATGATTTTCGGCTCAGTTGCCACTCTCGGCGCAACGACCTGCATTTACCTTTTAAGGAACGTAAAGATTAAGGGCTATCCGCTTCTTTCAATGCTTATGCCCGCAATCTGGAACGGAATTATAGTAGGCTGGGAAATCGAGTTCTTTTTTGAACACCCTAAGGCATTCAGCTTCTCAAGTTTTGCAACGCTCGGAAGTTATGTTGCAATAGGAGAGCTCGGAGTTATGCTCGTTCTCGGAACCGCGCTTTACTACGCTATCTCAAAGAGAAATCTCGATAAAAGAGTATTTAAGTAAAACTGAACGGAGAGGATATTCTCTCCGTTTTATTTTTTCGCGCCGAAATGAAAAAGAGCCCGCGTGCTTTCGCTTGCAGTCTCTTTTTCGATGGAGTAAAATTTATGTAAAAATAAAATCTAAAGCTTATTTGCCTGCCTTGGCAGGGTTATGTAATCGAGGGTGGCTCAGTTATTTATCAGCCGTTGTCCCTCGTGTTGAGCATTATTATATACCCTTTTTTTCAAAATGCAAGCCTTTTTTCAAGTTTCTGCCTTTTATCTACAATGCACAAAGAACGCGAAAAGTTTTTGTATAACTTGCACAAAGTCTATTCCATTTGCTTACCCAAAAACGCAGCGGCAACCTGAACGAGCTTTATATCTGATTCGGAAGGCATAGTATGCTTTTCGTCCTCAAGCATAGCAATTGCTCCGCTTACGTCTCCGCCATAGATTATCGGATAAACGATGTCGGCGGGGCGGCTGTAACCCTCAATCGCGTTCAGAGGCGGAACCGTATCGGTTTTAATGTGAATCTGGCGCTGTTCCATAAGCTCTTCAAGGCTTCTTGTAACCCGCCTTTCAAGAACCTCGCGCTTGCTTATACCCGAGCAGGCGATTACGTGGTCGTTATCCATAATCGCGATAGGAAGCCCCGCGCTTTTATGAAGAACCTCGGCGTACTGAGACGCAAACGAGGACAGCTCCCCTATCGGCGAATACTTTTTAAAGATTACCTCGCCCTCCGCGTCGGTATATATTTCCAGCGGGTCGCCCTCTTTGATACGGAATGAGCGGCGGATTTCTTTTGGTATAACGACTCTTCCGAGGTCGTCTATTCTTCTCACTATTCCTGTTGCTTTCATAATTCTCACCCTTTGATTTCATAATTGTTACTGTAATATTTTGCACATAAATAAGGGACATATGTAAAAGAGAAACTGAGAATTTCTGTAAATCTTTAAAAACGAAAGCAATTTATTATTGTTGAATTTAAATCCAAATTAAGCTATAATTATTTTGTAAGTAAAAATAATCAGGAGGAGTGAATTATGAAAAGTGCAATAATCTTAGCAAAACCCGTCAGGGCGTTACTGTCATTTCTGTTAGCGGTAGTGCTGATAGCGATGAGCGTGCCTTTTACGGCAATGGCGGCGATTGACGACTTTATTGAGGAAGGGAATCTTATCTATCTTGTTACCTCTGAGGGAAGCAGCAGCGACGACTGTACCGTAAAGGCGGCGTTCAATGAAAATCTTGACCCCGAAACGATTACCAAAATAAAGGTTCCGGATACGGTTCAGCACGACGGTAAAAGCTATAGCGTAACAGCACTCTCTGACAGTGCTTTCGGCAGCTGCACAGCGCTTACATCTCTTGATTTGTCGGAGTGTACGAAACTGACCTCTATCGGTATGAGCGCATTTATTGATTGCGAAAGCCTGAACTCGATAACTATTCCGTGTAATTTTGACAAGGGATTGTTCAAAGACACCGGTATTGTTACCGACGGCGACAGCTTCAAAATCGAATACGCCGTAATCGGTATGGGCGATGACGGAGGCGCTCCGTCTTCGTTAACAGAAACCCCGGGCGGCACCTTCACCTATATTCACAACTGGGAAAAGGACAGCAGCAACTCCGCTCAGCATAAGTGCTCACGCTGCAATACAACGGAAGCGCACGATTTTAAAGTAAACGATAAGAACTATTCTGAGCATATATGCACAAAATGCTCTTACAAGGAACAGCACAAATGGCAGCCCGACGCAAACAATGCCAATCAGCATAAATGCACCGTTTGCCAATACGGCGAAGCGCATTACGGCGGCACGGCAAACTGCGAAGGAAAAGCCAAATGCGTTGCGTGCTCGAGCGAATATCAAACGGCTTCGCAAGGTGGACATCAATGGGAAGTTATGCCCGCCACCATCGGACCTGTCAGCGCCGAGTACCGGTGCGAAAAGTGCCTTGATACAAAAAAAGAAGAAATCGGAGTCGGTGAAAGTATGACTGCCTTTAACGGGCAGAAACTGAAAACTATTTTACAGGACCCGTATAAGGTTCTGCCCGAAGGCGTAGAGTTAAAGGTCAAATCGATTGAACCGGGCTCCGCAAGATACAACGAACTTCTGGCTAATTTGGACGACACTCACAAGGTTGAAAACGTAGCGTTCTTTGAAATAGAACTGTATAACGCTAAAAATGAAAAAATCAGCGGAGAAATAGCCGGCAAGGTCAGAGTTCTGATACAGATTCCAGATGGTTGGGATAAAAAGGATTTGGAAGCGGTTCTGGTGATGGCAGGTGCTGATGTTGAGTTTGAAGAAAGCGTAATAACCATCGACGGAAAAGATTATCTGGCATTCTGGACAGACCATTTCAGCCCGTACGCCCTCATTGAGACTGCAACGGAAAAAGAGGAAAAAGAAAGCGATAGCGGTACTTCCTCAGAGAAAAGGGACACCTCAAAAACCTCGCCTGCTACAGGAAATTCGGATTTTGGAATGATTTTTGCAATTGCGGCAGTTTCAGCCTCAGCGGTAATACTCATATTTCTTATTATTAAAAGAAAAATAAGAATATCATTACCAAATTAAGGTAAGAATTATTATGAGCAATAAACTGACTTTTAATATCAGACAAACCAATATTTCAAAGGGCGTCGCAATTATGTTTCTTTTGTGGCATCATCTATTCTATAATAACCCCGAAAGCTACGGAAACTACGTTTCCTTTTTCTCGGTTGACGGAATACCGCTGAGCGCATTTATATCCGTTTTATGTAAGGTATGCGTTTCGATGTTTCTTATTCTCAGCGGATACGGAATACATAAAAGCTTCTCAAAATACCGTAAAACCGACGAAAATAAAGGGCCCGTTTCGGATTTAAGATTTATTAAAAACAGACTGCTGAAGCTATGGGCGCCGTTCTGGGTTATCTATATTATTTTCGTTCCGCTCGGGCTTTTGTTCGGAAGAAGCTTTATTGAGGTTTATAATTCTAATCCTATTAATTATATAAGCGACTTTTTCGGGCTCTCGTTTTTTGTATCGCGCGAATGGATGAGTAATACAATGAACGCAACCTGGTGGTATATGAGTATAATAATTGTATTTTATCTCATCTATCCCCTTCTCCACAGGCTTATGAACTACTCCGCCGAGCTTCTTCTCGGTCTTGCGCTTCTTCTCAGCTTTTCAAAAATTGAGCTAAGAAGCTACGCTCTCTGGATAGTGCCGTTCATACTTGGAATGTACGCGTCTGAAAGACAGCTTTTTGAAAGAATTTCAAAGCTTATAACCAAAAGCTTTCTTCAGATAACCGTAAGCCTTGTTTTTACTGTCGCAATAGCTATGTTCAGGCTTACACTGAAAGATAACCGAATGAAAATCGACTTTCTTTTCGGCTTTTCAATTATTCTCCTTATCTTTTTCGGGATTTCAAAAATCCCCGTTTTAAGCAAAATACTTGAAGAGCTCGGGAAAAAGAGCGGTCTGATTTTTATGTTCCATACCTTTATATACTTTTATTATTTTCACGGCTTTATTTATTCCTTTAAATATCCCGTGCTGATATTCCTCGTTCTTCTTGTAATAAGCTACTGCATTGCATGGCTGATTCAGAAGCTAATGGACGTAACCCGATACAGCAGGCTCATAAACAGTTTAACGAATAATAAAAAGGGAGGCTAAGCCTCCCTTTTTATTATTTTGTTTTTACCTTTTTAACCTTTGACCACTTTGAATACTGAACCTTACCGTTAATCTTTTTATATGCGCGGATTCTTACATAGTAGGTCTTTTTTGATTTAAGCTTTTTAATCTTTTTCTTTGTTGTCTTTGCTTTCTTAACCTTTACCTTTTTAACTACCTGCTTCTTACCCTTAACCTTCTTTTTGAATTTCTTATTTGTAGAGTACTGAATCTGATAGCCGTCAATACCTTTAACCTTTTTCCATGTTGCAACAAAGGATTTCTTACCCTTCTTAACTTTCTTGAGGCTTGCGGCTTTAAGCTTCGGGATAGCCTTCTGCGCAACTTTATATCCGCACACCTTACAGCAGCAGCCGTCGGTCTTACCTGCCTTTTTAAAGGTTGCGGGATAGCCCTTTATTACGGTATTGATATGTTCGGGATGCTCGAAGCTGTTTTCAACTATCGCGTTTTCAAAATAATAAAGCGAGAAAAGAGCGTCGTTTGTTGCACATTCGTTATACTTTCCGCCCTTTTCAAACGAGAAAAGTCCCGTGCCTGCTTCAAAGTTTTCCGTAAGAAGTTTATAATAGCCAAACGCCGTCTTAACGTCGTTAACGCTTGCAAACGCAGCCATTGAAAGCGCGGTTGAATCGCCGTTGGCGTTTTTGCTCCATACGGGGTCGCAGAACGCTCCGTCCTTTAAGAGATATGATTTAATAACCGTCTTTGCGTCGTCAACGTATTCCTTATATTCGTCAGCATAGGGCGCTACAGCAATAAGGAACTTACAGGCGTTGTCGCAGGAATAGCCGTAATTCTCCATACCCTTGCCCTTGGTATAATAAGTAGCGATAAGGTCGTCAATAATCGCCCTTGCCCTGTCGGGAGTAGCGGTTTGAATTGCGTACTGATAATGGTACTGATGAGTTCTCGCCGCAACGATATCAAGGCTTTCCATAATGCTTTCGATATTATATGAATAAAAATCGGTAGTATCGTAGCCAAGCTCATGAAGACAGATAATTACCGCTCCGTAAAAGCCTAAATCCTCCTTGCCTGTTGAAGACGGAATGAGCTTTCCGCTGTTTGTATCAAGGTTAGCCTTAACGCTCTCGGCGTATTTTTCAGAATAAGCGCTAACGTCGTAGCCCGAATTGATAAGGGTTACGAGGCTATATGAATCGTCAACGGTAAATTCCTTCTTATCGCCAAAGAGCTTTTTAGCGGCAGCCGCCTCCTGCTTTTGAACGTAATCGTAAAGCTTCGTTGTAACGGTTACCGTACAGTAGGGAGCGAAGATTTCATAATCGTCATATTCGTCAGAATACTGTCCGCGAACCGTAATTCCCATTTCGCCTACTGTATTAAACTTATGCGTAAAGTTTCCGTTTGCATCGGTTTTGCCGTATTCAACGCCGTCGATATAAACGCTCATATTCGCCGCGGGAAGCATTACCGGCTGCCAGTTTTCGTCGTAGGTCTCAACCTTCAGGTTAAGTGTAAGGCTATCGCCAGTGTGAAGGCTTACCCTTCTTTTATCAAAGCGGGTATACTTATCTCCGTAGTAAGCGTCCTGATAGAACATATACTCAACCGAGTCGCCGTCCTTAAGTACGGTATCAAGGTTATAGTAATTACCGCTTCCGTCGTCCATAGCGCCGTTAATGCGGTATGAAAGCGCGGTCGTTTCCTCACCGAAGGACTTTTTTAACATTCCGCCCGAATATTCAATAGGCGCATAGTCCATAAAGTCGTCGCCGAACATAGCTACGTGCGCAGTAATAACCGCATCGTATACGGTTACCCCGCCGTCCGCGTCGTTATAGCCGATAGCAGCGGCGTACTTGTCGTCGGCGTCAGCGCTTACCTCTATGATTTCGGGGGACATCGTAAATAATCCGCCGTCATATACGCTGAATTCAACGTTTACTGTTTTTGCGTCCGCTGCAAAAACGGCTGTCGCCATTGTAAGACTTGTCACAGCCATTACAAACGACAAAAATATTGATAGTACTTTTTTCATTTTTTACCTCCTTTAATATAAAAAAAGTCTCTGCACGAGCAGAGAAAGGAGCTGAATATTTTTGCGCCATAAAAAAGCGCAGCAATTCATTACTTTCCCCTTGCCCGAAAGCGTGAATTAGGTTCGTACTCGTCTCCCGGCTTGTGATAAAGCGGTATTTCCGCGCAATTTTTCGCCTTCTCGGTTTCCCAATGGCTCTGAAAAATCTTCATCAGATACGGTAATGGCGGTTGCCCGGGATTCTCACCCGATTCCGTTAGTACAAAACCTGCAAAAATATTATACACCGCCGCTATGACGATTTCAAGAGAAAATACTAACTCGTTCTTGATTGTTTGACAAATATGTTTTATACTGATTATATCTTAATATGGAGCGTATATTATGAGCCAGACAGTAAAAAAAGCATTATCACAAAAATCAAGAGTAATTATTTCCTGCGCGCTTTTCTGCGCCGTTTTCGGAGCGCTGCTTATTATCGCTACGTTTTTCGACCTTGATATAAGCCGCTTTCTTACGAAGGGAATACTTGCCCCCGGTCAGTACGATACCAATAACGCCTTCGGCGCCTTTTTTGAAATAATAGGAGACAGTCCCGTTGAGATTATGCTCGCGTTTTCCATTGACATTCTTTTTGTATATGCCTTCCGCCTTCTTGATAAGACTAAGAGGATAGTTCTTATGACGGTAGCGGGCGCGTTTTCGGTAGCCCCCGGCTATGTTCTCAGTATGATAGTATTTAACCGCCTTAAGCCCCATATTCTTTTCGGCATGGACGTTGAGCTTACTACGGGCGCTTATCTTCACGCTACATATCTCTTTTTCGGAATTGTATTCGCCGTTCTCGGTATTCTCGCCGTTAATAATTTTTCTGACAAATCGCTTCGGGTGCTTGTAAAATTCGCGGTTGCAACGATAGTATTTGCCGCGGTATCAACTATCGGAATTAATCTCGGCTTTAAAGACGCGTTCGGACGGCTTCGCTTCCGCGCGATGAACGTTAAGCCCGACGACGAAACAATCGGCTTTCCTGCTTTTTCAAGGTGGTATGAGCTTAAAGGTCACAGCGTAAGCGACGAGCTTATGACCTCGGTTTTCGGCCATACCGACGCTAATAAATCCTTCCCGAGCGGTCACACGGGCGCCGCGGGAACTTCATACGCGCTGATAATGCTCAATTCAACTCTTAATCCGAAGAAAAAGAGCGTTCGCGCGCTCTTCTGGATAATTCCCGTTGTTTTTACGGGCATTGTCGCTCTCAGCCGTATTATGGTAGGCGCCCATTTTATGAGCGACGTACTTATGGGCGGAACCTTCTCGTTCGTTCTTATGATAATTTCAAGAGAGATTTTCGTATTGAAAGGTGCGAACATAAAAGCGCTTTTCTCAAAGTCAAACTGACAACAGTAAATGCTTTTTAAGTTTATAAGTAAAAGCCTCGGCGCGTGCCGAGGCTTTCAATGTTTTATAATATTTCCTTTAATTTAAAATCAGCATTGAATTCTTGTTATAGCAGCCATTTACTTTATTTGCGAAATTGTAAGGTGTGCCGATACAGGCCGTGTTCCTCCGGCGCGTGCCGGGGCTTTTGTGTTGTAATTTCTCTGTGGCAGTATTAAAGTTTTAAGTTACCGTTAGCGGGATTGTTGATTACCTCTCCCGTTTCCTCAAAGCGCGAGCCGTGGCATGAGCAGTCCCACGAACGCTCGGCGCTGTTCCAATGCAGCGCGCAGCCGAGGTGAGGACAGCGCTTTGTTGATATCGTCAGAAGATTTGCAGCCGATTCGCAAGCGTTTAAAGCCAGTTGCGGGTGGAGCATACATCTTGAAGGGTCAAAGATTTCGGCGTGTTCGTTTTTTCTTTCCCGAACCATATCGTTTAATATCATTGCCGCAGTCATTGCGCCCGTCATCCCCCATTTGTTGAAACCGCTTGCAACATATAAATCGGGAGTATTTGAAGAATAATGTCCGATATACGGAATACCGTCAAGGCTCATACAGTCCTGCGCCGCCCAATGATACTTCTCCTCGGCGGTCGGAAACGCTTTAGACGCAAACGCTCTCAGCTCCTCCCAGTTTCCGCCGTTTTTCCCCGTTCTGTGCCCGCCGCCTCCAAGCAGAAGCATACCGTCGTAATTTCTGAACGAAAGCCCCGAGCCGCTTTCGTCAACGTACATCCCGTTCGGCTCATAACCGTGTTTCAGCGCAAGAACATACGAGCGCTCCTGATACAGTTTGAGCGGATAAAATCCGTGCTTGTTAATAAACGGAAAATGCGTTGCAACTATCACCTTTTTTGCTTTTATTGTATACCTGTCTGTTTTCGCGGTATTTCCGATCATTTCCCGAACAAAGGTATTCTCATAAATATTCAGGTCACGGCAAACGGCGTTAATAAATTTAAGCGGATTAAACTGAGCCTGATTCTCAAATCTGACTGCGCCCGCCGTTTTTAACGGAAGCGTCGGAGTCTCGCAGAAAGATGCAGGGCACCCGATTTTTTCAAGGGCTTCCATTTCGTCTTCGAGCCTTTTACGGTCGGTAAGGGAATAGACATAATTATCCTTCTGCTCAAAATCACATTCTATATTCTGTCACAGCCTCGCGTATTCTTTAAGCGCTTTGTCGTTCGCTTTCCAGTACTGCTCCGCAGCGTACGTGCCGTATTTCTTTACAATTTTCTGATAAATCAGTCCGTGCTGAACGGTTATTTTAGCTGTTGTGTTTTTCGTATTCTCGCCGCATATTCTGTCTTTTTCAACAAGCAGATAATCTACGCCGCTTTTATTGAGAAAATATGCCGTCAGAATACCCGCAATTCCTCCGCCGATAATTAACACGTCGGTTGTTTTGTTCTCGCCGAGAGCGTCAAATCGCGGAAGCTCTGCCGTGCTTTCCCAAAGTGATTCCATTTTCATTCCCCCGTATATAAAGTAAGTTTATTGTTTTCATCACAGAGACCGAGAAAAAGTTCCTTCGCGCTTGTGTATCCCTGATTTGAAAGCTGACGCTTCAGCCAGTTTTCGTCAAGCCCCCTGCGTTTCAGGTTTTCACTGAGAACTCTTCCGTCCATAATAACCTCCGTACTGATGCTTTCCTGCTTCGGAAGAAGCTGCATATCCTCGGGATTCAGCGGACGTTTCGTACTTATCGGAAGAATAGACAGTTTACCGTTGTATTCAAAAACAGCGGTCTGAATATCGTTTAAATTAAAGTATCCTTCCTGTCGGCACAAGAGCATAAATTCGCTGAGCTCCAGCTTCGCTTTCTTCATATTCTTTTTGTATATCTTTCCGTTATTCATAAGAATTGTCGGCGTTCCGTTAATGTATTTTCTCGATTTGGGTACTTTTCTTGCCGTGAAACTGAGAGCGACCGTTACCGCCCCGAATACAATCATTGAAATAATCGGCTTCCACCACGGCTTTTCAAGCGTTGTAGCAATTTCAGCGCCGATTGAGCCGATAGTTATTCCCGTAATATAATCAAAAAACTCGAGCTGCGCTACCTGCTTATGACCTATAATCTTTGCGATAATAAATAATGCCGCGGCTGAAAAAAGCGCCGCCAGAGCCACCTTTAAAATTTCCATATTCAACCTCCATTGACATAACTATTATTCCCCGATTGCAACAGCGAATATACGCAGTATAAGTTTTTTCATAAGATTCGTATAAAACAAAAAGCCAACAGCTCAGCAATCATCCGCCGAAAAAATGCTTATATTAAAAATAAAAGGACAGCATTAAGCTGTCCTTTTATCAATGGTCGAGGTGTAGGGTTGGAATGCCGAAAATATAAAGCGTTTAGGCGGTTTGTTGATGATTTGGTTGGCAAGTGGTTGAGATTGTTATATATGATTAATTATAGTCATTATTGAATATGTTATAATAATTGTTAGTTTAAATGTTGTAAATAATATAAAACTGTTGTAACACAGGGGACGGTTCTCTGTGTTGACGAGATAGTGAAAATATGTTATTCTTAAAATGGTGACATAGAGGCCAAGGCAAAAGAGACAAAATCGCTTTCGGAATTTAGAAAAAAGAATCTTTCAATTAGACAAATTAGCAGGTTGACTGGCTTAAGTATAGGAATTATTAGAAAACATTTCTGAACACAGAGAACCGTCCCCTGTGTTCCATACGCCGAAAGAAGTTTATAATTATTTAAGCACACTTAAAAAGATTTATAAGAGGTAATTTTTATGAAAAAGAAACTTGCTATATTTTTTCTTATTATTTTAGTTATTCTTGTACCATTTATAACTATTAGTTTATTGTTAAATAACACAAGTATTAATTGCGGGAAAATATATTACACGTGTGCGGATTTATCATATACTAATGTTTATGAATATAACGTTAAAACAAAAGTCAGTCGAAAGATCACAATAGATGGATATACGAATGTTATATCATATATTCCTATTAATAACGGGTATATTGCCATAGGATTATCGGAGAATCGTGAATTAAAACCTTACGATATTATTGTCAATGGCGAAATACTTATTAATGAAGATTATGTGAGAAACGTAACGTACAAGAATGGTTGTTTGTTTTATATTAGAGATGATGGATATTTGGTTTGTATTAATATAAAAACAAGACAATATTCAGAAATAACCGATAAAATAAAATACGGATATTCATTTGTTGATGATTTCTTGTATTATTGTGAGCGAGATCCTGATTGTCCAAATAATGAAACTAATATATTCTATATTGACACTAGCCGTGAAAACGTTGAAAAAGTGTTTATAGATAAAGGCGTTATTAATAAAAATACGGATAATGAATTAGTGTATCTAAAAAAAGGCGCAATATACGTATATGATTTCGCAAAGCAAAAACCCGTAAAACATGAAAATTACGAATTTGAATATGATGATTATAAATGCCGTTATCTTGGACATTTAAAATGTGATAGTTCAAATTTTATAATTCATTTAAAGCAGTTTGTTATATACAATTCTGTTATATATGATGATTATTATGAATACGAATCTGAATTAATGAGAGGTATTTTTTTACCTTCAAAACAGCACATAAGACTTTTCAGCAGAATTGAAATTAGAGATAGCAAACATAGATTACTCATTCCGATAAAAAATGCCGACCGTGTTAATATTATTGCATATAAAAACAGCGATGAAATAATATATGTTGAACAACCGTGTATTTATTGGATTTATTAATTCGTATGGGACAGGAAATGGTTCCCTGTCCCGCGAAGAAAAGCAACAAAATAACACAGGGGACGGTTCTCTGTTCCACAATAAAAGTATTTCAATATGAACACAGGGGACGAACACAGGGGACGGTTCCTTGTGTTAGAGCTAGCCTTATAAAAACTTAACATCCAAAAACCGCCTATGCTGATTCATTTCAGCATAGGCTTGTTTTATCTATTGAGAACAAACATTTTCGATTTGTCAACCCCTATTTTTCAATTGCTTTTGTCTTTTATTGTCGTTTTTTTGTACATTTTTGCATCACCAAAGCCAAAACCGCATAAGAAAAGTGAGCAGGCTTAAGACCTGCTCGTTACATAGAAACTGAATAAAAAATGGAGTGTTCATACCGAATCCGCTATGAACACTCCAACTGGTCGAGGTGAACTGAGACCTATTAAACCCACGCTGTAAACATAAAACGAGTAAAAACAACACCCTTTTCGAAGACCTGTCAACATAGGGAATAATTCATAAACAGTTTTTCCGAATAATAAAGCGTAAAAAAGCTCTTGTTTTTCAGTAACAAAAATCTCCTAATAGTACTTGTGGGCGAGGTCGTGAGTGTCTGACATTCTCCCACAACAAGTTTTTTCTTTGAACAAGACTTATCTTGAAAAAATCGGGGAAATCGGGGAGCACAGAAAACGAAGCAACTGCAACAAAAAATACATATCATATAATTGAAGGTACAGAGATAGCGTTTCTCTGTACTTTTTCTTTTGGTAAAATTTGGAAAAACGCGTGGAAATTGCCGAAAGAAATTGCAATCATATCATCTTATAATTAAAGGCAGGTGAAAAGTAGGTGATTGATATTGATGTAAAAGATAAGAAAAGTACCACGCTAAACGGCGTGTACGAAACCATTGCCGACCTAATCGGTTTTGATAATGCAGTAAAGCTATATGAGAATTTTCGTGGCAGTCAGGTCAATTTTCCTACTAAGCTTTTTTCAAAGGAGTTTGTTCTGCAAGAAGCGATAAAGACCTATGACGGAACATCTGAATCAATCAATAGGATTGCCACAAAATACAATTATTCTGAAAGAACAATCAGAAAACTTTTAAAAGACCATATAAAAAACAGCTAAATGGACAGTTGATGTCATTACTGATTAGTATAGTAAAATAAAAAATACTGAGGTGAAAAAATGGAACAGGAAAACCTAAGACAAACTAATGCAAAATCAAAAAAGAACATTATAAGTAAAGTTGTAATTATTATCATTTTACTTCTTTTGATGTTTGGCATTGCATTTTTAGTAGCAAATCTTGTACATAAGAACGGTACGGCGCCTGCAAGTGCAAAGATAGAAAACGGACTTTCTGCTTATGAGTTAGCACAGCAGTACGGCTATGACGGAACGATGGAAGAATGGCTTGATTCGTTAAACGGTAAATCTGCTTATGACATTGCAGTTGAAAACGGATTCAAAGGTACAGAAAAGGAATGGCTTAATTCCATTAAAGCAAACGGTAAGCAAGAGCCCGTTTCCATAAAGGATGCCAACTTTAACTCCAACGGCGAATTGATAATGACGCTTTCTGACGGAACTCAGCTTAATGTCGGTGAGGTCGCAGGCTCCGACGGCAAAAACGGAGTTAACGGCAAAAACGGTACCAACGGAAAAGACGGCACTAACGGTAAGAATGGTACCAATGGTAAAGACGGAAAAAACGGTGCTGATGGACAAGATGGCAGAGATGGTACTGACGGCATTAATGGAACAAATGGTCATGACGGTGTTGACGGTCAAAACGGTGCTGACGGACAGGACGGCAGAGGTGTTTCAGCTGCAAGTGTCAATACTGATGGTGAATTAGTGTTGACTTTTTCTGATGGTAGTTCGGTTAATCTTGATAAGGTTGTTGGTACAAACGGCATTGACGGCGTTAGCGTTAGCAACTCTGAAATTAATACTAACGGCGAATTAGTGTTGACTTACTCAAATGGGCAGTCGGCTAATCTTGGTGTGGTTGTAGGTGCTGATGGACGAGATGGTACCGACGGTAGAGATGGTAGAGACGGCACAAATGGTATAAACGGTATCAATGGTCGTGATGGTAGTGATGGCGTTGACGGTCAAGACGGCGTAAGCATTACAAGCTCTGTAATCAACGCTAACGGAGAGTTAATAATTACTTACTCTGACGGCAACACAGCGAATCTCGGCATTGTTGTAGGCGCCGACGGACAGAACGGAAGGGACGGAGTCAATGGTCTTGACGGACAGGACGGTCAAAACGGAGCTGACGGCATAAGCGTTACAAATGCAGAAATCAATTCTGAAGGAGAGTTGGTACTCAGCTATTCAAATGGTCAGCGTTCTAACCTTGGTAATGTAATCGGTGCAGCAGGTCGTGATGGTATTGATGGTACTAACGGAAGAGATGGAACTGACGGTCAAAATGGCAATGATGGACAGGACGGTATTAGCGTAGTTCGTTCCGAA
This sequence comes from uncultured Clostridia bacterium, assembly GCA_947169815.1. Classification (GTDB taxonomy): domain Bacteria; phylum Bacillota; class Clostridia; order Oscillospirales; family Acutalibacteraceae; genus Eubacterium_R. The sequence continues at coordinate 11,167 of CAMVRG010000001.1, read as the reverse complement.
ATCAATGCAAACGGTGAATTAGTTTTGACCTACTCCAACAATCTTGTTGATAATCTCGGCGTTGTTGTAGGCACCAACGGCAGAGACGGACGTGACGGTATTAATGGAACAAATGGTACAAACGGACGTGATGGTGTTGACGGTGTTAGCATTATTGCTTCAAGCATTAACGATAACGGAGAACTTGTGCTGACTTTCTCTGATGGTAATAATACTAACCTTGGTGTTGTAAAAGGCAGAGACGGTAGCGATGGTTCAAATGGTACAGATGGCTTAGGTATTGTAAATACTGAGGTTGACGGGAACGGAAATCTTATCATTACATACTCTGATAATACAACATCAAATCTTGGAAAAATTACGGGTGAAAACGGTAGAGATGGCACCAATGGTCGTGATGGTGTTGATGGTACTAATGGCAGAGACGGCATTAACGGTACGGATGGTCGAGATGGTTCTGACGGAGTAGGTATCTCATCGATTAACATCACAAATGAAGGAAATCTTGAAATTACCTTATCAACAGGAACAACGCTTGAACTTGGAAAAATTGTTGGTGCTGACGGGCAGGATGGACAAGACGGCACCAACGGCACTAATGGAAGAGATGGAGTTGACGGATTAGGTATTTCAGATACAAGTATTAATCAAAACGGTGAAGTAGTTGTTACCTATTCTGACGGAACAACTGTCAACCTTGGTATTATTAAAGGACAAAACGGTGCTGACGGCACCAACGGCAGAGACGGTGTTGACGGTCAAAACGGTACTGATGGACAGGACGGCAGAGGTGTTTTGAATTCAAGCATTGACGATAATGGAAACCTTGTCATAACTTACACGGATAACTCATCGGTTAATCTCGGAAAGGTTGTAGGTCGTGACGGAGTTGACGGCACTAACGGCAGAGACGGTGTTGACGGACAAGACGGTCAGGACGGTAGAGGAGTTTCGGCAACATCAATTAATGATAGCGGCGAATTAGTAATTGAATATTCCGATGGCACAACAACAAACCTCGGTGCTGTAAAAGGTACTGACGGACAGGACGGCACCAATGGACAAGACGGTCAAGACGGTCAAAATGGTGCCGACGGTAGAGGCGTGAGCAATACGGAAATTAATGCAGAAGGCAATTTGATAATTACTTATTCTGACGGAACATCGTCCAACCTTGGAAAAGTTGTAGGACGTGACGGAATTGACGGTCAAAACGGTCGTGATGGTGTAGACGGTCAGGACGGTACAAACGGAACTAACGGTCGCGACGGCGTTGATGGACAAGACGGTATCGGCATTACTGATGTGCAGATAAATTCAAACGGCGAGCTTGTATTAACCTTCTCTGATAATCAGACTATTAACCTTGGAAGCATTAAAGGCGAAAAAGGCGACAAGGGAGATAAAGGCGATAAAGGAGAAGATGGAACAGACGGTCAAAACGGAGTGAACGGACAAGACGGCGCTAATGGAGCGGATGGCGTAGGAATTGCAAATGTTACGATTGACAGTACAGGTGCATTAACCGTTACACTCACAAATAGTACTGTACTTAATCTCGGTAATATTAAGGGCGCTAATGGTATTGGCATTGTAAGAAGTGAAATCAACGCAGATGGTGAACTCGTTTTCACTTACAGTGACGGTACATCTCAAAATCTCGGACTTATAGTCGGCAGAGACGGTACTAACGGCACAAACGGTACTGATGGACAGAATGGTACAAACGGTCAAGACGGCGTTGGCATTAGAACTGTTACGCTTGCTACTAATGGCGAATTAATCATTACCCTTACAGATAACACAGTTATCAACCTTGGAAACATCAAAGGCGAAAAGGGTGATAAAGGCGAAAAGGGTGACAAAGGTGATGACGGAGCCGACGGAAGAGGAATTGAAAAAATAGAGATAGTAGATGGTAACATCGTAATCACTTATACTGACGGTACAACGGATAACATCGGGAATATGTCACAATTGATTAATACAAGCGATTTTTTGAAATTTGTGGAATTACCTGATGGTAACTATGGTGTTAAGGCTGGCGAAGGAGCGCAAGATTTAGCGATAATAGAAATACCAGAAACATATAATGGTAAGAATGTTACTAAAATAATATCACACGGCTTTGAAAATCTTACAACAATAGAAAAGGTAGTTCTTCCATCTACAATAACTTATGTTGGCGATTATGCTTTTAACGGTTGTACTTCTCTTAATGAAATCAATTTCCCAGAGGGATTGACTACTATTGATACTTATGCTTTTGCAGATTGTACAAAACTTAATAAAATCACTATTCCAAATAGCATCCAAACAATTTATAAATATGCATTCAAAGATGCAGGGTTAACGAGTGCAACTATTCCTACAGAGGGTAAATGGAAAGTGGATATAACAGTAGCTGGTTACGGTACAACAAAGCCAACGACATATAGCTCAAATAATTCAACCGTTATGACATCCCCTTCAATAGCTTTTGGCAATGGAGCACGAACACAAATGCCCAAAATTGACCTTACTAAATTAAGTTTAGTTGCCGATTTATTAACCCATTCAACTAATGTAACGGATAGTGATAATGTAAGCTGGCTGTTAAGTATGTACGACTGTGACTGGATTCATAGTTAAGCAAATTAAAAAGAAGAAACGATAATTAGATTTCAGGCTATCCTAAAAACGGGATAGCCTGTTTTATCGGAGGTGAAAGGATGAAAGAAATCTGGTTTTTGATTGGTTTTGCAGTAACGCTCGTATCTGTTTTGACAGCCGAGAGCGTTGCTGATAATAAAACTAAAAGGAAGGAGGCTGACTAATGCTCTTTGCTTTTGCAAGCGTATCAACAGAGGTTGCAATAGAAATGTTGCTTTCGGGTGCTGTTTCAGCTCTAACGCTGCTCTGCACGGGAAGCAAGGTCAGGAGGTCAAATGGTAAAAATACAAGACGAAAATGATTTGAAAAAGCTCAATCATACTAACAATCTGATACAAGCCTACATTACAAGGTATCTGCAATATTTCTTGAAAACATATGAATGTTCCGACATTTCAGAGTTCGGAGCTTTTTTCTTTTTGGAAAGCATTGAAGATTGTAAACGACACAGGGAAATGGGCTTGTCCTTGCCGCTTGACAAATCAATATACGAGTTCACGGACAGGCTTTCCATAATAGGCAAAAATGAAAAAGTTGAATTGCTGCATAGCTGTTTTGTTTTGACTAACGACTATGCAGTTTCTCTTTTTGCCGAGCCTGTAACGCTAACGACTGAAATAATAAATAATCTGCTTGAAGATAGCACAGAAAGAATAATAAATATAGATAGTGAGGAAATATAATGACAACGGAAAAAACTACAATCAAATGCGAGGCGGTATTTTCTGACGATAGTCAGCACCGATATTCAATGACAAAGATATGGAATAAGTCACTCCCCGTAGCAAATGTAATCACGATAGCGCCGTCAGAGGATTACAATGTTACAAGCGACCTTACAACAAACCTGATAACAAACAATGTCAGCATGCTCGGTTTCGGCGGTTTCACTCTTACTAATCTTATTTCAAAAGTTGGAGCTAACATTAAGAAGGTTAAGGGAACGAAAAACCTATGGGATTCGGAAACTGACCGTATCATTATTGAATCGGCACAGAAAGCCGACAAGATAATTCTTGCTTGGGGTAAGTTTACGGAAACGAGAAAGAAATACGCAGAACGAGAGGAAACAGTTATGACACTCTTACAGCCGTTTGCGGATAAAACCTATCAGATTACAGACGGTAACGAGCGTGAATTCCTTCATCCGCTGACTCCTGCAGTCCGTCAAGGATGGGTGCTGAAAGCTCAGAAAACAGTAAAATGAACACTCTTTTGTGCAATTTGCACAAGTGGCGTTTTTAAGCATTTTGACAAAGCATCGGGGCATCGGCTCCGAATCGTTATGGGGAGGATAAGGCATAAACGCTAAAAAAACAACATTTTTAAAAATTGCCACTTTTTGTGTTTTTGCGAATGGATATCCTATACAAATCATGCTATAATGATATCGCACTTAAAAAGTGCGACTAACGAGTTAGATTAATAAACATATGTAACCCGAACGTAAGTTCAGGGGTGTTATGTTTATATCTAACTCGTTATTTTTTTCACTCTCATAACAATTATTAATCTTACTCGTTAATACTAATTATGAGTGAAACAAAAACTAATAATAAGGAGGTTTAATTATTAATTCTTGCGTTACCATTATCGGTAAACTCAAAGACCTTGATACAGGTATCCGATATGTAAAACTCTCTGTCACAGACGGTAAGGATTACACGGAGGCTATCGTGTCAAGGAAGCAGTTATACTCCGACAAAGGCGTGTTACTGTCCTATGGGGCAAACGTTACCACCTTTTCCCACGCTTGTAAGACCTTGTATGAGCAAGAAAACAAGCTACAAACTGAATGTATCTACCATAATTTAGGTTGGTCGGTAAAGGATGAAAAGCAAGCTTTCAAGGCTCACAGGTTATACAGCTCGGAGGAGTTAAATGCTGAATACCAAGGCTCATTGAGCATACAGCCCACAGGTAGCTTTGAAGCGTGGCAAAGCGACATAAAGCAATTTGCAATGCCGCAGGTGCCATTGCAGATAGCTATCGCAACAGGCGTATCTGCTCTCTTTGAAGGTATGTTAGCAGACGAGCTTGACAGCTCGCTCATATTCCACCTTAAAGGAGACAGCTCAAAGGGCAAAACAACCTTTGCAATGCTCGCCTTGAGCGTTGCGTGCAGTCCACAGTCAATAGAGGGAAACACCCTCTTCTGCGGCTGGAACAGCACTAACAACTTCAAGTTAAGCTTGCTAAGGGGCAACTATGGGTATCCTATCGTTTTTGACGAGATTTCGCAATCAAATACAAACTCGTTAACGAGCTTTGTATATGATGTTGCGAATCGTCAGGAGCGAGGCAGACTCAATTCAGATTCTTCACAGAAGAAGGTTGGCACTTGGTCGACTACTGTTATCAGTACAGGCGAAGAGTCACTTCTTGATAAGTGCAATCTTAATAAAGGTTTACTTGTCCGTGTGCTTGAATTGGAATTTGAGCAGATAACTGCCAACGCCCATAGTGCCGAAGCCTTAAAGTCTGTAATCGTTAACAATTACGGACAGGTTTACCCTAAAATCCTTGAATACATATTTGAGGACGATAACAGGATAAACCAATTAAGGAAGCAGTACCTTGAAAAAAGAATACTGCTCTCAGATGAACTCGATGTTGATAACGAGCTTGTCAACAGGCTTATTAAGCATATTGCAATTATCGTTTTATCAGCAGAGATTTGTTCAGAGGTGCTTGACCTCAATTTTGATATTGAGGGTATCAAGCAAGAGCTTTTTAGAGCGATTAAGGAGCAGAACAAGACTTATAATCCAGATGAGACAACTGCCGTACTACAGTTCCTTAATAATACATATCTTGCCAACACTGCAAGATATGAAATATATGAACGAGGCAGTACTGTACCGAGGCAACAATCAGGATATACCGTCGGATATGTTCAAAAAGTTAACGACGGATTAATGGTGTATTATAACACTAACAAGTTTAAAGATATTGTTGCAGAATGTCCAGTTGGTGATAGTAATAGAGTTTTAAAGCTTCTTGAAAAAGGCGGCTATCTTAAAAGAGACGGCGACCATCGAGCTAAAAAGCGAATAATCAACGGGAACAGGCTAAGGGTATATGAAGTATTTATTCCCTATAATGCTCTCGGATAATTATTATACAATTTTAAGGAAAGGGGGTATGACTATGTTTACCTCAAAAATTAAAATTGTCGTAAGCAGGTCAGACCTCAAAAAGAAGTCTGAAGTGAAGCCGCTTGTTAAAAAGGCTTCAAAGAAAGCTGAATCTGATAGTAATTACTACCAGAAGGCAGTTGAGACTCTTTATGAGGCTATAGACGTGCTTAGTTTAATAGTTTGTAACTATTTTTACAATCTGTTTAATAGCAGAATTATATTCAACAAAAATAAATAGTATTGGAGGTAAAACCTATGTTGAATAAAAATATGATTAAGAAAAACAGTAAAGTTAAGGACGCTAAAGAGGATATAATATTCTACTTTCTTGCTAAAGAAGTACAGGATAACGAGGGTTACCATTGCGAAATGCCGAATGTCATATTTGGACACGATGGTATTGATGCAGACCAACCTGCATTTTACCCCTTTTATAGAGATGAAATCTCGGAAGTAGTAGACTATTTCGATGGTCACTATGACGAGTTTCATACTATATACTTTTTCAACAACGCACCTGAGGTTGTCGATTTATACCAAAAGGTTAAGTCGCAATACAAAGGCGTAGATATAAGGCTTGTCAACATAAAGCCTAAGCTTTTTAAAGATTACAATATTGATTATAATCATTTAGTTAACGGTTATATTGTTTCTTAGTAGTTATACCGATACAACCGTCGCTGAGAATTCGGCGGCGGTTTATTAGTAACTATGAAGAACACTAACACGTATCTCATATCAACATTAAAAAAGGAGGAAAATTATGGAAATCAACAATAATCATAAGAAAGAACACAATTTGAAAGGAAACTCAGAGCTTTTCTTTTATTATTTTGACGTTTGGAACCCTGAAGCAGCCGTTTTACTTGACCCAAATATTGAAGAAGCGGTAAATGAGTTTATTGCAATTATGCATAACTCTTTTGCATTAGGAGAAACTCCGTGTTTTTGCGGAATAAACGAGGAAAGATATGAATCTGTCTTAAATACAATTGAAGAAGAAATTGAACGCTCTGAAAGAATCTTTATTATTAATAACGCACCATTGATGATAAAGTTACGCGATGAACTGTTAAAAAGAGGTTTTATCGCTTTTTTTATTGATATGAACCTCAAAGAATACGGCAATTTTTATAGTAATAAAACCTTCAATGGTTATCTATCATAACTAATAAGTGCTACCATTGATGAATCAACGGAGGCTTATCAGTAATCAAAATAACAAGGAGAAACGCTAATGGCACGAAAAATAAAAGCGGCAGCCTATATGAGATACAGCTCTGCCGCACAGGATGACGGCTTTTCAATCGAAGCTCAACAGCGAGCCATACGAGATTTTGCAGTAAAAAACAACATAGAAATCGTTGCAGAATACATTGACAGAGCAAAAAGCGGAACTAACGCTAACCGTCCTGAATTTCAACGGTTGTTTTCTGATTGCGAACAGCGTGAATTTGAAATCGTAATCGTTCACAACCTTGACCGATTTGCAAGAAACGCTCTTGATTCAAAAGTGTACAGAGCAAGACTAAAAGAAATGGGAATAGCCCTGTACTCGCTAAAGGATGACTTGGAGGACACGCCTAATGGGAAGTTCTTCACCGCAATAAAGGAAGCATACAGCGAACTGTACTCGGATAACCTTTCTCAAGAGGTCAAAAAAGGGCTAAAAGAGGTTGCACTCAGGGGTTTGCACACAGGCGGCAGTCCTCCGCTTGGCTACGATGTTGTTGACAGAAAGCTTGTCATAAACGAGGCTGAGGCAGAAATCGTCAGAACAATTTTCAAAATGCACACGCAGGGAAAGTCCTACAACGACATTGCAAAGGAGCTCAACGCCAAAGGCTACACCACAAGAGCAGGGAACGAGTTTTCAAAGTCTTCATTCAATGCAATTCTTCAAAACAGAAAATACATTGGAGAATACACCTACAATCGCAGAGTCGGAAAAGACAGTAATGGCAAGCATAACAGCCATAGAAACAAACCCGAAGACGAAATCATAAGAATAAAAAACGGAGTTCCGAGAATCATAGACGATAAAACCTTCAACAAGGCTCAACGGATACTTGCAACGCATAAAAGGGGAAAAAGCTCTTTTCGCAGTAATTCAACATACCTGCTTGCTGGTCTTGTAAAATGCGGTGAATGTGGATTTTCGTATCAAGGCAACACTCGTAAGTCGGGCAAAGGAGTAACCTACTCAAGCTACCGTTGCGGTAAAAGAGCAGGTCACGCTGACATGGGCTGCAAAAACCCCGAAATCGAAAAGCACAGGCTTGAGAATTTCGTCATAGAACAGGTTTTCAAGTACCTTTTCACAGACGAGGGAATAAAAGAAATCGTCAAACAAATAAACGACTATCATAAGGAAATGCAGTCAACAAAGGGCAAGGACATCAAGCTCTACCAAAAGCAGTTGAAAGCTCTGAAAACGAAGCAGAGCAACATTGCAAAGGCAATCGCAAACGGTGCCGACGGAGAAGCCTTCATAGAGGAAATCAACAAAATCACACAGTCAATAAAGGACATTGAACAGAGAATCGAAAAGGAAACTCCTGCCGAGCTTCCTGCAATCTCCGAAGCACAAGTCAGAAATGCGATAAAAACTCTTGAGGAAGAACTAAAAAACGAAACTGACATAAACGCAAAGAAGGAATTCATCAACGCCTACGTAGAGAGCGTTGTCATAAATAAAGAGACAGTCGAGGTCACAATCAAGGTGGCTTCGGCTGTCTTTTTTGCGTGTGGATTTGACAACACATCGGGAGCTTTGTTGATTCACACCTCAATCTCAAGAGCAGAGCTAAAACAGCGTTGCAAGCAAAAACAAAAGACTCCAAAGAATTTCTCCATAAATGAGGATAAACACTTCACAGGGTTTGAAATCGTAAACAATCCTCTCCTGTAAACTCCCCGAAAAGCTGTAGAAAATCGGGGAGTTTTTTCGGGGAAACTCATTTTGCAGTAGTTTTTTCCTTTTTCAAAGTTCTTTCGCAAGAAACAACACTTTTTTCGTCACAAAAGAAAAAGCCCACAATTCCAAGCCTTTTTGACTGAAATTGTGGGTTTGGTGGTCGAGGTGACTGGATTTGAACCAGCGGCCCCTACGTCCCGAACGTAGTGCTCTACCAAACTGAGCCACACCTCGATATGTATTTTCTTCAGCGCCCTACCATTATTGCACAAATTTACTCCGAGGTCAAGAAAAAATTTTGAAATCCTGATAAAATTATAAACTTTTTTATTATTTAATATTGAATAATGTCATTATTTATGCGATAATATTATGACTAATTTTGTAAATTAATAATTATATCTTAAAGGAGATATTTATGGATTATAATAAACTTGCGGAAATTCTCTTCCCCGAGATTGATAAAACTCCCGAATATTACGAGGAAAAATATCCCCCGCGCGACTTAAAAGAGGGCGCGCGCGTAACGCGTTTTTCACCGAGTCCTACGGGATTTCTACATTTCGGAAATCTTTTTACCTGTCTTGTTTCATATAAGACCGCTAAGGATACCGACGGCGTATTTTTCGTCCGCGTTGAGGATACCGACCAGAAGCGTAAAGTCGAGGGCGCTATCGAGGTAATGCTCAAGGGACTTTCCGTTTACGGGATTGAGCCCGACGAGGGCGTTATCGCCGAGGGAAAGGAAATCGGAAACTACGGCCCGTATTATCAGACCGCCCGCAAGGATATATACCAGACATACGCTAAATCGCTCGTAATTCAGGGACTTGCCTACCCCTGCTTTATGACCGCCGAGGAGCTTGACGGAATAAGAGCCTCGCAGGAAAACGAGAGCATTAAGGGCGTATGGGGAAAATACGCAAAGCACCGCGACCTGTCTCTTGAAGAAATTGAAGAGAGGATTTCCCGCGGCGAGCAGTGGACGCTTCGTCTCAAATCCCCGGGTACGCTTGAGGGTAAATGCCGTTTTGACGACCTTATAAGAGGTAAAATCGAAATGCCCGAAAACGTTCAGGATATCGTGCTTTTAAAATCCGACGGAATACCGACGTATCACTTCGCCCACGCTATTGACGACCACCTTATGAGGACAACCCACGTAACAAGAGGCGACGAGTGGATAGCGAGTATACCTATTCATCTTCAGCTTTTCCGCGTTCTCGGCTTTAAGCCGCCGAAATACGCCCATATTGCCCCAATTATGAAGGAGGAAAACGGCGGGAAACGTAAACTTTCAAAGCGTAAGGACCCCGAGGCGAAGGTAACCTACTACGCCGAACAGGGCTTCCCGAAGGAGAGCGTAACCGAATATATTATGACTCTCGCCAACTCAAATTTTGAGGACTGGCGCAGGATTAATGCAAACGAAAGCATTGACAAGTTCCCGATTAACATCAAGAAAATGAGCGTATCGGGCGCGCTTTTCGATATGGTAAAGCTTGCCGACGTAAGCAAAAACGTTATATGTAAAATGCCCGCCGAAAAGGTTTTCGCGCTCTCTTACGAATGGGCTAAGGAATATAATAAAGAGCTCGCCGCGCTTTATGAGCAGGACAGGGAGCGCGCAACGGCGATTCTCAATATCGACAGAGAAAACAAAAAGCCGAGAAAGGATATCGCCAAATGGAGCGATATTCCCGACTATATAAGCTATATGTACGACGAGACCTTTACCCCCTGCTATGAGCTTACGGGTAACGCTACTCCCGCGCTTGCAGTCAAGGTACTTGAAAAATACAGGGATATAGTAAATCTTGACGACGATAAGGATACCTGGTTTTCAAGAATAAAGGATATGTGCGAGTCGGTCGGCTGCACTCCAAACGTTAAGGAATACAAACAGAATCCCAACGCTTTCGACGGCCACGTCGGAGACGTATCAACGGTAATAAGAGTTGCCCTCACGGGCAGGACAAACACTCCCGACCTTTATTCAATAACCGCGCTTCTCGGAAAAGAGAGGGTAATTAACCGTCTTGAAAACGCTCTGGACTACTATAAGGAGGAAAAATAATGGCTATTGACGAAATCAAGAACGAAGAAACCGCCTCGAATTTTATTCACGATTTTATCGACGAGGATTTAAAAGAGGGCGTATATTCAAGAGTTCAGACCCGTTTTCCTCCCGAGCCGAACGGATATCTTCATATCGGCCACGCAAAGGCTATATGCATTAATTTCGGCGTAAAAAACAAATATCACGGAATTTGTAACCTCCGTTTCGACGACACTAACCCGACTAAAGAGGATACCGAATACGTTGAGGCTATCGAGGAGGATATCAAGTGGCTCGGCTTCGACTACGATAACGTGTACTTTGCAAGCGACTATTTCGATTTTCTCTATGAATGCGCGATTAAGCTCATTAAAAAGGGCAAGGCGTACGTATGCGAGC